>NZ_JACBGN010000004.1 GCF_013401435.1 Streptomyces sp. BR123
GCCTGGGGGAGGGTGGCGTCGGGGCGGATGGTGATCGCAGGGGTGGTCATGAGGTCCTCGGCGCGGGTGGAGCCGGCCTTGGCGGTGGCGCCGAGGCGGCGCATCTGCTCGATCATTCCGGGGCGGTGCTCGTGGAACTCCTCTTTGGGCAGGAGGTCCGCTTCGGACACCACGCCGACGACGCGGCCTTCGCCTTCGATGACGGGGAGGGCGGTCACCTTCCACCGCTCGATCGCGGCGGCGATGTCCTTGAAGCCGGTCGACGGGGTGACGGCGATGACCCTGGTGGTCATGACGTCGGCGACGGTGTACGGGGTGGAGATCATGGCGGTCCTCAGCGTGCGTGGGCGAGTGGTGATCCGCTGCCGTGGGGTGCGAACAGGTCGAGGAGCCGGGCGCGGGCGGAGGAGACGATGACCGCCGGTCCGCTGCTCGGGCCGTAGCTCGGGGGAGCGGGCCCGTACGGCGTGGCGGTAGACGCCGAGGGCGGCCAGGGCCACGGGGCTGTCGATGTGGACGGGTACGTGGTGCGGACGGGTGCTGTCGCTGCGGAGGGCGGCGACGACGGCGTGGATGTCGGCGGCGTCGCAGGGCCGCTCGGCCCGGTTGCGGCGGCGCGGGTCCGCGACACCCTGGAAGAGCCCGCAGTCGACGAGCATCCGGGTGTGGTCCCTCTCGACGAGGAACGTGCTGCCGGTGACCGTCCGCACACCGCCGAGGAGGGCAGCAGGGCCGGACGGGCGGAACCACGGGACGGCGGCATGGCAGCAGCCCTTCTTCCGGAACGGATGCCGATCTCAACCATCGCATCCGACTCCGCCCGGCGGAGGGCCCGACCGGTCCCTCGTCGGGCCCGACCGGCCCAAGCGCGGCAGAGAGAAGGAGGGACAGCCTGGCGTTGACACTTCCGTAGAGCAGAGAGGAGGCCGGGCTGTGAAGGGACCGGTCCCCGACGGGCCGGAACGGACCGGCCGGCGGCACGTGCCGGACCACTTGGTCAAAGGCGACGTGCCCGACGTGACCCCCGGCCGGAACCCGGGCAACGAGGCGGCCCTGTTCGCGGGCATCCTCCCGATCCCGACCTCGACCTCGTAGGAGGTAGGCGTCCTCGACGGCACATACACCCCGGCGAGACGGTTCGCCGTGCCACCTCAGGAGCAGTGATCGCCATGACGAGCAGCCCGCGAACCCCACATCGGCCGTCCGGCGGTACGGGCGGACGCACCGACCTCGGCCGCCGCCTGGCGGCCCGCCGCGAGTCCCTCGGCCTGAGCCGTGAGGAGCTGGGCCGTCAGTGCGGAGCGGACGCGAACTACATCGCCTACCTGGAGGAGCACGCGGCCTCGCCGTCCATCGGCACCCTCGTCCGCGTCGCCGACGCCCTCGGCGTCACGGTCGACGACCTGACCGGCGCGAGCGCCGACCGGGTCCCCGGCCGGTCCACCGGCCGGCGCGACACCTCGCTCGCAGCGCTGGAGGAGGCCGAGTGCCGGCGGCTGCTGGGCACGCACGGCGTGGGCCGCATCGCCGTCTTCACCCCCGACGGCCCGGCCGTCCTGCCCGTCAACTACCTGGTCACGGGGACCGGCATCGCCTTCCGTACGCATGCGCACGCCGTTGCCGCCAGAGCGGCGGGAACCGAGACCGCCTTCGAGATCGACCGCATCGACGACGTGACCTCCGAAGGCTGGAGCGTCCTCGCCGTCGGCGAACTCGCGGCCGTCACCGACGCCGGCGAACTGCGGCACCTGAACGCCGAAGGCCGGTCCCACCCGTGGGCCGGCGGCGAGCGCACCCACTGGATGAAGCTCACCCCCGTCCGGCTCACCGGCCGCCGCGTGGTGCACGGCTGATGGGCGCCGTCCGCGCGGTCGTCTTCGACACGGACGGGGTGCTCCTGGCCACGGCGGCCCGCCACGCTGCCGCCTGGAAGAAGCCGGCGGCGTGATCCCGGAACCCGGACGCCATACCGGCGTCGCTTCCCCAAGAAGGTGGCCACGATGCGGCGCACAAGGATCCAGTCCCGGCCGAAGCAGCCCCGCAGACCCGCACCGCTGGACCTGCGCACGCCGTCCGGCCGCACCCTGCCGTACTGAGCCCCCGCCGCGACGCAGGCACCGGAGGAAGCCATGGAAGACACGCGACGCGTCATACCGTTCACCCGGCTCGGCCTCGGCGACGTCGGCCGCGTCGGCGGGAAGAACGCCTCACTGGGCGAGCTGACCGGCCGGCTCGCCTCGGCCGGCGTGACCGTGCCGCCCGGCTTCGCCACGACCGCAGAGGCCTACGGCGAACTGCTCGACGGACACGAGCTGCGCACCCGCATCCAGCAGCAGCTCGACCGGTTCCACGACGGCGTGGCGCTCGAGGACGTGGGAGCGGGAATCCGCTCGCTGATCATGGCCGAGCCGCTGCCCGAGGCGCTGCGGGACGCGATCGCCGCCGCGTACGAGGACCTCGGGCGCGCACTGGAAAGGCCTGATCCGGAGGTGGCCGTACGCAGTAGCGCCACCGCAGAGGACCTCCCGGAGGCCAGCTTCGCCGGCCAGCAGGAGACGTACCTGAACGTGCGCGGCACCGAGGCTCTTCTTGAGGCCGTGCACCGGTGCTACGCCTCCCTCTACACCGACCGGGCCATCGACTACCGCGAGCGGATGGGCTTCGACCATCTGCGGGTCGCGCTGTCCGTCGGTGTCCAGGTGATGGTCCGCTCGGACCTCGCCGGCGCCGGGGTGATCTTCACCCTCGACCCGGAGACCGGATTCCCGGAGGTCGTGGTGGTCAGCGCGGCCTGGGGGCTCGGCGAGACCGTCGTCAGCGGTCAGACCGACCCCGACGAGTACACCGTCTTCAAGCCCGGTCTCAAGGACCCTGCCCTGAACCCCGTCATCGACGTGCGCATCGGGGCCAAGCGCTGCAAGGCCGTCTACGCTGCACGCGGACTGACCGATACCGTCGACACCACCGCCGAGGAGCAGGGCCGACGAGTCCTGACCGACGCCGAGGTGTGCCGGCTCGCCCGGTGGGCCGTCGCCGTCGAGGAGCATTACGGCTGCCCGATGGACCTTGAGTGGGCCAAGGACGGGATCACCGGCGACCTGGCGGTCGTCCAGGCCCGCCCGGAGACCGTACAGTCCCGCCGACGTGCGACCACTCTGCGCCGCTGCCGCCTCACCGGCACGCCCGGCGACGCCCTCACGGAAGGCATCGCAGTCGGCGAGGCCATCGGTGCCGGCCCCGTGTGCAGCCTTGAGACCCCCGTGGACCTGGACCGCTTCCCCGAGGGCGCCGTGCTCGTCACCCCGGTCACCGACCCCGACTGGGAACCGATCATGAAGCGGGCCGCAGCCATCGTCACGGACCACGGGGGCCGCACCTCGCACGCCGCGATCGTCAGCCGGGAACTCGGCGTTCCTGCCGTCGTCGGTACCGGGAACGCCACCGACGTCCTGGGCGAGGGCGCCCCCGTGACCGTCTCGTGCACGGAAGGCAGCCGCGGCAAGGTGTACGCGGGCCTGGTGCCGTACGAGGAGACCGAAACGGACCTCGCCGCGCTGCCCGCCACGCGGACCCGGGTCATGCTCAACCTCGCCGACCCGTCAGCGGCCTTCCGCTGGTGGCGGCTGCCTGCCGACGGGGTGGGCCTGGCCCGACTGGAGTTCATCGTCGCCCACCAGGTCAAGGTCCACCCCATGGCCCTGCTGCACCCAGAGCGCTTGGACTCCGCCGAGCGCTGCGCCGTCGATCAGCTCACCGAGGGACACCTCGACCGCACCCGCTGTTTCACCGACCGCCTGGCGTACGGCATCGCCCGGATCGCCGCCTCCCGGTGGCCCGCCCCGGTCATCGTCCGCACCAGCGACTTCAAGACCAACGAGTACGCCAAGCTGCTCGGCGGCCGGCCCTTCGAGCCGGTGGAGCCGAACCCGATGATCGGGTGGCGGGGCGCCAGCC
Source organism: Streptomyces sp. BR123 (assembly GCF_013401435.1). Taxonomy (GTDB): domain Bacteria; phylum Actinomycetota; class Actinomycetes; order Streptomycetales; family Streptomycetaceae; genus Streptomyces. The sequence continues at coordinate 3,955 of NZ_JACBGN010000004.1, forward strand.
GCTACTACAGCGACGGCTACCGCGAGGGCTTCTCCCTCGAATGCCGGGCCCTGCGCCGCGTCCGCGACGGGATGGGCCTGACCAACGTCATCGTCATGATCCCCTTCTGCCGCACCCTCGAAGAGGCCGACAAGGTCCTCGCCGTCATGGCCGAGGAGGGACTGCGCCGCGGCGAGAACGGGCTCAAGGTCTACGTGATGGCCGAGATCCCCGCCAATATCGTTCTCGCGGAGGACTTCGCCGAGCGATTCGACGGATTCTCCATCGGCAGTAACGACCTCACCCAGCTCACTCTCGGTGTCGACCGCGACTCCGAAGCCCTCGCCCACGTCTTCGACGAGAACGACCCGGCAGTCACCCGCCTCATCGGCACCCTCGTCCCGCGGGCCCAGGCCGCGGGGCGACCCGTGGGCCTGTGCGGTCAGCGTCCCAGCGACGATCCTGCCTTCGCAGCATTCCTCGTCCACGTCGGGATCGACTCCATATCCGTGGCCCCGGACAGCTTCGCCGCCGTCAAGCAGCACGTGGCGGCGGCCGAGGAGCGCAGGTAGGGGGCCCGACATGACCACCAAGGGAGCCCTGGTCGCGTACGGGACCAAGGACGGCGCCACGGCCGGCATCGCCGAGCAGATCGGCCGGACCCTGCGCGAGGACGGGCTGGAGGCCGTCGTACTGCCCGCAGACGGCCACCGTGGCGCTCGTCTACGCGCCCCCGCTCCGGCACCGCGGCCCCTGAACCCACAACGGAGGAACGCCATGTCACACACCGGCGAGTGGAAGACCCGCGTCTACCTGTTCGAGGAAGACCGCACGACCAAGGTCCGCGTCGAGCTGGACACCGGCACCACGAAGCTCACCGGCCACGGCACCGCGCACTGCAACCCCGCGGACGCGGACGTACCGGAGATCGGTGACGAGCTCGCCGCAGCACGAGCCATGGAAGACCTCAGTGCGCAGCTGAAGCGTCTCGCCCAGGGCGACATGGAGGCCGCCGAAACCCGTCCGTGAGCGGGCAGGCCCTCGGCCACCGGGGCAGACCGGAAGCGTGGGCCGCGGTGACCGTCGTCGCCGGCGAGCCGGGCGACGACGGTCACGGGACGGCTCCTGTCCGTGCGTCCTCAGTCGTGCGCCACGACGGCTACCGGGGAGGTGGCGTGGTGCATCACCGCGTGGGTGAGGGGGCCGATGTGGGTGCCGAGGGCCGAGCGGCGGATGCGCCGACCGACGACGACGAGCGCGGCGCCGGATGCCGCTTCGAGGATCTGTACGGCGGGCTGTCCGATGACGGCGCGTGAGTCGATCACGAGCCGGGGGTACTTCCGTGCCCAAGGGCTCAGCAGTTCCCGGAGCCTGGCTTCCAGCCTGTCGGCGATCTCCTCCTCGACGCCGGGATCGAGGGTGGGAACGTAGGCGAGCATGGGCGGTGGGGACCAGCCGTGGATGACGACGAGGGGGCAGGAGCGCAGGTGGGCTTCCTCGCAGGCGAAGGCGAACAGCCGGTCGCAATTGCTCCGGAGGTCCACTCCGACCACCACCGGCCCGTCGCCGCCCGCCGGCTCTGCCGGGCCGTCCGGGCTCTCGGCTGCCGCGCGTACGAGGACGACGGGCGTCTCGGTCCTGGGGATGGTGTCCGAACCGGTGGATCCGATGAAGAACCCGGCGACCGCGCCGAGCCGGCGTGAGCCGAGGACCAGGAGGTCCGCGTCCGCGGCGGCGGACGCGAGGGCGTCGGCCGTCGCGAGGCCGTCGATCCGGCGGGTGCTGATGGCCAGCGCGGGGTGCTCGCGCGCCAGTCGCTGCCGGGCGCGGGCCAGGAGGCCCTCGGTCCAACTTCGGCGGGATTCGGGCAGGGGTACGGCGAAGGGCGCGGAGAGCGGCCAGTCCTCGACGTGGACGAGGTCCACGTCGGCGCCGCGCAGTTCGGCTTCCTCGGCCGCCCAGTCGGCACAGGCGCGGTCCGCGTCCGATCCGTCCAGGCCTGCCGTGATCCGGTGCGACATGATGGTCCTCCTCGGGTCGGATACACGGCTGCTCTCAGGCTCTGCCGTGTGCGAATGCCGGGTGGGCCCGGTCGGCCCGACCGGGGACTGTCCGCTCCTTCGCTCCTCCTCAGACACGGTCGGCGTCGGCGGCCGGGACACAGGTCAGCCGGTTGTCGACGTCCACGACTCCGTCGACGCTCTGGCAGAGCCGGACGACCACGGGCAGCACTTCGGGCCGGGGCACCGTGCCGCTGAGCGTCACCTGCCCGTCGTCCACGTCGACGGTGATCGAAGAAGGAGCAATGCGCAGGGTACGGGCCAGGACGTCCTCCACGATCTCCTCCTGGATGGCGCGGTCGCGTCGGAGGAACAGCCGGATCAGGTCGCTGCGGCTGAGCACCCCGATCACTCGACCGTCCGTGTCGACGACCGGCAGGCGTTTGACCCCGTGCCGCTGCATCACCCGGGCCGCGCGAACCACACTCCACTCGGGGCGGCCGGTGACGGCCGGGCTCGTCATGAGGTCCTCGGCTGTCGGGGCACTGCCGACAGTGCGCCGACAGAGCAGGTCGGCTTCCGACACGACGCCCACCGGGCGCCCGGTCTCGTCCACGACGGGCATGGCGGTGATGTCGAACTCCTGCAGGAGCCGGGCGATCTCCTTGAACGCCGTGGCGGGGCGGACCGTGACGGCAGTGGGCGTCATCAGGTCTGCGACGCTGCGGTGCCTCATGGCGGTCTCCCCCTCAGGCTGCTGCCGGGACCGTGAAGTCGGCCTTGACGTCCACGACGCCCGGCACGGTGCCGGCGGCGCGGACCACGACGTCTTCCAGCGTGGGATCCGGCAGGGATCCGTACAGGTAGGCGATGCCGCTGGAGACGTGCACGTGGACTTCGGCGGAGCCGTGCGGGATCAGCTGGTACGTGATCAACTCACGGATTTCGGTGCCGATGTCCGCGTCCGGACGCAGGTACACCTTCAGCAGGTCGCCGCGGCTGACGACACCGACCAAGCGGCCGTCGCCGTCGACCACGGGCAGGCGCTTGAGATGGCGCCGCGCCATCAGGCGTGCCGCGGCACGGAGGGTGGCCTCCTTCCTCACCGTCGCGGCCGGGCGGGTCATCAGCTGCCCCGCGGTGGTCGCGCGGTCCGGGTCGGTGTCCTGTTCCCCGAGCAGCAGGTCGGCTTCGGAGACGACACCGGCCACCCGTCCGTCCTCGGACAGAACGGGGAGGGCGCTGACGTTCCACATCCGCATCGTCTCCACGATGTCCTTGAACGCGGTGCTGCGGTCCACGGACATCGCGGCGTGTGTCATGACGTCATCGACCGTGCGCAGGTGTTTCATGGCCTTGCCTCCGTGAAGGAACTCCTGGTGTCCGGGGACTGTCGGGCCCGTCGGGTTCGGACTCCTCGGAACCGGACCTGCGGACCGGTTCAGTCATGGGCGATGACGGCGACGGGTGCCGACGCGTGGTGAAGCACCGCGTGGGCCACCGGGCCCACGTGGGCGCCGAGGGGTGAGCGCCGCAGGCGGCGCCCCACCACGACCAGCCCAGCACCCCGGGAAGCAGCGACGAGGTGCTCCCCTGCGGTTCCCCTGAAAACGCTGTGGGTGACGTCCACGCCCGGAAACTTGTGCCGCCAGGGCAGCAGCATGTCGTCGACCATGTGCGTGACGCTCTGACCGATCTCCCGTTCGTTGTCCGGGTCGAAGAGGGGGACGTAGGAGTAGGCGGGAGGCATCTTCCAGCCGTGTACTGCCCGTAGCGGACAGCCGCGCCGGGCCGCCTCCTCGAAGGCGAAGGCGAGTACCCGGTCACAGGCCTCGTGGATGTCGACACCGACGACGATGCCGGTGCCGGGCCCGTCCGGGTCGTCGGCCATGCGGACGAGGACGACCGGGGTGTCGGTGGCGACCACGGTGGACAGCGCCACCGAGCCGATGAGGAAACCGACCAGACCGCCCAGGCCGCGTGAGCCCAGGACCAGCAGCGCGGCGTCTGCGGCCTCGGCGGCGAGGGCAGCCGCCGGCCGTGCCGTCGGGCAGCGGGTCGTGATCTCCAGGTGCGGATGGCGCCGGTGCAGTTCCTGCGCCGTCTCGGTCAGGGCCTGGTCCGCCCACCGGTCCGCACCCTGTTTGCCCAGGCCGGGAAGTACCGGGTCCAGGGGCCAGTCGACGGCGTGGACGACCCGCAGCGGCACCTGCCGCAAGACGGCTTCCCGCGCGGCCCAGCGCGCCGCCGCCCGGCTCTCCGCGGAGCCGTCGACCCCGACTGTCACGTGGTTCTTCATACTGACGGGCTCCTCCAGACGGGCGGTGGACCGGGCGTCACCACGGCATCGCGTGGCGGCTGTGCCCGGCATGGGTGCTCACCGTGTCGTCGGAGCGGGCCGTGACACGCGAGGCGACGGCCACGACTCCGTCGAGCCGTTCGACGAGGCCGAGCAGTACGGGCAGCTGACTCTGGTGTCGCATCCTGCCGTCCAGGGTGACGATGCCGTCCACGACGTGCACCTCGACCTCGTCGGCCGATACACCCGCGACGTCTCCGAGGACCGCGTCGACGCGTCGGCGCATCTCGGCGTCCGGGCGCAGCAACGCACGCACGCCGGCCGCCGGAAGCCTCACCGGAGCACCGCCGCCCAGCGGATCGGGACGTGCTTCATGGGGCCCTCCTGCTGTGCCGGGTCACGCGAGGCCGATGCCCCGTGTGGCTGTGCCACTCACCCTCCGCCGGAGCGGAGGGGGAATCGAGGGCCGAACGGTCCCGTCCCGGGCCCGGAAGGACCCCGGACCAGGGCGGTACGGGGCCCGCGCCGGACCGATGGGGACCTTTGGGCCCGGCTGCGGTCCCGTGCGGCCCTCTTCCCAAGACACCGCGGATGTCAGCGTGGGTGGTGTCCCCGTCGGTTTCTGGGTTGGGAGTAACAGTGGAAAGCACCATCCGTACCCCGGACACCAGCTCGGTCACCGTCGGTGTGGACGGCTCGGAGCCCGCTCGGCGCGCTGCCCTGTGGGCCGCCGGGGAGGCCGTACGCCGCAGCTGCCCCCTGCACATCGTCTACGGTGCCGACACCGACGGCAGGGCCCTGTACGTGTCGGCGGAGACCATCGAGAAGGTCCGTGCCGCGGGCCGGGAGATCCTGGACGACACGGCGAAGGCCGTGGCTGCCGAGTACCCCGGTCTGCTCGTGACCGCCGAGTTCAGCCGCTCGGATGCCGTCACCACCCTGCACCGGGCCGGCGGCCTGCACGGCACGATCGTCGTGGGCAGCCGCGGCCTGGGCGGCTTCAACTCGCTCATGCTCGGTTCCGTCGGCCTCAAAGCGGCCGCCGGTGCCAGGACCCCGGTCATCGTGGTCCGCGGCATCGACGGGACCGAGGAGCGGGGAACCGTCCTCGCCGCCGTCCGTGACGCGGACGACCTCGTGTGCGCCCGGTACGCCGCTCAGGAGGCCGAGCTGCGCAAGGCGTCCCTGCGACTGCTGCACGTGTGGCCCGTCTTCCAGTCCCCCGGTAATGCGGTGACCTTGCTCGACGAGACCGCCGGGGAACGCGCCGCAGCCCTGGAGGCCGTCACGGACGCGATCCGCGACGAGTTCCCCGACCTGACCGTCGAAAGCGACGCGCAGAAGAGCACATCCGTGGCCGGAGTGCTCGTCGAGGCGTCCCGCCGTGCCGACCTGCTCGTCATGGGCGGCCGCAGGGCCCCCTCCCTGCTCGGACTCGGCCGCAACCTGGGCAGGGCCACGCACAGCGTGCTCCACCACGCAGACTGCCCCGTGCTCCTCATCCCCCGCGAGGGCACCGACTCCGGGAGCCCGTCATGACCGGCCGCCGGGCAGATGCGCGTGACGTCCTCGTGGGCATCGACCCGGTCCGGGAGTGGCACCTTCCCCTGGCCTGGGCCGCCGACGAGGCGTACCGGCGCCGCCTCCCGATGCGCCTGGTGCTCGCCGTGCCACCCCCGCACGACACCCACCACGGCGACGACACCCCGGGGCAGGTCGCCCTGCGGCGAACCGGGGCCGAGAGACTTCAGCAGGCACGTGACTGGGTCCACGCACGCCATCCCGAGCTGGCCGTGGCCGGCGACCTGCGCGGTGGCTTCCCCGCCCCCGTCATCGCCGAGGCGGCCCGGCAGGCCCGCATGGTCGTGCTCGGTTCCCGGCACCTCGGCCGGGTCGCGGAGGTGGTCGGCGCCGGATCGCTCGTGGTCCCGGTGACCGCACAGGCCCCCTGCCCGGTCGTCGTCGTGGGCGACGCCGAGCACACCACCCAGCAGCCGCCGTACATCGTCGCCGGAATCGACGGCAGCGCCGCCTCGGCCACCGTGCTCGGGTTCGCCCTCGACGAGGCCGATCTGCGCGGCGCGGCCGTGCGGGCCGTCTCGGTGTGGCAGCCGCCGGTGTTCCTGCTGCACGACGAGGAAGTCGCCCTGCGGGCTCAGCGAGCCCTGCTGGCCGAGACCACCGCGGGGCTCTCGGAGAAGTATCCCGACGTGCGCCTCACCCACGAGGTACTCGTGGGCCATCCGGTGGAGGAGCTGGCCCGGGCGGCCGAGCACGCTCTGGCCGTCGTCGTGGGCCGTCGCGGCCGAGGCGGCTACACCGGCATGCGCCTCGGATCCGTCGTGCACGGTCTGCTGCACCGTGCGCACTGCCCGGTGATCACCATCCCGACCGAATGAGACAGACATGACCAGCCGCACCACCGACACACCGGCCGCCCGCGCCCAGGAACAACGGGGGCTGACGCAGGCCGAAGCCGAACGCCGGCTGGTCCGCCACGGCCGCAACGAGGTGCCACCACCCCGGCCGACGCCCCTGTACCGCCGCGTGCTCGCACAGCTGCGCGATCCGCTGATCATGGTGCTGCTCGGTGCCGCACTGCTGACGATCGCGATCGGGGACCACCCGGACGCCGTGGTCATCGGCCTGGTGATCGTCGTCAACACCACCGTCGGGGTCGCCCAGGAGGTCAGGGCGGACCGCGCCGTCGCCGCGCTCTCCGCTCTCTCGGCCCCCCACGCCCGGGTGCTGCGCGACGGAGCCGCGCACGAGGTTGCCGCCGCACTCGTGGTGCCCGGGGACACCCTGCTGCTGGGCGAGGGCGACATCGTCGCCGCGGACGCCGACCTGACCGAGGCGTCCGCGCTCCTGATGGACGAATCGATGCTCACCGGTGAATCCGAGGCCGTCGACAAGGCTCCGGGCGGGACGGTGAGCGCCGGCACCGTCGTCGTCCGCGGCCGGGGCTCCGCCACCGCCACGGCCACCGGACCGGCGAGTGCCCTCGGCCGGATCGCCGCCCTGCTCGACGGGGGCCACGAGCCGACCCCGCTCCAGCGCCGGCTCGCTTCCCTCGGGCGCATCCTGGCTGCCGTCACCATCGCCCTGTGCGTGCTGTTCTTCGCCCTGGGCCTGCTGCGCGGTCTCGCGCCGAGCACGATGGCCGTCACCGCCATCAGCCTGGCCGTCGCCGCGGTGCCCGAGTCCCTGCCGGCCGTGGTCACCCTCGCTCTCGCCCTCGGGGCCCGCCGTATGGCGGCCCGGGGCGCGCTCGTCCGCCGCCTGCCCGCCGTCGAGACACTGGGCTCGGTGAGCGTGCTGGCCACGGACAAGACCGGCACCCTCACCGAGGGCCGCATGGTCGTCCAGCAGCTGTGGACGCCCTCCGGCGGCGCCGACGTCTCCGGCAGCGGCTACGAGCCGCAGGGGAAGCTCACTCGGGCAGGGCACTCCTTGACGCCCGAACAGCTCCGCCCGCTGCGGGAGCTGCTCACCACGGCGGCCCTGTGCAACGACGCGAGCCTCAAGCCGCCCGGGCCCGGATCGGACGCCTGGACGGCCGTGGGCGATCCCATGGAGGCAGCACTGCTGACAGCCGCTGCCAAAGCCGGCTGCCCGGACCAGGCCGAGCTGCACCAGGCCTGTCCCCGGATCGCGGAAGCCCCCTTCGACAGCCTCCGCAAGCGCATGACCACGCTGCACCACCTGCCCGACGGAAACGTGCTGGTCTGCCTCAAGGGAGCCCCCGAGGCCGTCCTCACTCCCCGGGTGCTCGCCGAGCCGCCCGAACTGCTGGACCAGGCCCGCGAGCAGGCTGCCGCGCTGGCCGCCCACGGGTTCCGCGTCCTGGCCGTGGCAGGCATCGAGCGGCTCCAGTGGCACCTGCCGGCCGCCGAGGCCGAGCAGGGCCTGCGCCTGCTCGGCCTGATCGCCGTCAGCGACCCGCCGAAGGCCGCTGCCGCCGCGACCCTGACCGCCTGCCGGGAAGCGGGCATCACCCCGGTCCTGATCACCGGCGACCACCCGGCCACAGCACGTGCCATCGCCGAGCGCACCGGCCTCGTCCAGGACGGCGCCGGCGGGGAGGTCCTCACCGGACCCGAGCTGGCAGCCGCCCCGGACACCGACCTGACCGGCGTACGGGTCTTCGCCCGTACCGACCCGCAGCAGAAGCTGGACATCGTCCGCGCCTGGCGGGCCCGCGGCGCCGTCACCGCCATGACCGGCGACGGGGTCAACGACGGCCCCGCCCTCCGCCAGGCCGACATCGGCGTCGCCATGGGCGCCCGCGGTACCGAGGTGGCCCGACAGGCCGCCGACCTCGTCCTCACCGACGATCAGCTCGGCACCGTGGTCAAGGCCGTCGAAGAAGGGCGCCGGGTGTACGACAACATCCGCCGCTTCCTCGTCTACGCCATGGCCGGCGGAGCAGCCGAGATCCTGGTGATGCTGATCGGCCCGCTGCTCGGTCTGCCCCTGCCGCTCCGCGCGGGGCAGATCCTGTGGATCAACCTCCTCACGCACGGCCTGACGGGTGTGGCCATGGGCGCGGAGCCCGTCTCACCGGAGGCCATGCGCCGCCCGCCCCGGCCGCCCGGCCAGCACATCCTCGCCGCCGGAGTGTGGCAGCGCCTCCTCGCCCTGGCCGCGGCCGTGACGGCGGTCAGCCTGATCGCCGGCGTCGCCGCCCGCGCCATCGGCCTGCCCTGGCAGAGCGTGCTCTTCCTGGCCCTGCTCGGCGCCCAGCTGGGTGTGGCCCTGGGCCTGCGGGCCCGCCTGCTGACCCGGGCGAACCTCTTCCTCCCGGCCTCCGTGGCCGGATCCGCCGTGCTGGCGATCGCCGCCCTGCACCTGCCCGTCCTGCAGTCTCTGCTGGACACCGAGCCCGTGGGCTGGACCGGTGTCTGGCTCGCTTCGGCCGCAGCCCTCGCAGCCTTCGTCGCCGCCCGGCTCCTGCGGGGCGCGTTCCGCAGAAAGGCTTGACCATGAACACGTACGCACCGGGACACGGGCCCGGGATCCACGCAGAGGTGGGCGACCAGATCGTCGTAGGCGGCCCGACCGTCGGCAAGCCGGGCCGGGACGGGGAAGTCGTCGCCCTGCACCACCAGGACGGCACCCCGCCGTACGACGTGCGCTGGTCCGACACCGGCCGCACCAGCGTGTTCTTCCCGGGCCCCGACGCCCGTGTCCGGCACCTGCACGAAGGGGCGGCACGCCCCGCCGCGGGAAGCCGATCGGATCAGTAGCTCCCGGCTGGACGGGAGGCCCCCTCCTGCCGGAGCTACGGTGGACATGTGGTCCTCTCACCGTCGTTGTCGGCCGGAGGTGGGACATGAGCGCAGGCGGTCGGCCTGCCGGGAGCGGTGTGCCGCGGCTGCGGCTGGACGAGCTGCTCGAAGAGCTCCAGGTACGCATCGACGAGATCAGGGGGACCCGGGACCGGCTGAACGGCCTCCTCGAAGCCGTCATGTCGGTCGGCCGGGCACTGGACCTGCCCCAGGTCCTGCGCGGCATCGTCGAAGCCGCCGTGGTCCTGGTGGACGCCGAGTACGGCGCGCTCGGTGTGATCGGCGACGACGAAAGACTCGCCGAGTTCCTGCCCGTCGGCATCAGCGACGACCTCCGCGCACAGATCGGCGACCTGCCCTCCGGCCACGGCATCCTCGGCGAGCTGATCCGCAACCCGCAGCCCCTGAGGCTGTCCGAGATCTCGGAGCACCCCGCCTCCTACGGCTTCCCCGCCCACCACCCGCCGATGCACTCCTTCCTCGGCGTCCCCGTCCGGGTCCGCGACGCGGTCTTCGGCAACCTCTACCTCACCGAGAAGCGAGGCGGCGCAGACTTCGACGAGGAAGACGAGGCACTCCTGTCCACCCTCGCCATCGCCGCTGGCATCGCGATCGACAACGCCCGTCTCTTCGAGGAGGTGCGTCTGCGGGAGCGCTGGCTGGCGGCCAATTCCGAGATCACCAGTGCCCTGCTGTCCGGAGCCTCCGAGGACGAGGTCCTCGAAGGCATGCTGGAGCGGGCCAAGGACATGACCAGCGCCGACACGGGTGTGCTCTACCTCCTCGGACCCGCCGGCGAACTGCGCGGCTCCCTCGCCTCGGGGGAGGGAGCCGAAGCGCACCGCGGGATCGTCTTGCCCAGCACCCAGGGCACCCTGGCCGAAGCCGCCCTCGCCCAGGACGGTCTGATCACGGTCAAGGACATGGAGACCGACGGGAACGTCACCGTGCAGCCGGAACGCTGGAAGGGTTGCGGCCCGGCCGTAGCCGTCACCGTCAGCACGAAGGAGAAGCTCAGCGGCGTCCTGATCCTGGCCAGGCGCCGCGGCCGCGCGGTGTTCGCCACCGCGGAGGTCGCCGCCCTCCCCGGCTTTGCCGGGCAGGTGGCCATGGCCCTGGAACTGGCCGACCGCCGCCGCGACGCCGAACAGGTGAGCATGCTGGAGGACCACGACCGCATCGCCCGCGACCTCCATGACCTCGCCATCCAGCGCCTGTTCGCCACCGGTATGACCCTCCAGGGCGCCCAGCGGCTGGTCGAGCACCCGGAGGCATCCGAACGGCTCGCCCGGGCGGTCGACGACCTCGACGCCACCATCAAGATCATCCGATCGACCATCTTCGGGCTGCGCGAGCACGAGACCCCCGCCACGGGCTCGAAGCTGCGCTCCCGGGCCGTCCAGACCCTGGACGAGGCCTCGGCCGGACTCGGCTTCGCCCCCGCCCTGCGCATGGAAGGGCTGATCGACACCGATGTACCGCCGGCCGTGGCCGACGAGGTCCTCGCCGTACTCGGCGAGGCCCTCACGAATGTCGCCCGGCACGCCGAAGCCACCCGCGTGGAGGTCGCCATCGTCGCGGCGGACGGCGTACTGACCGTCACGGTGACGGACGACGGCATCGGCCTGGCGGAGGGCGGTCGGCGCAGCGGACTGCGCAATCTCGCCGAGCGCGCCGTGCAACTCGGAGGCCGGATGGAGGCCGCTGCACGGGGCGAGGGCACGCGCGGTACCTGTTTGGAGTGGGAGGTCCCCCTGACCTCGTCGGGCCTGTGACCGACCGGCGCCGCTCCCCGCGAGGCCGGGTACCGGTCACGTGGGCTTCACAGGCTGCTGCCGCTGCCGTAGGGGGCGTACAGGTCGAGCAGGCGGATCCGGGTGGCTTGCAGGCGGTGGGCGAGGACCTGCCCGACCCAGTGGCCGACGGCGGAGCCGAAGACGGGATCGGCATCCATCAGCGTGCGTACACGTGCCGCGTCGAATTCGTAGGCGCGCACGGGGGTCATCGCCTCGGCACCCAGACGCCAGGCATGCGGCTTGAACAGCCACGAACACCCGACCAGCTCGCCGGCGCCGAGGCTCTCGATGACCGCGGCGCGCCGACCGGGCACGTGGACGTCGAGGGTCACGGTGCCGGACCGGACGATCCAGAACCGGTCGGCACGGCCGCCCTCGCGGAAGAGACGGGTCCCCTCGGCGAAGTTCACCTCCCGGGCCATCTCCATCAAGCGGGTGCGGCAGTCGGCGGGCAGTGCCGTGGCGATTCGGATGGGTGACGGGGCGCTCATGGACGGCCTCCTGAATCGAGTTCGTCTCCAGTCTTCGCGCGCGGGCGCATTTCCGGCTTGGGCCCTGTGGCCCCCATCCCGGTCCCGAACGGCCTATGCCCGGATCCGTGCAGAGCGAGACGCTGGGAGGCAGACGGCTCGTCCACGGCCGCCGGCCCCCTTCGACCCGGCAGGTGCGAGATGTACTGGAACGGCCATGGCATGGGCGCCTGGGGATGGTTCGCCATGTCACTCACCGCGCTGATCCTCGGGGCTCTCATCGTCGCGCTGGCAGTGCTTCTGGTCCGCGCCTTCAAGCGCGAGGGCGCGGACGGACGGGCAGCCGCCCCGGATTCCGGACGCGGCAAGGGGGCCGAGGGCCTGCTTGCCGAGCGGTTCGCCCGGGGCGAGATCGACGACGAGGAGTACGAGCGGCGGCTCGCGGTGCTGCGCAGCCATGCCCCCGGCCCCACGTTCCCGCGAGAGTGAGATGCCCACCGCGGGCCGAGTCCTGGCGGCTCGCCTGCCGACCGGAGGGGCGCCGATGATGGAGAGCCAACCGCTCGGCACGGCCCACGCCCCGTCCCGGTCCTCGGCCGAAGCGCCGGGGCGACGGGTGGAAGAGCTGGCCGCCGAGGAAGCGCTGGAGCTGCTCGGCAGCGTAGGGCTGGGGCGCGTCGTCTTCACCCGGCACGCGCTGCCCGCCGTACGCCCGGTCAATCACGTTCTCGACGCCGGAGACATCATCATCCGCCCCCACGACGGATCGACGCTCGCAGCCCTGATGGAGGCGCAGGAAGGGACGGGCGTGGTCGTCGCGTACGAGGCCGACACCATCGATCCCGAAGCCCGTGTCGGCTGGGGCGTGGTGGCCACCGGCTACGCCACCGCCGTCACCGACCCGATCGAGCTGGAGCGCTACGCGCACCTCCTCCTGCCCTGGGTCGAGGGCGCGTTCTCCGGTCCCATCCGGATCACGCCCGGCCTGGTCACCGGCTTCCGACTGCATTGAGGGGGCCCGTGGCAACCGGGCTGCGCGGGCAGAGGCTCGGGGACCGACCGACCGGCACGCACTGGGGACCGACCGACCGACCGGCCGATGCGGGGCGGCCCGGCCGGGGGTCGGCCCGGCGGTACCGGAGGAAGGAAACGAAGAGCGCCCCCGTACGGAGCGCAGCACGACGCGGCGGCCGAGCAGCCGAAGGAGCGATGACGTCATGACCACCATCAGTGGACCGGGAGACCCTCCACCCCGCGAGCCCGAGGGCCGGACGACGGGAGGCCGGACCGACCTGGGGCGCCGGCTTGCCGCCCGTCGAACCGCGGCCGGCATGAGCCGCGAGGAGCTGGGAGAGCGCTGCGGCGCCGACGCGCACTACGTCGCCTGCCTGGAGGAGCACGTCGCCCTCCCGGCGATCGGGACGCTCGCTCGTCTCGCCGATGCGCTCGGCACCACCGTCGACGCCCTGGCCGGCACGGGCTCCGAGCGCGATCCGGGGCCGCCCGCCATGGCCCCCGACGTTCGGCCGGTCACTCTGGACGAGGAGGAGTGCCGACGGCTGCTCGGAGTCCGGGGCATCGGCCGGGTGGCCGTCTTCACCCCCGAGGGTCCCGCCGTCCACCCCGTGAACTACCTGATCGCCGCCGGGGACGTCACCTTCCGTACTGCGGCCGACACGGTGCTGGCACGGGCCGCGGGCAGCGAGGCCGCCTTCGAGGTGGAGCGGATCGACGAGGTGGCGGCCAGGGCGTGGAGCGTGCTTGCCGTGGGGGTGCTCCAGGAAGCGACCGACCCGGCCCAGCTCGAGCGCCTGGCCGACGCGGTCCACTCCACACCCTGGGCGGGCGGTACCCGTAGCCACTGGATGAAGCTGACCCCGGTCCGGCTCACGGGCCGACGGGTGGCGTGCCGCTGACCTTCCGGGACGGCACGTGCCGGCCTCGATCGGTGATGCCGCCGGCACGGTGCCCCCGTAATCCGCCGCCCCCGTATTCCGAGAGCAGCTGTCTGCGCACCTTCTCCGTGAGCAGGGACAGCTGCTTCGAGGTCGTCGGAGCCGGGGGCCGGGGGTCTTGGATGTGCCTGGCCTCCTGCGGAAGGGCGTCGAGGTCGGCCTCGAAGCGGGAGCGCGCGGCGGTGAGGGAGTCGCTCGGGCCGGTCCGGCGGCCGTTCCGCATCACCGTACCGAGCAGCGGGTCCGCGCCCGGCGGACGCGCCTCGTCCCGGAGGGCGATCACGTCTGCCCGCCCGGGCCACCGGTACACCTGCTTGGGCGCCGGAGCGGTGGCCTTCGCCGAGGACAGCTTCATCACCGGCCGCCCGCCGTAGGCCACCAGCTTGTACGCGGCGTCCAGATACGGTGCGTCCGCGGCGACACCCACGCGGGTGCCCACCGCGAAGACATCGACGGGAGCCCCGGAGCGGATCAGGTCGTCGATCGCGTACTCGTCCAGACCGCCGCTGGCGATGATCTTCACGTCAGGCAGGCCTGCGGCGTCCAGCCGGGCGCGGGAGCGGTGCGCCAGCTCTCCGAGGTCACCGCTGTCGAGGCGGATCGCGCAGCCCGGACCGCGCCGTAGCCCGGCCAGGACTCGGGCGGCGGTCGTCACGCCCCGGTCGGTGTCGTAGGTGTCGACGAGCAGGGTGATGGGACCGGGATGGGCGCGCGCGAAGGCCCGGAACGCCTGCTCCTCGGAGGGGAAGGATTCGATGTACGAGTGCGCCATGGTGCCGGAGGCGGGCAGGCCCAGTCTGACTGCGGCGTCGACGTTGCTGGTCGCGGCGAACCCGACGAGCCCACCGAGCCGGGCCGCCTGAAAACCGGCCTGCGGTCCGTGGTTGCGGCGCAACGAGAAGTCGACCACCGGCCGCCCCCGGGCGGCCAGGACACAGCGTGCCGCCTTGGAGGCGACGGCCGTCTGGTGGCAGAGCTGGCTGAGCAGGTACGTCTCGACGAGCTGGGCCTGGGGGAGGGGCGCCGTCACCTCCATCAGCGGCTCACCGGCGAAGACCAGCCGCCCCTCGGCGACCGCGCGCACCTCGCCCTCGAACCGCAGGCCCACCAGCGGAGCCAGATCCGCCGGTGGCCGGTGCAGTGCCTCGGCGAACACGCGGGCGTCGTCCGCCGTCACCTCGAACCGGGCCAGGTAGTCGAGGGCGGGCTCCAGCCCGGCGGCGACGAGGAAGCCCCGTCCCGGGGGCAGGTCCCGCACGAAGAGACTGAAGGTCGCCTCGGCGTCCATGCCCTCGCCCAGGTACGACATCGCCATCGTGACCTCGTACAGGTCTGTTGTGGTCACATCCGACATGCCTCCAGCGTGCCGCGCAGGCGGAGAATGCGCTGGACAACCCGGGACCGCGCCGGGGCCGGACGAACCCCTGCCCCCATCGGCGTGTCACACCCCGGCCGGTCTTCCCACACCCTGAGCCGGGGCCGAACGGCCCCGTCGCTGCCCCGACAGGCCCAAGCGGACCGGGTGGCGGCGGAACGAGAGTGGATACGGAAGCCCGCACGAAGGCGCCGGTCACACGGCGCCGGAAATCCAGGAGCACCCCATGTCAGGCACGCATATGGAGCGGAGGCGCAGCCTCTTCCCCGACCTCACGGACTGGTTCGGAGCCGACTTCCCGCGCTTCCCGATGTGGCGGCCGGCCCTCAACGCCCACCCGATCCCCATCGAGGTGACCAGCGACGAAGGCACGTACACGCTCCGCGCCGAACTGCCGGGGATGGACCCCGAGAAGGACATCGAGATCACGGTCGACGGCGACACCCTCACCGTGAGCGCCGAGCACACCGAGAGCACAAAGGAGAAGGACCACTCCGAGTTCCGCTACGGATTCTTCCGCCGCAGCGTCCGCCTGCCCCGGATCCCCACCGAGGGAGTCGAAGCAGCGTACGAGGACGGCATCCTCACGGTCCGCGTACCGATGGAGCCCGAACCCCCCGCCGGCCGCCGCAGCATCCCCGTCAAGCGCCCCCAGGGCACGGAGACGGAGGAGGCGGGTGAGACGGGGAAGTCGGGGGAGACGGGGGAGACGTCATGACGGCCAAGAGGGTCCTGGTCGCCTACGGGAGCAAGCACGGCGCGACCGCCGGGATCGCGGCGGAAATCGGCAGGACCCTCCGCGAGGACGGCCTGGATGCCGTGGTGCTCCCCGCGGACGACGTGGACGACGTCCGCGGCTTCGACGCCGTCGTCCTCGGCGGGTCCCTGTACGCCGGCCGCTGGAGCGGCAAGGCACGGCACTGTGCGGAACGCAACGAGCACTACCTCAAGCACCGCCCGGTCTGGCTGTTCAGCAGCGGCCCGATCGACAGCTCCGCGGAGCAGCACGAGATCCCGCCGGTGCCGGCCGTGGCCCGGCAGATGGAACGGCTCGGAGCCCGCGAACACGTCACCTTCGGAGGCAGCATCACCGCGAGCACACCGGGTCTCATCGCGAAGGCGGTGATCCGGCACGGCAGGGGCGGCGACTTCCGCAACCCGGAGCGGATCCAGACCTGGGCCCACCACATCAGCAGCGAACTCGCCGCGGCCGCCTGAACGGCCGACCCGGTGAGCCGAGCCGCCGGAAGGCGGCTCGGTCGCACGGCGACCTGTGCCTCTCCAGCGGTCAGGCCGGCAGCCGTGGGCGGAGGCGGGACGTGACGTCCACGACTCCGGGCACGGCGCGCGCGATGTGCACGAGCACGTCCGCCAGCGTCGGATCGGGCACCTCGCCCTCCAGCCGTACGACGCCGTGGTCGACGTGGACGTGCACGACCGCCGATCCGGCGGGGATCAGCTGCGCCATGAGCAGCTCCCGCAGTTCCTCGGCGATGTCCCCGTCGGGGCGGAGGTAGATCTTCAGAAGGTCGCCGCGACTGACGACGCCCACGAGCCGGCCGTCGTCATCCACCACCGGCAGCCGCTTGAAGGGCCCTCTCGCCATCAGACGGGCGGCGCCGGCGATCGTGGCGTCCCCGGGCACGGTCACCGGCGGAACGGTCATCAGCTGCCCGGCGGTCACGGTGTGCGACTCGTCTGCGCCCTCCGCCTTCGACAGGAGGTCGGTCGCGGCCTTGGCCAGGAGGTCGGCCTCGGAAACGACGCCGACGACCCGGCCCTCGGCCGACAGCACGGGCAGTGCGCTGAAACCCCACCGCCGCATGGTTCCGACGATGTCGTGGACGGTGGCTTCGCGGTCGACCGATACCACGGCGTGCGTCATGACGTCGTTCACGGTGCGCAGGTGTTTCATGATTCCTCCAGCCGCTGGATACCGTGCTCTCCCAGCCTGGCTGCACACGTCCACGGGGAGTAGGGCCGACCGGGATCCGAACGGGCGCCGACGGGGCCGGAGCCTGCGCCGTCTACGACGGGTCTCCTCGTGTCCCCCCGGTGCGTGCGGCGACGTAGTCCGCGCATCCGTCAAGGGTGGTGAGCGAGGGGTAGTCCTGTTCCGGCAGGGCGAGCCCCGTCCGTCCGCTGAGCACCTCGACGAAGGTGAGGAAGTCCAGGGAGTCCATCTCCAGGCGCTCCCGGAACTTCTCGTCGGGTGACACCGCGGAGAGGTCGGCGCCGGGGACGACCTCCTCGATCACGGCTTTGATCGTTTCGAGGGCTTCGTCGCGGGTCACAGGTCCTCCGGATGCTGGAGCAGGCGGTCGAGCGCGGTGAGGAAGCGGGCGCCGGTGGCTCCGTCGCTGGCCCGGTGGTCGGCGGACAGTGTCGCGGTGACGGTCGGGTGGACGGTGAGCATGCCGTCGACCGCGACGGGTCGGTCGGTGATCCGGCCGAGGCCCACCATCGCCACCTGGGGCGGATAGATCACGCCGAAGACCGACTCGACCCCCTGGTCGCCGAGATTGGTCACGGTGAGCGTCGGGTCCGCCGTCTCCGAGGCACGCAGCCTGCCGTGCCTGGCCCGGGAAACGAGGTCCTTCAAGCTGGCCATCAACTCCGGCAGGGGCATGCGGTCGGCATCGGCCAGGGCCGGGGCCACCAGTCCGCCTCCGCGCAGCGATACGGCCGTACCGAGGCGGACACCGGTCGCGGGCACGAAGCGGCCGTCCGCCCAGTGACCGTTCAGTTCGGGTACCTCACGCGCGGCCAGTGCCACTGCCTTCAGCATCAGCGCGACCGGGACGAAACGTGCCGGGACCGGTCGAGTGCTGTTCTGCTGCCGCATCCAGCCGAGGGCCTCGGTGAGGTCGATGGTCGTGGACAGGTAGTAGTGCGGGATCTCCCGCTTGGCCCGGGACATCAGCCGGGCGATGGCCAGGCGATCGCCGGGAGACGGCGTCGCGCGGGTGGCGCGCGCGGCGGCCGGTGCGGGCGGCGGCCCGGTTGCGGCAGCCTGTTCGGTGAAGACGGTGGAACCGGGTGTGCTGCTGCCGGTTCCGGACGCGGCACGGACGTCGTCGGCCTTGATCGCGCCCCGGCTGCCGGTGCCCTTCACGGTCGTGAGGTCGACGCCCAGTGACTCGGCGAGGCGTCGCGCGAGCGGCGACGCCGCGATCCGTCCCGTCGCCGGACGTGCTGCCTGGGACACGTCCGCCCGGGTGATCCGGCCGCCCCTGCCGGTGCCGTGCACGGCCTGGAGGTCCACTCCTTCGTCGGCCGCCTGGTGCCGGACGAGGGGGGTGGCCGGTGGGGCCTCGGCGGCAGGTCCGGGCGTGACGGGAGGCGGTCCCGGCGCGGTGGGGGTGATGACGGCCAGGGGCGTTCCGACGGGGACCGTCGTGCCCGGCTCGACCAGCAGCTCGGTGACCGTTCCCGAAGCGAAGCACTCCACCTCGATCGTCGACTTGGCCGTCTCCACGACGGCGACGACGTCGCCCCGTGCGACCTCGGCTCCCTCCGCGACCAGCCACTCGACGAGGGTGCCCTCGTCCATGTCGGCCCCGAGGGACGGCATGGTGAACTCGCCCACGTCAGGCCACCGCCTGCCGGACCGCTGCCACGATGGAAGCGGGCTGGGGCAGAGCGGCCTCCTCCAGCTGCCGTGCGTAGGGGATCGGTACCTCCTGGCTGCACAGGCGCTGGACCGGGGCGTCGAGCTCGTAGAAGGACCGCTCCATGATGCGGGCGGCGATCTCCGCGGAGAGACTGCCGCTGCGCCACCCTTCGTCCACGATCACGGCCCGGTGGGTGCGGGCGACGGACTCCAGCACCGTCGCGTCGTCCAGGGGCCGCAGGGACCGCAGGTCCACCACCTCCGCGCTGATGCCGTCCTCCGCCAGGGCTTCGGCGGCTGCCATGGCCTTGGGCAGTGACCCGCCGTACGTGACCACGGAGACATCCGTGCCCGGACGGCGTACCGCCGCGGAGTCCAGGCCGACGGAATCGATCGTGGCGTCCAGATCCCCCTCCTCGTTGTAGAGGCTCCCGTGCTCGAAGAGCACGACGGGGTCGGGGTCGTCGAGGGCCGCGGCCAGCATGTGCCGGGCGTCGTCCACGGTCGCGGGGGTGAGCACCCGGATGCCCGGGATGTGGGCGTACCAGCCCTCCAGGCTGTGGGAGTGCTGGGCGGCGAGCTGGCGCCCCGCCCCGGTGGTCATCCGGATCACGATCGGCACGTTCAGCTGCCCGCCGGACATGTGCAGCAGGGTGGCCGCATTGTTCATGATCTGGTCGAGGGCCAGCAGGCTGAAGTTGACGGTCATGATCTCGACGACCGGCCGCAGGCCGCCCAGCGCGGCACCGATGCCCGCCCCGACGAATGCGGATTCCGACAGGGGGGTGTCGCGGATCCGGTCGGGTCCGAATTCCTCCAGCAGGCCGAGGCTCACCCCGAAGCAGCCGCCGTACCGGCCCACGTCCTCACCCATGAGGAAGACCCGGGGATCCCCGCGCAGGGCCTCGCGCAACCCTTCCCGCAGGGCCTCCCGGTACGTCGTACGGGCGGTCGCCGTGCTTCCGGCGGTCGCCGTGCTCCCGGCGGACTGACGCGCGTTCATCTCGTGCTCCCGGTCGTGCTCGTCACGAACCGCAACAGGTCCGCGACCGGTTCGTACGGGGCGGCCTCCGCGGAGCGCACGGACGCGTCGATCTCGGCGGACACGTCCTCCTCCAGCCGCTTGCCCGCCGGGTCGTCCAGGGTTCCCTCGGCACGCATCCGCTCCTCCAGGCAGGCCAGGGGGTCACGTGCCTTCCACTGCGCTATCTCCTCCTTGCTCCGGTAGCGGTCCGGGTCGTACATCGAGTGAGCCCGGAAGCGGTACGTCCGCGCTTCGAGGAAGTGCGGGCCGCCGCCCGCCCGGACGGATTCGGCCGCCCGTCGCGCAGCCGCCTCGACGGCCAGTACGTCCATGCCGTCGACCGTCCAGGCGGGCATACCGTACGACGCGGCGCGCATCGCGAGGTTCGTTTGCGCGTGTTCCCGCGCCAGACTGGTCCCCATGGCGTACAGGTTGTTCTCGCAGACCAGCAGCAGGGGCAGCTGCCACAGCGCGGCGAGGTTGGCCGTTTCGTGGAACTCGCCCTCCGCGTAGGCACCGTCGCCGAAGAAACAGCACGTCACCCGTTCGGCGCCGCGCATCCGGTCGGCGAGTGCCAGGCCGGCGGCCAGTGGCAGTCCGCCGGCCACGATGGCGTTGCCGCCGTAGAACCGCCGTCCCGCGTCGAACAGGTGCATGGACCCGCCGCGCCCGCGGCTGCACCCGGTGGCCCTGCCGAACATCTCGGCCATCACGGCCTCGGCCGGCACGCCCCGGGCCAGGGCGTGGCCGTGCTCGCGGTACGTGGAGACCACGGCGTCCTCCTCGCGCAGGGCCTGTCCGACGCCCACGGCGACTGCCTCCTCGCCGATGTACAGGTGGACGAAGCCGCGGATCTTCGCCGCGCTGTACAGCTCGACGCAGCGTTCCTCGAACCGCCGGATCAGCAGCATCTGCCGCAGAAGCTCCCGCTGGTGGTCACGGCTGCCGGTACGCGGCTCGCCCGCCTGCGGCTCCGGCGGCCGGCGGCGACCGCCCGCACGCTTCGGGCCGGGGGCTCGCTTGGTGGTCGTGCTCATGGTCGTGCCTTCCTCAGAGGCTGCTCAGACGGGACCCTCCAGGGTCGACAGGTCGCCTTCGGGCAGTCCGAGTTCCCGGGCCCGCAGCAGGCGGCGCATCACCTTGCCGCTGCGGGTCCTCGGGAGGTTCTGGTCGAACTCGATCTCCCGCGGGGCCACCGCGGGCCCGAGCCGCTTCCGGGCGAAGGCCAGCAGTGCGCGCTTCAGCCCGGCTTCCGGTTCGTACCCGGGACGCAGCGAGACGAACGCCTTGACCACGGCTCCCGCGACCGGGTCGGGGCGGCCGATCACGCCCGCCTCCGCCACGGCCGGATGCTCCATCAGAGCGCTCTCGACCTCGAAGGGCCCGATGAGGTGCCCGGCGGATTTGATCACGTCGTCCGCACGCCCGACGAACCAGAACCATCCGTCCTCGTCCCGTTTCGCCAGATCGCCGGTGAGGTACCAGCCGTCGGCGAAGCAGGCGTCGTACCGCGCCCGGTCGTTCAGATAGCCGCGGAACATCGACGGCCACCCCGGCCGGAGCGCCAGCTCACCCTCCACACCCGGCTGGGTGACCGGTCGTACGTGCCCGTCGGTGACCGCCGCACGTCCGTCGTGACCGCGTTCGAGGATCGCCGCGTGCACGCCGGGCAGCGGCCGCCCCATGGATCCGGGACGGATGTCGCTGGACGCGTAGTTGGCGATCATGATGGCGCCCGTCTCCGTCTGCCACCAGTTGTCGTGCACCGGCAGGCCCAGGACCTCCTGCCCCCACACCACGGCCTCCGGGTTGAGCGGCTCGCCGACGCTGGCGACGAAACGGAGAGCAGACAGGTCGTACGGTCCGGGAAGCCCGCTGCCGCTGCCCCGCGGCGTGGCGCGCATGAGCATGCGGATCGCCGTGGGCGCCGTGTACCAGACCGCGACGTGCTGGGCGTCGAGGATCCGGTACCAGCGGTGCACATCGAACTCGCCCTCGTCCACCACCAGCGTGGCCCCGTGGGTGAGAGGGGCGATGATCCCGTACGAGGTGCCCGTCACCCAGCCGGGGTCGGCCGTGCACCAGTACACGTCCCGAGGGCCGAGGTCAAGGGCGAAGGCCGCCGTGGCGTGGTGCGCAACGACCGCTTCGTGCACGTGCACCGCGCCCTTGGGGGTGCCGGTCGTCCCGCTGGTGAAGTGGAGCAGGGCCATGTCCTGCGGGCCGGTCGGCGGCACCGCGAACACCGGCGGGGCCTGAGCCATGAGGTGGTCGAGTACGAGGGTGCCCGGCGGCAGGTCGGTGACGGGTCCGGCCAGCAGCACATGGGCCAGGCCGGGCAGCAGGTGCCGGATCTCCTCGACCTTGCGCCGGTACAGGGCCTCGGTGGTGACCAGGACCCGGGCGTCGCCCAGGGCCAGCCGCTGGCGCACCGGCTCCGGGCCGAACGCCGAGAACAACGGGCACAGCACCCGTCGGGCACGCAGGGTGCCCAGCACCGCGGTGTACAGCTCCCGGCGCCGGCCCAGCAGGGTGAAGACCCGCTCCTGCGGGCCTGCTCCCAAACCGACGAGGACGTTCGCGAACCGTGAGGCGTCGGCAGCGAGCTCTGCGTAGCTGATGTGGGTCACGGAGTCGTCGGCGGCCACGCACCGCAGGGCCTCCCAATCGCCGTGACCGGCTTCGATGTGCCGGTCGACGGCTTCGAAGCCGATGTTCATGCCGCCGCCCGGCAGGCCGCTCAGCCATGACCGGGCCTTGTCCCAGGTGAACGTCGCACGGGTCTGCTCGTAGTCCGGGAGCCGCCATGCGTCATCAGGGTGGCGCTGCTTTGTGATGATCGAGTAGGTCATGGCGGGCTCCTCGTCCATCACGGGCACATCCGGATGGTGGTCCAGAACCACCATCCGCCGGACCCGGTACGTCGGGGGAGGGCCGAACGGTCCTGGGCGGGGACCGCTCGGTCCCACCGCGTGCCGGCACGGGCCGGGAAGTGCCCGGCCGGGCGGCCGACGCCCGCGAGATCCTGGAGCTGGGCGCCGGGCACGGGCGTGACGCACTGTACTTCGCCCGCGAGGGGCTTCTCCGTGTCGGCCACCGACTTCAGCCCGATGGGCTGGAGCAGCTGCGCGAAGCGGCGGCCGCGCAAGGCGTTGCCGACCGGGTCGCTGCTGTGGTCCATGATGTCCGCGAGGCGCTTCCACTCGCGAGCTCCCTGCCGACAGAGCCAGCGGGTTCAGTCCGGCTCCATGTAGGGGCGGCGGAAGACCGGAGCCTGGCTGACTCCCCACGGGTGTACGGCTGCCAGTGCCTGGACGACCGCGGATTCGAGGGAACCGCCGGTGTCGATCGTGACGGCCTCGGCCCACGGGGCTTCTCTGGCGGCGATGGCCCTGGCGATGGCGCGGTCGGCGTCGGACGCGCCCAGGGTGCGGGTGTCGATCCGGGCCTGCGACACGTTGTCGGGAACCTGGCAGTGGAGTGCCACGAGGTCGGCGTCGGCGCGTTCGGCCATGCGGAGGGCGGCCTCGCGCTGTCCCGCATCGGACCAGGTGGCGTCCAGCACGACCGATTCGCCGGAGGACAGCAGGGCCGACGCCCGGTCGAGGAGGGCGGCGTACGTGTCGGCCGTCCACTCGGGCGTGTACAGGCCCTCGCCGTAGCCGGCAGCCGCCGACTGCTCCGCGGGGATGCCCGCCAGTTCCTTGCGGATGCGGTCGCTGCTGAGCAGCGTCACACCGAGGCGGTCGGCCAGGGCTCCGGAAAGAGTGGACTTCCCGCTGCCCGGGAGCCCGCCGACGAGTGTCAGGCACACCGCGGAGGTACGCAGGTGGCGCAGTGCGATCGAGACCAGCCGCCGCGCCGCCGACTCCAGCCCCGGGGCCCCCTGGTGTGCCTGGATCAGGGAGACCTTGGCGCGCACGAACGCGCGGTAGGCGACGTAGTGGTGCCACAGGGAAGGGGGTGCCGGGTCGCCGGAGTACTCGCCGTACCGGGCGAGGAAGTACGACGCGGCCTCGGGAGCCCCGAGGTGCTCCAGGTCCATGGCGAGGAACGCGGCGTCGTCGAGGCCGTCGACGTAGCGGAGGGTGTCGTCGAATTCGAGGCAGTCGAGGATGCGGGGGCCGTCGTCCAGGCAGAAGATGTCGTCGCCGAGCAGGTCGCCGTGACCGTCGACGATCCGCCCTTGCTCGATACGGGTGTCGAACAGGTGCTTCCTGCCGGCGAGATAGCGGCGTACCAATCGCTCGACCTCCGCCAGCCCGTCGGGCAGGCGCTCGGCGCCGACCAGCTCGCGGACCTGCGCGAAGCTGGCTTCCCAGCGCGCCGACAGCGCGTCCCTCGTGCCCTGTTCGTCCACTTCCGGGCCGCGGACCGCACCTGCGTGGTGTGCGGCGAGCCGACGGGCGACGTCCTGGAGGAAGCCGTCGACCGCAACGCCCTCCCGTACCAGTGTCGAGAGGCGGCGGTCCGTCGGCATCCGGCGCATGACCACGAGCGGTTCCGGCACTTCCGCACCGGGGCCGCGGATCTCCCCCACCCCCAGGTAGACATCCGGCGCGAACTGCCGGTTGAGGGCCACTTCCTGTGCGCAGGCGGTCCGGCGAGCCGCCACGGCCGTGTAGTCCAGGAACTCCAGGTCGACCGGCTTCTTGAGCTTGTAGGCGCGGTCGCCGACGAAGAAGACGACCGCGGTGTGGGTCTCGCACACCTCCGCCCGCTGCGGCGGGGCGGCGTGGGGGCCGGTGCCGTGCCGGAGCGCCGAAGCGCCGGAGTGGTACGCGGGCCCGGGCGGCTCCATGGGGTTGCCGTCCGGCTCAGTCATGCGGGACGACGGCAACGGGGCAGCGCGCGTGATGGATGGCGGCCTGGGCGACGGAGCCCAGGCGCGGTGCCAGGGCGGGACGGTGCTTGCGCCGGCCGACGACCAGCAATCCTGCTCCCTCGGCAGCCCGTGCAAGGGCCCTGGCCGGGCTTTCGAGGGCGATGCTGTCGGCGACGTCGAGATGCGGGAACTTGTCGCGCCACGGGTGCAGGGCGAGGTCCAGCCGCTTCCGGGCCTCCTGCTTGATCTCTTCGGTGACTTCGTGGTCCACGCCCCACGGTGTGTAGGCGTGTACAGGCAGGCTCTCGCCGTGGACGGCCCGCAGGGGTACGCCGCGCGCCGCCGCGGTTTCGAAGGCGAACGCGAGCAGGTCATCGCACGGGCCGCGGAGTTTCAACGCCACCACCACGCCGCCCGGCGGCCTCGGTGTGGGCGGCCCGTCGCTTCGTGCGCCGGCCCGGACCAGAACCACCGGCCGCTCTGCCCGGGCCACGACGGGCGTGCTGATGTCACCCAGGAAATAGCTCTCCACGAGCTCCAGCCCCCGCGAACCGAGCACCGTCATCTCGGACTCGGATGCTGCGCGCAGGAGAGCTTCCTGGGCGTCGTCGGCAACCAGCTCGCCGACGATCGGCAGTCCTGGATGAGCGGCCTGGAGCTCTGACCGCGCCTTGTGCACGAGCTTCTTCGCCCAGTAGTTCTGGTCGATCTCCGAGGGAATGCGCGTCGGTTCCGGGGCCAGCATGGGCCAGGCGTGGAGCAGACGCAGCGTGAGCCTGCGCCGGTCGGCCTCGTCGGCGGCCCAGCGGGCAGCGGCCAGGCTCTCCGGTGAGCCGTCGAGGCCCACGGTCACGACCGGGTCCATGGCCTCAGCCTCCTCTCACGAGAACTTTGGGATCACAGTGCACGAGTCTCCCGGCCATGCGGAGCAGGCGCACCGAAGCGGCCTTCCGCGGCGGCCGCCGGCCGGGTGAGCGTCACCGCCTGCCGGGCGCGCCCCCGGCAAAGCCCCGTCGGCAGCCCTCATGACCTCATGCCAGCGCATCCGATGTGCGGCGGCACGTTCTCCGGCACGTCCTTGACGACCTTCTGATGGCGCGAAAGCCGCGCCGGGAGACAGCAGTTCGGAACACCCGTCAGGAATCCGTCAAGGATGGGTGCCGCCGCGGAAGGAACACGTCAAGACGGTCACCTACCTGCACTGATGGGGGTGAGACTGCTGTGCCGACGGTGACGGAATGACGTTCCGTGGCGCGTATCCGGCGGCGTGTGACCTGAACACCGCCGACGGCACGCACGATCCGGCCTGGGGGGTCCGGATTCGGAGCGAGTAGGCGCCGGATGCCCGTCGCACACCACATGAGCCGTCCGGCGACCGGTGTGGGGATACCGGGCCGGACGGCTCACGTGCGTTGTCGTCCGTCCTGTTCGCCGACTCTTCAGGTCACCGCTGCGGTCGGGAGCTCCGCCGCCACCGGAGGACCGTCTCCGGCTGTGGGCAGGGTGAGGACCATGGTGAGGCCGCCGCCGGGGGTGTCCTCGGCGGTGAGGGTGCCGCCGACGGCTTCGGTGAAGCCGCGGGCGACGGCGAGGCCGAGTCCGACGCCGGCGCCGCGCGGGGCGTCGCCGTGGCGCTGGAAGGGTTCGAAGATCCGCTCCTTGGCCTCGTCCGGGACACCCGGGCCGCCGTCCACCACGCGCAGTTCCACCCGGTTGGCCAGGGCACTGGCGGAGACGAGGACCGGCCGGCCGGCGGGGCTGTACTTGACGGCGTTCTCGACGATGTTGGCGACGGCGCGTTCGAGCAGGCCCCGGTCGACGGCGACCATGGGGAGCGTTTCGGGGATGTCGAGTTCCACGCTGTCCTCGGGTACGCCGCCCAGCGCCATCGGGACCACTTCGTCGAGGTCGGTCTCGCGGATCAGCGGGACGACCGTGCCGGTGTTGAGCCGGGACATGTCGAGCAGGTTGCCGATGAGGGCGGAGAGGCGGTCCGCACCGTCCTCGATGCCTTCCAGGAGATCCGCCTTGTCCTCCTCGGACCATTCGACGTCGTCGGAGCGCAGCGAGGTGACGGAGGCCTTGATACCGGCCAGCGGCGTGCGCAGGTCGTGGCTGACGGCGGCCAGCAGGGCGGTGCGGATGCGGTTGCCCTCGGCCAGTCGGCGGGCTTCCTCGGCCTCGTCGACCAGTCGCTGCCGGTCCAGTACGACGGCGGCCTGGGCGGCGAAGGCCCCGAGGACGCGGCGGTCCTCGGCGGGCAGCACCCGGCCGGACAGGGCCAGGGCCATGTTCTCGCCGATCGGCATGTCGACGTCGGCGGCCTCCGGGCGGCCGACGGGCTGGTGGCCCACAGCGGCCGCGGTGGTCCAGGAGTCGACCTCACTCGCGCGTTCCAGGAGGGCGACGGAGTCCATCGCGAAGGTCTCGCGGAGCCGTTCCAGCAGAGCCTCCAGGGAGTCTTCGCCCCGCAGCACGCTCCCGGCGAGGACGGAGAGGATCTCGGACTCGGCGCGCAGCCGTGCGGCCTGGTGGGTGCGGCGGGCGGCCAGGTCCACCACGGAGGCCACCGACACCGCCACCCCGACGAAGATCGAGATGGCGACGATGTTGCGGGGGTCGGAGATGGACAGCCGGTGGAGGGGCGGGGTGAAGAACCAGTTCAGGACGAGCGAGCCGACGGCCACGGAGGCGAGCGCCGGGAGCAGCCCGCCCAGCAGCGCGGCCGCCACGGTGAGGGTGAGGAACAGCAGCATGTCGTTGGCGAGCCCGAGATCGGGAACGACCTGGCTGAGCAGCAGGGTGAGCAGGGCCGGGCCGGCGACGGCCGTCAGCCAGCCCCAGATGATCCGGGAGCGTCCCAGTCGGGCGCCGCGGGGGATGGGCAGGCCGCGGCCCTTGGCGGCCTCGTCGTGGGTGACGATGTGCACGTCCAGGTCGGGGCCGGACTCGCGGGCGACGGTGGCGCTCACGCCCGGCCCGAACACGTACTGCCAGGAGCGGCGCCGGCTCACGCCGAGCACGATCTGCGTGGCGTTGACCCCGCGGGCGAACTCCAGGAGGGAGTCGGAGACCTTGTCCCCGATGACGTGGTGGAAGGTGCCGCCGAGATCCTCGACCAGGGTGCGCTGGACGGCCAGCTCCTTGGGCGAGGCCGAGCTGAGGCCGTCACTGGCGGCGATGTAGACGGCCAGGACCTCACCGCCGGCACCCTTCTCGGCCAGGCGCGCGGCCCTCCGGATGAGCGTACGGCCCTCTGGGCCGCCGGTCAGGCCGACGACGATGCGTTCGCGGGCCTGCCAGGTGGTGCGGATGTTGTGCTCGCCGCGGTACTCGCGCAGGTACTCGTCGACCCGGTCGGCGGTCCACAGCAGGGCGAGTTCGCGCAGGGCGGTCAGGTTTCCCGGGCGGAAGTAGTTGGACAGGGCCGCGTCGACCTTGTCCGGCTTGTAGACGTTTCCGTGGGCCATGCGGCGGCGCAGTGCCTGCGGGGACATGTCGACCAGCTCGATCTGGTCGGCCCGGCGGACGACCTCGTCCGGGACGGTCTCCCGCTGCCGGACCCCGGTTATCGTCTCCACCACGTCGCCCAGCGACTCCAGGTGCTGGATGTTGACCGTCGAGACGACGTCGATGCCGGCCTGGAGCAGCTCCTCGACGTCCTGCCACCGCTTGGCGTTGCGCGACCCGGGCACGTTCGTGTGCGCGAGCTCGTCGACGAGTGCCACGGCCGGACGCCGCGCGAGGATCGCGTCGACGTCCATCTCGGTGAAGGTGCTGCCCCGGTACTCGATCTCGCGCCGCTCGATCACCTCCAGGCCGTGCAGCATCACCTCGGTACGCGGCCGGTTGTGGTGCTCGACGAAGCCGACGACGCAGTCGGTGCCCCGCTCGATCCGACGGTGTGCCTCGGAGAGCATCGAGTACGTCTTGCCGACGCCCGGTGCCGCGCCGAGGTAAATACGGAGCTTTCCGCGTCCCATGGTGCCGGCTTCTCGTGTGTGCTGACAGGTCTGTGCGCGTGGTCCCGGAACCGTTCCGGCCGGGGGCCGGTCACGGTTCGAAGCGGTAGCCCATCCCCGGTTCCGTGATCAGGTACCGGGGGTGGGACGGGTCCGCTTCCAGTTTGCGTCGGAGCTGGGCCATGTAGACGCGCAGGTAGTTGGTGTTCTCGCTGTAGGTGGGCCCCCAGACCTCCAGCAGCAGCTGCTGCTGGGAGACCAGGTGCCCGGGGTGGGTGACGAGGATCTCCAAGAGGTGCCATTCGGTCGGGGTCAGCCGTACGGTGCGGTCGCCGCGCCGCACCTTCTTCGCCGGCAGGTCGATGCTGAACCCGTCGGTCGTGATCACGGTGACGTCGTCGGCCCGCCCGTCCGGCTCCGCCTGTCGGCGGGTGGCCGCCCGCAGCCGGGCCAGGAGCTCGTCCATGCTGAAGGGCTTGGTGACGTAGTCGTCCGCGCCCGCGTCCAGCGCCCTGATCTTGTCCTCCGACGTGTGGCGGGCGGACAGGACCAGGATCGGGACCTTGCTGGAGCTGCGCACTCCCTTGATGACCTCGATGCCGTCCATGTCGGGCAGCCCGAGGTCGAGGACGATGACATCGGGTTTGCGGGCGGCGGCGAGCCGCAGGGCCGAGCCGCCGTCGGGCGCCGCCTCGACGTCGAACTTCCGCGCCTGAAGATTGATCTTGAGTGCGCGGACGAGCTGGGGATCGTCCTCCACCACGAGCACCCGGGTCATCGGTGTGCAGCCTTCCTTCGATACGAGCACGGGAGAGACCGGCGGGGCGCTCGGGCCCCCCAGCGGCGGCTGGGGGAAACCGGCGCCCTGCCGGCTCTCGGTCCGTGCGAGGTGAACCATCAGTTCTCGGACAGTGCCTTGAGGGCGGTGTTGAGTTCCAGCACGTTGACGCGGGGCTCGCCCATGAAGCCGAGGGTGCGGCCCTCGGTGTTGTCCTTGACGAGCTTCTCCACCTGGGCGACGGTCAGGCCGTTCCTCTCCGCGACCCGGTGGATCTGGAGTTCGGCGTACTCAGGAGAGATGTGCGGGTCCAGGCCGGAGCCGGAGGAGGTGACCGCGTCGGCCGGTACGTCCTGCGGCTTGACCTCGTAGGCGGCGGTGGAGTTGTCGGCGACCACGGCGGCCTTGGCGTCGGTGACCCACTTGATCAGGTCCTGGTTGTCGCCGGCCCGGTTGGTGGCGCCGGAGAGGATGAGGGAGTACCGGGTGTTCACGCTGTTGGAGCCCAGTCCGTTGGAGGGGCGGGGCTGAAACCACTTCAGGTCCGGCCTGGCCGCCTCCTCCGCGTCGTTGGGGTCCTGCTTGGGCAGGTTGTAGGTCTGCCCGATGAGGGAGGAGCCGACGACCCGCCCGCTCTTGTCCTTGATCTCGGAGCCGTTGGCCTTGTCGTTGAACAGGGCCTGGGCGATCCCGGTGACGGCGAGCGGGTAGAGCACGCCGCAGAGCACGGTCAGGACCAGCAGGGCGCGCAGGCCGGCGCCGATCAGGCGTGCGGTGTTGCCTACGGAAGTGTTCATGGCGGTCACGCGATCCCGGGGATGAGGGAGATGAGCAGGTCGATGAGCTTGATGCCGATGAACGGGGCGATCAGGCCGCCGAGCCCGTAGAGGCCGAGGTTGCGGCGGAGCATCTTGTCGGCGCTGGTCGGCCTGTACTGCACGCCCTTGAGGGCGAGCGGGACGAGCGCGATGATGATCAGCGCGTTGAAGACGACGGCGGACAGGATCGCGGACTCCGGCGAGGCCAGGCCCATGATGTTGAGCTTGTCCAGACCGGGGTAGACCACGGCGAACATCGCGGGGATGATCGCGAAGTACTTCGCGACGTCGTTGGCGATGGAGAAGGTGGTCAGCGCGCCGCGGGTGATGAGGAGCTGCTTGCCGATCTCGACGATCTCGATCAGCTTGGTCGGGTTGGAGTCGAGGTCGACCATGTTGCCGGCCTCCTTGGCGGCCGACGTACCGGTGTTCATCGCCACGCCGACGTCGGCCTGGGCGAGCGCGGGCGCGTCGTTGGTGCCGTCGCCGGTCATCGCGACCAGCTTGCCGCCGGCCTGCTCGCGCTTGATGAGGGCCATCTTGTCCTCGGGGGTGGCCTCGGCGAGGAAGTCGTCGACGCCTGCCTCCTCCGCGATGGCCTTGGCGGTCAGCGGGTTGTCACCCGTGATCATGACCGTCTTGATGCCCATGCGGCGCAGCTCGTCGAACCGCTCCCGCATGCCGTCCTTGACGACGTCCTTGAGGTGGATGACGCCCAGGACCCGGGCGCCCTTGTCGTCCTCGACGGCCACGAGCAGCGGGGTGCCGCCGGCCTGCGAGATCGTGTCGGTGAGTGTCTGGGCGTCGTCCGCGACCTCGCCGCCGCGCTCGTTCACCCAGGCCACGACGGACCCGGTCGCACCCTTGCGGACCTTGCGGCCGTCCACGTCCACACCCGACATGCGGGTCTGGGCGGTGAAGGCGACCCATTCCGCCTGGGCGAGCTCGCCCTGGTGGCGCTCGCGCAGCCCGTACTTCTCCTTGGCCAGGACCACGATGGACCGGCCCTCGGGGGTCTCGTCCGCGAGGGAGGAGAGCTGGGCGGCGTCCGCGAGCTCGGCCGCCGTGGTGCCCTTGACGGGCACGAACTCGGCGGCCTGCCGGTTGCCGAGGGTGATGGTGCCGGTCTTGTCCAGCAGCAGCGTCGAGACGTCGCCGGCGGCCTCGACCGCCCGGCCCGACATCGCCAGGACGTTGCGCTGGACCAGGCGGTCCATGCCGGCGATGCCGATCGCGGAGAGCAGGGCGCCGATGGTGGTGGGGATCAGGCAGACCAGCAGGGCGGTCAGCACGATCATCGACTGCTCGGCCCCGGCGTGGATCGCGAAGGGCTGGAGGGTGACGACGGCCAGCAGGAAGACGATCGTCAGGGACGCCAGCAGGATGTTCAGCGCGATCTCGTTCGGCGTCTTCTGCCGGGCGGCCCCCTCGACCAGGTTGATCATCCGGTCGATGAAGGTCTCACCGGGCTTCGTCGTGATCTTGATGACGATGCGGTCGGAGAGGACCTTCGTACCGCCGGTGACCGCGCTGCGGTCACCTCCGGACTCCCTGATGACCGGGGCCGACTCGCCGGTGATGGCGGACTCGTCCACGGACGCGACGCCCTCGACGACGTCGCCGTCGCCGGGGATGACGTCACCGGCCTCGCAGACCACCAGGTCGCCGATCTTCAGGTCGGTACCGGGTACGGACTCCTCCCGGCCGTCCTTGGCCAGCCGGCGGGCGACGGTGTCGGTCTTGGCCTTGCGCAGGGTGTCGGCCTGTGCCTTGCCGCGGCCCTCGGCCACGGCCTCCGCCAGGTTGGCGAAGATCGTCGTCAGCCAGAGCCAGGCGGTGATGGCCCAGCCGAACCAGTCCGTCGGGTCCTTCAGCGCCAGGACGGTGGTGACCACCGAGCCGATCAGCACCACGAACATGACCGGCGACTTGACCATGACGCGGGGGTCGAGCTTGCGGACCGCGTCCGGGAAGGACTTGAGCAGCTGCTTGGGGTCGAACAGGCCGCCGCCGACACGGCCGCCGTCCGGCTTGTGGCCGGTGGGCACGTCCTGGTGCGGAGCGCGGGTGGGAGTGGAGGTGGACATGGCGTCCTGCTTCTTTACGTCCGTGGTCATGACGCCAGCCCTTCGGCGAGCGGACCCAGCGCGAGCGCGGGGAAGTAGGTCAGACCCGTGATGATCATGATCGTGCCGACGAGGAGGCCGGCGTAGAGCGGCTTGTCGGTGCGCAGGGTGCCCGCCGTCTCGGGTACGGGCTTCTGCTCGGCGAGCGAGCCGGCCAGGGCCAGGACGAACACCATGGGCAGGAAGCGGCCCAGCAGCATCGCGATGCCGATGGTCGAGTTGAACCACTGCGTGTCGGCGTTCAGGCCCGCGAAGGCGGAGCCGTTGTTGTTGGCGCCGGAGGTGTAGGCGTAGAGGATCTCGGAGAAGCCGTGCGCGCCGGAGTTCGTCATCGAGTCGGCAGGGGTGGGCAGCGCCATCGCGGCGGCGGTGAAGCACAGCACGAGGGCCGGGGTGATGAGGATGTAGCAGGCGGCGAGCTTGATCTCGCGGGTGCCGATCTTCTTGCCCAGGTACTCGGGGGTGCGGCCGACCATCAGGCCGGCGATGAACACCGCGATGATCGCCATGATCAGCATGCCGTAGAGGCCCGAGCCGACACCACCGGGGGCGATCTCGCCGAGCTGCATGCCCAGCAGCTGGATGCCGCCACCGAAGCCGGTGAAGGAGGAGTGGAAGGAGTTGACCGCGCCGGTCGAGGTCAGGGTGGTGGACACGGAGAAGATGGCCGAGGCGCCGATGCCGAACCGGGTCTCCTTGCCCTCCATCGCGCCGCCCGCGGTCTCGAAGGCGGGGCCGTTGCCGGCGAACTCGGTCCACATCATCAGGGCGACGAAGCCGACCCAGATGACCGCCATCGTCGCGAGGATCGCGTAGCCCTGGCGCAGGCTTCCGACCATGCGGCCGAAGGTGCGGGTCAGCGCGAACGGGATGACGAGGATGAGGAAGATCTCGAAGAGGTTGGAGAACGGGTTGGGGTTCTCGAAGGGGTGGGCGGAGTTGGCGTTGAAGTAGCCGCCGCCGTTCGTTCCGAGTTCCTTGATGACTTCCTGGGAGGCGACGGCGCCGCCGTTCCACTGCTGGGTGCCACCCGTGAACTGACCGACCTCGTGGATGCCGGCGAAGTTCTGGATCGCGCCGCAGGCCACGAGGATGATCGCGCCGATCAGGGAGACGGGCAGCAGGATGCGGAAGACACCCCGCACCAGATCGGCCCAGAAGTTGCCGAGCTCGCCGGTCCGCGAGCGGGCGAAGCCCCGTACGAGGGCGACGGCGACGGCCATGCCGACGGCGGCGGAGACGAAGTTCTGCACCGCCAGGCCGCCGGTCTGCACGACGTGGCCCATGGCCTGCTCGCCGGAGTACGACTGCCAGTTCGTGTTCGCCACGAAGGACGCGGCGGTGTTGAAGGCCTGGTCCGGGTCGATCGAGGCGAAGCCGAGCGAGCCGGGCAGGCTGCCCTGCAGGCGCTGCAGGGCGTAGAGGAACAGGACGCTCACGGCCGAGAAGGCCAGGACGCCGCGCAGGTAGGCGGGCCAGCGCATCCCGGCGGACGGGTTGGCGCCGATGGCCTTGTAGATCCACTTCTCCGGTGCGTAGTGCTTCTCGGAGGAGTAGACCCGGGCCATGTGGTCGCCGAGCGGACGGTAGGCCAGCGCGAGCGCGGCGATCAGCGCGAGCAGCTGGAGCACACCAGCGGTCTGGGGACTCATATCCGAACTCAGAACCTCTCCGGCTTGACGAGGGCGAGGACGAGGTAACCGAGCAGGGCGACGGCCACGACGAGGCCGACAACGTTTTCGACGGTCACAGCTTGGTCACCCCCTTGGCGATGAGACCCACCAGCGCGAAGATCGCGACCGTGGTGAGGACGAAGGCCAGATCGGCCATCGTGAGCTCCTGATGAAGTGATGAGATGGAATCGGCCGGAGTGGCCGGTACAGAGCAAACCCCGAGTCGCCCTCCGCGTTAAGAGACCTTGATGAGCTCCATACGGGGGCACGGGAACCTTTAACGCACTCCATACGGCGATCGCTGTGACCAGCGGCGAAGCGCGGCTTTCATCCCTTCCGGGCCAGTCCCGCAGCCCTGGCGATCGCCGCGCTGCCGGCCGTCCTGGTGGCCCCGTACCGGCAGGTGATCGCTGCGTTCCCGGACAGCGGCGGCTCCTAGGCCCTCGCCAAGCGCCATCTCGGCCGCCGCACCAGCCTGGTCGCCGCCGCGTCGTTGATCCTGGACTACGTACTGAACGTCGCGGTGTCCGTCACCGCCGGCGTCGCGGCCCTGACGTACGCGTTCCCTGAGCTGTACGCGGAGCGGGTGTGGATCTGTCTCGGGGTGCTCGTCGTGGTCACCGCCGTGAACCTGCGGGGGTGGTCGACTCGGCCAGGGCGTTCCTCCTGCCCACCGCCGTGTTCGTCGGCTCGATCCTGGCGATGATCACCGTCGGCCTGTTCCGGGACGGACCGGTGAGCACCGAGTCCGCCGCCGGACACGCCTCCGCCCCCGGCGAGGGCGCCACAGTCACCGCCCCGCTGCTTCAGCGCCGGTGCGCACCTGCACGCCTGTCCTCCCTCTGGGCGCCGGGCGAGTTCCGGCGATACGGGTGAGGACCGGACCGGTCACGGCGAGCAGCAGGACGTAGGCGGCCACCAGGGCGCCGAGCCGGTCCTGCCGGACGCCGGCGAGTCCGATCATGACGAGGGAGAACTCGCCACGGGCGATGAGCGCGGTGCCGGCCCGCAGGCGCCCCCGGGACCCCGCGCCCTCCCGTCGCGCGGCGTACCAGCCGGCCGCCATTTTCGTCAGCGCCGTGACCACCCCCAGCAGCAGTGCGGCGGGAAACACCGGCAGCAGCGTCTCCGGCCTGACCGACAGACCGATGGAGAGGAAGAAGACCGCGGCGAACAGGTCCCGCAGCGGGCTCAGCACCTTCCGTGCCCGGTCGGCCACCTCGCCGGTGAGTGACAGCCCCACGATGAAGGCGCCGACCGCGGCGGAGATGTGAACCGCCTCTGCGAGCGCCGCGACGCTCAGCGTCACGCCGAGAACCCGCAGCAGCAGTTGCTCGTCGTCCGGACGCAGGTGTAGCAACAGTCGCCCGAGATGGTGTCCCCACCAGTACGAAACGGCTAGCGCGGCCAGGACCGCACCGAGGGCCAGCAGGATGCCCAGGAGCGCCTGCCGCCAGGTGCCGCCAGCGGCGACGACCGCGAGCAGCGGCAGGAACGCGGCCATCGCGAAGTCCTCCAGTACCAACACGGACAGCACGGCCGGGGTCTCCCGGTTGCCCAGGCGTCCCAGGTCACTCAGAAGCCGGGCGATGATGCCCGAGGAGGAGATGTAGGTCACGCCCGCCAAGGTCAGGATCCCGGTGGCGTTCAAGCCCAGCAGCCATCCCGCCACGGCTCCGGGTGTCGCGTTCAGCACGAGATCGACTGCCCCGGACGGCAGATGGCGGCGGAGGCTGGCGGTGAACTCCGGCACGGTGAACTCCAGGCCGAGCACCAGGAGCAGGAGGACCACCCCGATGCCCGCTCCGGTCTCCACGAACGGGCCGGCGGCCGGAACCGGGGCGATGCCCCCCTCGCCCAGAGCCAGACCCGCCAGGAGATAGAGCGGGATGGGCGAGAGTGCGAAGCGCCGGGCCAGCGTCCCGAGCAGACTCAGCGCTGCCAGGATGATCCCCAACTCCAGCAGCAGGGCGACCGATACGTTCACCGGTCAGCCTGGATGATCTGTTCCACCCGGGCGATCCCGTCATGGGTTCCGATCACCACCAGCACATCCCCCGCGCGCAGCACCTGCTCCGGCCCCGGGGAGGGGAGCACCTCTTCGCCGCGCACGATCGCCACGATCGACGCACCGGTCCGCGTCCGGGCTCTGGTCTCCCCCAGCGGATGGTCCACGAAAGGCCCGCCCGCACGTACCTCGACCTGCCCGGCACTCAGCCCCGGCACCTCCCTGGTCAGGTCCGCGAACCGCTCTGCGATGCGCGGGGCTCCAAGAATCTCGGCGAGAGTGTCGGCCTCCTCGCGGGTCAGCCGGAATGCGACCCGCGCCTCGTCCGGATCCGTGCCCTCATACGTCATCAGCTCGAAATCGCCGGACCGGAGCGCGATGACGCACATCTGATCCCCCTCGTGGGTGGCGAACTCATAGCGCATCCCCACCCCGGGCAGCAGCACTTCGTTGACGTCCATGCCGCCAATCATCACGTCGCACGCAAAGGGCACAGCTATACACGAAGAGGGCATATGGGCGTTTCAGCGCCAGCTCATCATCATCGCGCTGATCCCGCTCGCCCTGCGCGGCGTCCGCTACGAGCCCGCCTCCGCCCACGACCTGCTGCGCCGCAACCTCGCCGTCTACGGCCTCGGCGGGCTGGTCCTCCCCTTCGTCGGGATCAAGCTCATCGACCTCGTCGTCTCCGCCCTTCCCGGACTCGGTTGAATCCCGTCGGCGGTCCGTCATGCACCGTACGCGTCCTCGGGATTGCCCACCGGGACACCTCGGCAGCCGGGCTGAAACCCGTCACGTCAGGAAGGGGCGCCAGCGGTCGGCCGACTCCTGAAGGTCCAGGACGACCCGCTCCAGGAACGTACCCGCCTTGGCCAGTCGCTGTCCCACGGGTCTGTCGAGCCCGAGCGTCTCGGCCGCCGCCATGGCGGCCTGAGCCGACTCCAGCGTCTGCCGCGCGCTGATCACGATCGACTGGTACCAGGCTTCGTCGTCGACCACGTAGACGTCGCGGCGCCGCTGCGGATCGCGCTCGCGTCTGACGTAGCCGTGCTGGACGAGGGAGTTCACGGCCACGGAGACGGAGGCCGGGCTGACCTTCAGCCGGCGGGTCAACTCAGCCGCGGTGCGCCTGCCGTCCTCGGACAGCAACAGGTCGACGTGTACGCGCGCTGTCATTCTTGCCATCCCCGACCGGACTGCCAGCTCGATGATCTCCTTTTCCACCGCGCCGCCCGGGGCTCCGGCAGCGCGCGAGGGCGTCGGTGTGTCACGCCGCGCCCGCTGGATCGTCGCCTGGTGCGCCTGCTGCGGCCGGTAGCCGCTGGGGCCGCCGTTGCGTGCGACCTCTCGGCTGATCGTCGAGGTCGGCCGGTCGAGCCGCCTGGCGATCTCGGCGTACGAGAGCCCGCCGGCCAGTCCGGCCGCGATGCGCTGGCGCTCCTGCTGGGTCAACCGTCCTCCTGGCATGCCGCCAGTATTGCCTTCGCCCCCATCCATTGCAACGCTGAATTGCATTCACCCTCAGCGTCATTGCATCAATTTGCCGCCATCTACCTGGGGATACGCCCTGTGTGCAATTGACGGAGTTCTGAACGCAACGTAGCTTTCGGCATGTGTCAAACACGTAATGTCGCGAGATGAGGAACGGTCATGAGCGAGCCCCTCCACACCGTCACGACGCTGCCGACGGAGCGTCAGACCGGCTGTCCCTTCGACCCGCCGGCCGAGCTGATCGACGCCCGCGGGCACGGCCCCATCAGTCGCCACACCCACCTCGGAGGGAAACCCGGCTGGCTGATCACCGGATACGACCTGGTCAGGTCGGTGCTGGCCGACTCGCGGTTCAGCTCGCGCAAGGAGCTCATGAACGTGGTCGACTTCGAGCTCCCCCCGGCACCGCCCGGTGAGTTCCTCCTCATGGACGAACCCCAGCACAGCCGCTACCGCAAGCCGCTGGTGGGCAAGTTCACCGCGCGGCGGATGCGCCTGCTCACCGATCGCATCGAGCAGATCACCACCGCATGCCTGGACGCCATGGAAGGGGCCGGGCCGTCGGCAGACCTGGTGACGGCGTTCGCCAAGCCCATCCCCACCATCATCATCTGTGAGCTGCTGGGGGTGCCGTACGAGGACCGCGACTCCTTCCAGGAGCAGATCGACACGTTCATGAGCGGAGGGACGAGCGACGAGGAGCTGATAGCGGCCTACACCGCGACTCAGGAGTACCTTGCGCAGCTGGTGGCCGCCAAGCGCGCGAACCCCACTGACGACGTGCTCAGCGAACTCGCCGACAGCGACCTGACCGATGAGGAGCTGAAGGGGATCAGCCTGATCCTGCTGGCGGCCGGATTCGACACCACCGCGAACATGCTGTCCCTCGGCACCTTCGCGCTGCTGCGGAACCCGGCACAGATGGCAGCCCTGCGCGCCGATCCCGCGCTCATCGACCAGGCCGTGGAGGAACTGCTGCGGTATCTGAGCGTCGCCAAGACGTTCCACCGGACGGCGCTGGAGGACGTCGAGGTGGGCGGCCGGACCATCACGGCCGGCACGACGGTCGTCCTGTCGTACAACACCGCCAACCGAGACCCCGAGCGCTTCCCCGATCCCCACCGGCTCGACGTCCACCGGCAGGACGGCGGGCACCTGGCCTTCGGGCACGGCATCCACCTGTGCCTGGGTGCGCAGCTGGCCCGCATCGAGATGCGGGTCGCGTTCTCCGCGCTGCTGGCGCGCTTCCCCACGCTGCGCCTGGCCGTCCCGGCAGAAGACGTCGCCCTGCGCCCGGAGACCGCGGACATCTACGGCGTGAAGAGCCTCCCGGTCACCTGGGACGTCTGACCGACGGGGACCGCTGTGGACGCCGAACGCCGCCTCGGCGGCGCAGCCTTCCCTTCACACCGCCGGAAGGGGCGTCGAGAGCGCGTCCGGACGGATGATGCGGGTCTCGGCTGAGACGGCTTGGCGGTGGTGTATCCGGCGGGGCCGGAGCCTATGACGATGGCGTCGCGGATTCGTCGGTCGGGGGCGTCTCGGTCACGTCAGGTGCCTCAGGCCTTCGACTTGGCGTCGATCTCGGCGATCAGGCCCTCGATGAGGCCCTTGATCTCGTCGCGGATGGGGCGGACGGCCTCGACGCCCTGACCGGCCGGGTCCTCCAGCTGCCAGTCCAGGTACGTCTTGCCGGGGAAGTACGGGCAGGCGTCTCCGCAGCCCATGGTGATGATGTAGTCCGACGCCTGGGCGGCCTCGGGGGTGAGGACCTTGGGCTTCTGGTCGGAGATGTCGATGCCCAGCTCGGCCATGGCTGCGACGGCGGAGGGGTTGATCTGCTCGCCGGGCATGGAGCCGGCGGAGCGGACCTCGACGCGGTCGCCGGCGAGGTGGCGCAGGAACCCGGCCGCCATCTGGGAGCGGCCCGCGTTGTGGATGCAGACGAACAGGACGGAGGCGGCAGGAGCGGAGGACATCTGTTCTTCCTTGGGGTGAGGCGACTGCGGTGGGGGACCGTGGGGCTGCTGTGGGTTTCAGGGGGCGAGCTGGGTGAGCAGCTCGGTGATGTGGGGGTCGATGGCGTCGCGGATGTCGCGGACGACGGCGATCGGCGCTCCGTCGGGATCGGGCGCGGGCCGGTCGAGGTAGCGGCGGCCCGGCACCACGGGGCACGCGTCACCGCAGCCCCTCGTGATCACGATGTCGGCGGCGTCGAGGCGTTCGGCGGTCGGCCTCTCCGCCGACACGGCCGGGTGCGTACGGATCCGTGCCTGCTCGGCGAGACGCGTGTGCGGGTCGGTGAGCAGGCCCGGCACGGTTTCCGGCGCGAAGTGGCCGGCGTACCGGGTGGGCAGGCGGGCGGCCCCGGCGGCCGGGCGTTCGTCCGGCAGGAGGGGCGAGGGAGGCGGGGGCATGGCGATCCCGTTCAAAGGAGCCAATAAGGTCAGCCCGGACTGGTGTCAGCCCCAGCTGATGTGACAGTATCAGTCCATGATGACGTCAGTCGACACTGATCTGATCCGGGTTCTGGCCGACCCGCTCAGGCTCAAGATCGTGACCCTCCTCGCCGGGGAGACGCTGTGCACCACCCACCTCGTGGAGGAGACGGGTGCCAAGCAGACGAACCTCTCCAACCACATGAAGGTGCTGCGCGAGGCAGGGATCGTGGAGACGGAGCCCTGCGGGAGGTTCATCTACTACCGCCTGCGCCCGGAGGTCATCGAAGCCCTCGCCGGTCAGTTCGCCGACCTCGCCCGGACCGCGCGGGCCACCGCAGAAGCGAACCTCAAGCGGTCCTGCCCATAGGCCCTCGCGGCCTCGTCCGCCCTGCCTCACCTGCCCGAGGAGAACCCGCCTTGACCGCCACCGAGCCCGCCGCGAGCGACGCCATGGCCGCCGACACGGCGCCGCAGCCCGCGCCCGGCGCGACCCCGCCCCGTACCCCGCTGATCGCCCGCGCGGCCGCCGAGCTGGTCGGCACCGCAGCCCTGGTCGCGATCGTGGTCGGCTCCGGCATCCAGGCCACCGAGCTCACCGACGACGTCGCGCTGCAGCTGCTGGCCAACTCCACCGCCACCGTCTTCGGCCTCGGCGTCCTGATCGCCCTCCTCGGCCCGGTCTCCGGCGCCCACTTCAACCCGGCCGTCACGCTGGCCGAGTGGTGGACCGCCCGTCGCGGTGGGGCGGGTGTGAACGCCCGCGAGCTCGCCGTCTACGTGCCCTCGCAGATCACCGGTGCGATCGCGGGCGCGATCCTCGCCGACGCGATGTTCGGCGAGCCGCTGGTGAAGTGGTCGCAGCACGACCGCTCCGCCGGCAACCTCCTCCTCGGCGAGGTCGTCGCCACCGCGGGCCTGATCCTGCTGATCTTCGGCCTCGCACGTACGGACCGACTCCGCTTCGCCCCCGTCGCGGTCGCCTCGTACATCGGCGCCGCCTACTGGTTCACCTCCTCCACCTCCTTCGCCAACCCGGCCGTCACGATCGGCCGCGCCTTCACCGACACCTTCGCGGGCATCGCCCCGGCCTCGGTGCCCGGCTTCGTCGCCGTGCAGCTGCTCGGTGCCGCGGTCGGCCTGGCGTTGGTCGCGGTCGTCTTCATGCGGGGCGAGACCGGCTCCGGGACGCCCGCAGCGTGACGCGGCGCACCGACGTGGTGGTGATCGGCGGCGGCCAGTCCGGGCTCGCCGCCGGCTACCACCTGCGCCGCCTGGGCGTCGAGCACGTCATCCTCGACGCCCGGACGGCGCCCGGCGGAGCCTGGCAGCACACATGGGACTCCCTGCGGCTGTTCTCCCCGGCGGAGTACTCGTCCCTTCCAGGCCGGCTCATGCCGGTCCAGCCGGGCCGGACCTACCCCGACGCGCAGCATGTCGTCGACTACCTCGCCGACTACGAGAAGAGGTACGACCTGCCCGTGCAGCGCGGGGTGCCGGTGGAAGCGGTCCACCGCGACGGCGCGTGCCTGCGCGTCGTGACGGACGGCGGCGACTGGCAGGCCCGCGCGGTCGTCAGCGCCACCGGCACCTGGACCCGCCCCTTCCTCCCGGCGGTTCCCGGCCGCCGCGAGTACACCGGCCGCCAGCTCCACACCGTCCAGTACCGGAGCCCCGCCGAGTTCGCCGGACAGCGGGTGGTCGTGGTGGGAGGCGGCAACTCCGGCGCCCAGATCGCCGCCGACCTCGCCCACGCCGGAATCGACCCGACCTGGGTGACCCGGCGCCCGCCCCGCTACCTCGCCGACGACATCGACGGCCGAGCCCTCTTCGACCACGCCACCGCCCGCCGCCGCGCCCTCGACGCAGGCCGCACCGACACCGGAGGCGTCGCCTCCCTCGGCGACATCGTCGCCGTCCCGCCCGTCCGCGCCGCTCGGGATGCCGGAATCCTGACCGCGAAGCCGATGTTCAGCCGTCTCACCGTCTCCGGCGTGGAGTGGACCGATGGCACTGCCGCGGCAGTCGACACGATCATCTGGTGCACCGGCTTCCGCCCCGCCCTCGCCCCCTTCGCGGCCCTGCGCCTGCGCGGCACCCGCGGGCACATCGCCACCACCGGCACCCGGGCCGTGGACGAACCGCGCCTGCACTTCCTCGGCTACGGCGACTGGACCGGCCCCGCCTCCGCCACCCTCATCGGCGTCGGCCGCCCCGCCCGCGACGCAGCCCGCGAGATCGCCGAACTGCTCCGGCCCTGAGCCGGCTCGCGCCGGGTCGGAAGCCGAACCGGCGGGCTGAAGGCGCTCAGCTGATCCGCGGGCTGCGACGCTCGAGCAGAACCACATCGCGCCACACCCCGTGGTGGCGACCGATGCGCTCGCGGGTGCCGATCACCCGGAAGCCGGCCCGCGCGTGGACGGCGAGGCTCGCGGCGTTCTCGGGGAAGACCCCGGACTGGATCGTCCAGATCCCCGCGGCCTCGGTCGACGCGACCAAGGCCGCCAGGAGCCGGCCCGCGACGCCGCGGCCGCGGGCGTCGGGGTGGACGTACACGGAGTGCTCGACCACACCTGCGTACGCGCACCGGTCCGAGACCGCGCTCGCGGCGACCCAGCCCAGCACCCGGCCGTCGTCGTCGAGGGCGACGAAGCGGTGGCCGGGCAGCTTCGCCCTGTCGAAGGCGGCCCAGTCGGGGGCCCGGGTCTCGAAGGTCGCGTTGCCCTCGTCGATCCCCGCCTGATAGATGCCCAGCACCTGCTCGACATGCCCGGGCAGCAGCGCCTCGATGCGCACCCCGCTCACGCCGCCTTCGAGGCGCCGGCCAGCAGCGCGCCCATGGCGGCCAGTACGGACGGCTCGACCCGGTAGTACACCCAGGTCCCGCGCCGCTCGGAGGACAGCAGCCCGGCTTCCTTGAGCTTCTTGAGGTGGTGGGAGACGGTGGGCTGGGAGACGCCGACGTCGGAGATGTCGCACACGCACGCCTCGCCGCCCTCGTGGGAGGCGACGGCGGAGAACAGGCGCAGGCGCACGGGGTCGCCCAAGGCCTTGAACATCCTCGCCGCGACCTCGGCCTCGTCCGCGGACATGGGGCGCTCGGTCAGCGGGGGGCAGCAGGGCGCGACGGCCTCGGGCTCCACGAGCGGCAGTGCCTTCGCATTCGACATGCGTCTATGTTGACACACGTCGAACCAGAGTGGGGTCCGCGCGCCTGCGCGGGGGACCGGTCCCGATTGCCCGCCTCCGATGGGGACGGCTTTCACCTGCTCCAGGCAACTCCCGTGAATTAGATAAATGTCTATGTTGACGTCTGTCGATACAGCTGCCAAGCTGATCGGGCAAGCCATAGACGAACTTCGAAATACCAGGGAGTCCTCATGAACGAGTCGGTCACCCCCAGCCCGAACCGCGCCGAGGCGGCGGCTTCCTGTTGCGGCCCCGCCCCGGCCGTGGCCCCCGCGGAGGTGGCTCCCGCCGAGTCCTCGCCGTGCTGTGGCACCGGCGAGGGCGCGGAAGCCGCCGGAGCCTGCTGCGAGCCGCAGGCCAAGCGCGAGGCCGTCGCCCGCGGCGCCGGCTGCTGCTGACCACACGATCCCCGCCCTGTCCGCCTGCCGTACGAAGACCCGGAGAACCGTCATGAGCGAGACCACCACAGAGCTGCCCGTCGTCGTCATCGGGGCCGGCCCCGCCGGACTCGCGGCCGCCGCCCACCTCGTCGACCGCGGCCTGGAACCCCTCGTCCTGGAAGCCGGGAACACAGCCGGATCCGCCGTCCGCGCATGGGCCCACGTGCGACTGTTCTCCCGGTGGGGCGAGGTCGTCGACCCGGCCGCCGAGAAGCTCCTCGCCCCGACCGGATGGGTCAAGCCCGCCGAGGACACCTACCCCTCCGGCGGGGACTGGGCCGAGCAGTACCTCCAGCCGCTGGCCGACGTGCTCGGCGAGAAGGTCCGCTACGACGTCCGCGTCACCGGCGTCTCCCGCACCGGCCGCGACCGCATCGTCGACGCCGACCGCGAGGCCCAGCCCTTCGTCGTCCACTACGAGAGCGCCGACGGCCGCGAGCAGCGGGTGCGGGCGCGCGCGGTCATCGACGCCTCCGGCACCTGGTCCACGCCCAGCCCGGCGGGCGGCAGCGGACTGGCCGCGCTCGGCGAGGGGG
The DNA here is from genome assembly GCF_013401435.1 of Streptomyces sp. BR123. Lineage (GTDB taxonomy): Bacteria > Actinomycetota > Actinomycetes > Streptomycetales > Streptomycetaceae > Streptomyces. Next base: position 48,041 of record NZ_JACBGN010000004.1, read on the forward strand.
CCGCCACCGACCGCATCTCCTACCGGGTTCCGGACCTGAAGGACCCTGCAGTCCGGGCCCGCCATGCGGGCAAGCGCACCGCGGTCATCGGCTCCGGCGCCTCCGCCTTCACCGCCCTCGCCTACCTCGCCGATCTCGCCGAGTCCGAGGACGGCAAGGGTACGCACGCGGTGTGGATCCTGCGCCGCGGGATCTCCGGCTCCACCTTCGGCGGCGGCGAGGCCGACCAGCTCCCCGCCCGAGGCGCCCTCGGCCTCGCCGCCAAGGCCGCCGTCGACGGCGGATACGCCGATGCGGTCACCGGCTTCCGCACCGCCGCCTTCGAGCGCGACGGGGACGGCCGCCTGGTCCTCCTCGCCGAGGACGGCCGCCGCCTCGACCCGGTCGACGAGGTCATCGTCCTCACCGGCTTCCGCCCCGACCTCGGCTTCCTGGACGAGCTCCGCCTCGGCCTGGACGAGCGCCTCCAGGCGCCGGTCGAGCTGGCGCCGCTGATCGACCCGAACCGGCACTCCTGCGGCACCGTCTACCCGCACGGCGTGAACGAGCTCTCCCACCCGGAGAAGGACGTCTACCTCGTCGGCATGAAGTCCTACGGCCGTGCCCCCACCTTCCTCGCCATGACCGGCTACGAGCAGGTCCGCTCCATCGCCGCCCACCTCGCCGGCGACCACGAGGCCGCCGAGCGCGTCGAACTCACCCTCCCCGAGACCGGCGTGTGCGGCGGCGCGGGCCTCTTCGACGAGCCCGCAGCCGCGGAGGAGGCCGGTGGCGGCTGCTGCGCTGCCCCGGCCACCCTCACCGTCGGCGCCGCTCCCGCGTCCTCCGGCGGCTGCTGACGTGAGCGACCTTCGCAGCGGCGTGGCCGCGACCGGGACTTCCTGCTCGGTGGCTCGTCGGTGTGCTACGGGTATCGGGGTGGAGCAACGGGCCGTGTCGGCAAGCAGCTGATCGGCGCCTGTGCGGGATCGCGACTTCCCCCGTCGTCGCGGACTCCCCTCCGCGAGGGGCGACCCAGCTGCAACGACCCCTGGAATCCGCCCTGTTCCGGTGGGGCTTGTGCACTGTGATCGTGTGTCCGACGGATCCTTGCGCCCGCCGGGTACTGATCCGGCGGGCCTGACCGTCATGGTCCTGGCTTCGAGGTGAACGCGGACGCTCCCCTGCCGCCTTCCGGTGTACTTCTGCGGTGTCGCAGCGCCCACAACGCGACGGGAACTCCCGCCCCGACCAGCGCTGACGCCAAACACAGACCGGCCTGGTAGCCGGAGAGAAAGGCATCCGAGTCCTCGGCCCCGGCTGCGGCTGCGGCATGTTTCACGAACGACATGACGGCGCCCACCAGACCGATCCCGACGACTCCGGACGCCTCGCGGACGGCGCTGAACAGTCCGGCCGCGATTCCGGAAAGGTGATCGGGCGAGGACTCCAGAGCACGGGTGGTCAGCGGAACGGCCAGCGCAGAGCCGAAGCCGATGGCCGAAAGGCCGGGCAGAATATGGGCGAGACTGCCTCCGGAGCTGCCCAGTGCGACCATGAGCAACCCCAGGCCGACCAGGAGCAGACCCGCAGCGGAGATCCGGCCGTCTCCCCAGCGGCGCGCCATGCGCGCGATGAAGGGGGTGGTGATGATCAGGAAAAAGGCCACGGGAATGAATGCCAGCCCGGCTGGGGTCGGGGCGAGGCCCAGGCCGTTCTGCAGAAACTGGGACGTCAAGAAGAAGACTCCGCTCACGCTCAGGCCCCACAGCAGTTGAATGATGATTCCGCCGGTGAAAGGGCGTTGACGGAAGAGGGGCCGCAGCACGGTGTTCCGGCGCGATGTCAGTTCGTAGGAAAGGCCGACGGCCGATGCGGCGATGATGCCCGCTGACGTGGCGAGGGGGATGCCGCCGAAACCCTTTTCAGGCCCTTCGATCAGGCAGTAGGCGAGGGCCGCCAGCAAGCAGCAGGCCAATGCCACGACGCGGAGCGACAGCGTGGCCGAGGTCGAGGCCGAGGGCGTGGACGCGGCGCGGGAGGAGGGCCCGGGCCGGGGGACGAGGAAGCCGACGAGGATACTCGTGCAGCCGAGTGGAGTGTTCATGGCGAACACGGACTGCCAGCCCAGGTGCTGTGTCATGACACCGGACACCACGGGGCCGCAGGCCAGCGCGGAGGCCAACACGGCGGTGATGGCGTTGAATCCCGCATTGCGCGCACGAGGCGGCAGGTCGTGGGAAAGGACCGCCAGTGAGGCCGGCAGGATCAGCGCCGCGCCCGCTCCCTGCAGCCCCCGGCAGGCGATCAGCGCCGTCCCCGAGGGTGCCGCACTGCACCCGACCGATGCGACGGTGAAGAGGGCGACGCCGAGCCACAGCGTCGCACGCCGCCCGACGGTGTCGGCCAGATGCCCGCCCAGCAGCAGAAGACTGGCGAGGGCGAGGGGATAAATGGCCGCAACCCATTTGAGGTCTGCCTCGCGCAATGCGAGTTGGGCCTGGATCTGAGGCAGGGCCACATTGACGACGGTGTTGTCCAGGGCCGTCATGAAGGACGGCAGCAGTACGGCCACGAGGATTGCGAGGACACGCAGTCGGCTCACGATACCTGCCTTGAGCGGCGTGGGCGGTGGTAAGGCGCCGCCACGTTCTGCGCGCCCTTTCTGCGTACTCTGCCCCGCGGGCATGCAGGCGCGACTCCCGTTTTGAGGTTCCCCCGCCGGGGGAGATGCCGAATGGCTGGTCGGGTGGGTCGGCGTGATGTCAGGTTCGCCTGTTCGGTGGCTGCCTGGTTGGCGTATTGCTTCTGCTCGAACCCGATCGGGCCGGGGGAGGGGGCCGCTTTCTGGATACGGCGTGGGTCGTGGAAGCCGTCGGCGTACTCGAAGAGCGCCGGAACGGGCTCTCCGCCAGGGCATTGTCATACGAGTCTACGACCGGGCCCGTGGATGCCTGGGCTCCGGCTCTGACCAGGCGTGTTGTGATCCGGCGGGGAAAACGCCGCTCGCGTTCCGTACGCCGACCGGGCGGGGCTCTCGGCGTGGCGCTGCCTCTCGGTACGCCGCCGTGTTTGGCTGATCGCTCACCACTGCAACTATCCGTTGGGAAGCGGTGATGGGCAGCGACGGCTGCCATCGATTCGCCTGACAGGCTGATGGCCGAGGCGTCCCGTTGCCTGTCGAGAACGAAGGTTCGGTGAGTTAGTGCTGAAAGCCATGAAAGACACGATCAGTCATCATCTCGCCCGGGCCGCGGCGCAAAACCCCGATGAAAAAGCGTTTACTCTGGTGGACTTCAGCACCGATCGTGACGGAGCCTACAGCTGTCTGACGTGGCGCCAGCTGGAGCAGCGGGTACGTACCCTCGCGGCGGTCCTGCGTCACGGCGGCGCGGCCGGCGAGCGGGTGGCGGTCATGGGTCCGCAGAACCTCGACTACGTCGTCGGCTTCCTCGCGGCCACGTGCGCCGGTGCGATCGCCGTTCCCCTTTTCCCCCCGGCCCTGCCGGGCCATGCGGAGAAACTGGCCGCCGCGCTCGCCGACGCCGACCCGGTGCTCGCCCTCACCAGCCCCGACTCGCTGCAGACCGCGGAGAAGTTCTGCGCCAACCAGGACGGCCTCCGCGTGCGTGTCGCCACCGAGGAGGACCTGCTTTCGGGTTGGGCGGCACAGGCCGAGCCGACGGACGGTGAGCCCTCTCATCCGCGCCCCGAGGACTGCGCCTACCTGCAGTACACCTCGGGTTCCACCCGCATGCCGTCCGGCGTGGAGATCTCCCACGCCAACGTCTGCGCCAACGCACGCCAGGCGCTGAAGGCTTACGACATCCGAGCCGGGCGCAACTGCACCGTCGGCTGGCTTCCGCTGTACCACGACATGGGACTCGTGCTGGCGATCGTGCTTCCTGTCGTCGGCCGCGTCCACTCCGTGCTCATGGATCCGCTGTCCTTCGTACAACAGCCCGTCCGGTGGCTGCGGCTGCTCAGCGAATACCCGGGTGCGCTCACCGCCGCCCCCAACTTCGCGTACGACTACTGTGCGCGCCGCGTCACCGACGAGGAGCGCGCGACGCTGTCGCTGGGATCGGTCGCCGCCATGGTCAACGGCAGTGAACCCATCGCCGAGAAGACGCTCCAGCGGTTCCAGCAGGCCTTCGCCCCGGTCGGCGCGCTCCCCACGGCGATGCGCCCGTCCTACGGGCTGGCCGAGGCGACGGTGTTCGTCTCCGCCTCACCTGCCGGTGTGGAACCGACCGTCACCTCCTTCGACCGTGACGCGCTGGCGGCCGGCACCGCCCGGCCCGCCGAGGGCACCGACGGACGGGCCGTGACCCGCCTGGTCGGCTGCGGGCGGCCCACCGACCAGGAGGCCGCCATCGTCGACCCGGTCGGCCTCGTCCGGCTGGAGGACGGGAGCGTGGGCGAGATCTGGCTGCGCGGCCCCAACGTCGGACGCGGCTACTGGGGACGCCCGGAACAGAGCGAGGCCACCTTCCGCGCCACCCTCCGCGGCGACAACCCGGACGAGGGGACGCATCACTGGTTGCGCACGGGAGACCTCGGCCTGTGGCACGACGAACACCTCTACATCACCGGTCGCATGAAGGACCTCGTGATCATCGACGGGACCAACCACTATCCGCAGGACATCGAGCACACCGTCGAGAACGCCCACCCGGCGATCCGCCGCCATCACACCGCGGCGTTCTCCGTCCCCGGTGATGACGGAGAACGCCTGGTCGTCGTCGCCGAGCACGCCCGTGACCTCGCGGAGCCCCACAGGGTCCAGGACGAGGCGACACGCGCCGTACGCGTGGCGGTGTCCGCCGGTCACGCCATCGCGATGCACGACTTCGTCCTCGCCCAGCCCGGCACCGTACCCCACACCACCAGCGGGAAGGTCGCCCGCAGCGCCTGCCGCGAGCACTACCTCAGGGGTGCGTGGACCTCCGACCCCCACGTACAGAGGGAGACCGACGACGTATGAACCAGCCAGGCGGACACCAGGAGTCGGTCGAGGACAACGCCCAGGCCACCACCTCCACCACGGATGGCCGCTCCGGATCGGGCGTTGCAGAACTGCGAAACGTACTGGTGCAGTTGGTCTCGGACATCAGCGGTATCGCGCCGGAACAACTCGACCACGGCCGGCCTCTGGCGGAGTACGGCCTCACCTCCCGAGACGCCGTCGGACTGACCGGCGAACTGGAGAAGCTGCTCGACCGATCACTGTCCGCCACGCTGCTGTGGGAGCACCCCACCATCGAACAACTCGTCGCCACCCTGACGGAGGCCGACCGGGCCGCTGCCGCGCAGCCGGACCGGCAGCCCCGTGCCACCGACGAGGCAGCCTCCACCGCCAGCGCCGACGACGGTGCGATCGCCATCGTCGGCATCGGCTGCCGTCTGCCCGGCAACGTACACGGGCCGGACGCGTTCTGGCAGCAGCTCACGACGGGAACGGACGCGGTCGGCCAGGTGCCCGAAGGCCGCTGGCCGAACTTCGCCGGCACAGCGCCCGACGTCACGGCCCTGATGGAAGCCACCACCCGGTGGGGCGCCTTTCTCGACGACATCGAGGGATTCGACGCCAAGTTCTTCGGCATCACACCCCACGAGGCCGAAGTCATGGATCCCCAGCAACGGCTGGTGCTCGAAGTCATCTGCGAGGCCCTGGACGACGCGGGGGTACCCGCCCACGCCCTGCAGGCCACCCCCACCGGCGTCTTCGTCGGCCTGAGCGCCCTCGAGTACGGGCATCTGACCACCTCGGACCCCGCGCGACTGACCCCGTGGACCAGCACCGGATCCGCCGGCAGCATCGTCGCCAACCGCGTGTCCTACCTGCTCGACCTCCGCGGCCCCAGCATCACCACCGACACGGCCTGTTCGTCGTCGCTCGTGGCCGTGCACCTGGCCTGCCGCAGCCTGCGCAGCCGGGAGTGCGACACGGCACTGGCCGCAGGAGTCAACCTGCTCCTGTCCCCAGCGGTCACGGCCTCGCTCGAACAGGCCGGCCTGCTGGCCGCGGACGGCAGGTGCAAACCCTTCGACGCCGCGGCGGACGGAATCACCCGCGGTGAGGGATGCGGCGTCGTCGTGCTCAAGCGGCTCGCCGACGCCCGGCGCGACGGCGACCGGGTCCTCGCCGTCATCAGGGGCACCGCCGTGAACCAGGACGGCCGGTCGGCGGGCCTCATGGCACCCAACCCGGCAGCGCAGGAAGCGCTGCTGCGCGACGCCCTGCGCGACGCACGCATCGACGCGGCCGACGTCGACTACGTCGAGGCGCACGGCACGGGCACCCTGCTGGGGGACCCCATCGAGGCGACCGCCCTCGGAGCGGTCGTCGGACATGGCAGGCATCCCGACCGGCCCCTGCTGATCGGATCCGTCAAGAGCAATATGGGCCACCTCGAAGGCGCGGCCGGCATCATCGGCCTGATCAAGACCGTGCTGGCCCTGCACCACGGCCATATCCCGGTCAGCCTGCACTTCCACAGCCCCAACCCCCACATCGACTTCGCCGAGCTGGGCCTGCGCGTGGTCACCGAACCGACAGCATGGCCCACGCCGGGGGACCGCCCGGGGCGCGCCGGTGTGTCCGCCTTCGGCTTCGGCGGCACGAACGCCCACGCCGTACTCGAGCAGGCGCCGCCGACCGCTGCGCATCCCGCGCAGACTGCGCGGGCCGACGACGAAGAGGCCGACCACCCGCACATCCTGGTGGTGTCGGCGCGTTCCTCGGACAGGCTCGCCGACGTGGCCGCGAGCCTGTCGCGATGGGTGGCCTCCGCCGACGCACCCGCCCTCACCGACATCGCCCACACGCTCGCCTCGCACCGCCGTGGCCCGTCCTGCGCCGCCGTCATCGCGCGGACCCGCTCCGAGATGGCTGCCGGGCTGGCCGCGCTGGCCCGGGGCGAGACGGTTCCGGGCGTGGTCGCCGCGTGCACCGACGCGCGGGGGGCGCAGTCGTTCACAGCGCGCCGACCGGTCTTCGTCTTCTCCGGTTACGGCTCACAGTGGGAGGGCATGGGGCGGCGCCTGCTGGCCGACGACGCTCTCTTCGCCGCCCAGGTGTCCGCGCTCGACACGAACTTCCTCGCGGAGACCGGCTCCTCACTGACCGACATGCTCATGTCCGATGCCGCCCGGACCGTGGACCGGATCCAGCCGCTGATCTTCGGACTCCAGCTGGCCCTGGCACGTACCATGCAGGGCTACGGCGTGGAACCCGCCGCCGTCATCGGCCACTCGATGGGCGAGGTCACAGCCGCCGTGGTCGCCGGCGCTCTCGACGAACGCGACGGACTGCGCGTCATCGCCCGCCGATCGGCCTACCTCGCCGTCCTCGAAGCCGAGAACGCCGGCGCGATGGCCGCGGTGGAGCTTCCGGTGCAGTCCCGTACGGCCATCCTCGGCCGCTTTCCCGGTGTCGAGGTCGCCGTCCACTCCTCGCCCCAACGCTGCACGGTGACCGGCCCGGCCCAAGCGGTGCGCGACCTGGTGGACCAGCTGACCGAGCAGGGTTGGCTCGCCCGACTGCTCGAGACCGGCGCTGCCGCACACTCGGTCCTGGTCGACCCCGTCCTGACGCCCCTGCGCGAAGACCTCGTCGACGTGCACCCGCACACGCCCACCACACCCTGGTACAGCACGGTCCTCGATGATCCCCGCGCAGGCACGGCAGCCGATACGGGCTACTGGTGCGCCAACGTCCGCCGCCCGGTGCGCCTGCAGCAGGCGGTGACGGCGGCAGCGGAGGACGGCCACACCCTGTTCCTGGAGATCTCGCCCCACCCCATCGTCCTCGTCCCGCTCGCGGAGAGCCTCGACGCCACCCCGGCGGGGGACCAGGCGCTGGTCGTCCCGACCCTGCACAAGAACACCGACGACACCGTTCAGCTACGGGCCGCACTGGCCAGACTGCACTTCGCCGGCGTCACGCTGGACCCCGGGCTGTGGCCCGCCGGTGCGCGCACCGCACTGCCCACACCCCCGTGGCGGCACGAACGTTTCTGGTTCCCCTGCCCCGCCCGATCGACCGAGGCCGGCGCCCATCCTCTGCTGGGGGGCCGCACCGACGACCCGAGGACCGGCGCCGTGCTGTGGCGGGGAGACGTCGGCACGCGCCGGCACGGCACCCGCAGCACGGTCCACGGCAGAGCGGTGCTGACCCTCGTCGAGGCGGCGGAGCTGATGATCGAAGCCGCCCTGGACCTGTGGGCCCGGGAGGGCGTCACCCACCTCGGCATCGAGGACCTGCAGATCCATGAGTGGCTCGCCATCTCCGGCAGCACCCCCCTGACCGCGGTGTGGGAACCGGCCTCCGGCACCCACGGAACCATCACCCTCCACGCCCGCGGCCCCGGCGCCACGTGGCGCTGCTACGCCTCGGCCCGCGTCACCCGCGACCCGGAACCCCAGGGCGGGCACGACCTCGAGTCGGAACCGGCGTCGGCCCTCGTCCGGCACTTCGTCCCCGAGGCCCCCCGGCCCCCCCACCGGTCGTCCTACGCACACGTTCTGACCGCCGTGCTGTGCCCGCAGAGCGCTGCGGACACACCACCGGGCAGCGACCGCGCCGTCGAGGCCGCCGCACACACCGTCCCGGTCGGCGTACGGTCCCTGCACATCAGGGGGCAGGGCGTCCTCGACCCCGGCTATGACATCCGCTGCACGCCCGTCGACGGCGCCGGCCCGGCGGAGGCAGGCATCGACCAGTGGCACGTCTCCGCCCGGGGCGCCACGAGCGAGATCGTCGCCCGGTTCGTCCAGATGCGGCCCGTCGAGCGGTGCGAAGTCCCCCGGTCCCTGGAGACGTTCACCTACGACATCCAGTGGGAGAAGTCCACCGTTCCCCTGCCGGCGCGGCATCTGCGACGTGCCCTGCTCGTCAGCGACGAACCGGACGCCGCGGGCGGTGCCACGGCCTCGCTCGTGGCGGCCCTGGAAGCCGAGGGCGTCGACGTCACGCCGACCGACGCCCGGGGCGAGACCTGCGACGCCGTACTCGACGCGTGGCTGGAGGCTCCGCAGGACGGCCCGAGCGCCGTAGTCCTGTTGTTCCAGCATCACGAACGCGACGACGACATGCGGCCACTGCACAGGGCGGCCCGGTTGGCGCGCCGCCTGGCCGGCACCCCGCGCCGGGAACCCCCGCGTCTGTGGATGGCCACCGTGCTGGCGCAGGCGACGGGGGCCGGGGAACCCGGGACGCCGTATCTCGCCTGCCTGCGTGGACTCGTCCGGGTCCTGGCGCTCGAACACCCTCATCTGCGGGCCTCGCTGGTGGACATCGACAAACAGCCCGGCGCGCTCGACGACCTCGCCCGCGAACTCCTCGCGGGCGGCGACGCGGACGAGATCGCCTGGAGGGCCGGCACACGCCTCACCGCCCATCTCGCCCGGGCCGACCTCAGCGCACAGCGCAACGACAAGGCGGCCTTCACCCGTCCCGACGGCGCGTACATCATCACCGGGGGCCTGACCGGACTGGGCCTGGCGACAGCGGGCCGGCTCGCCGAGCAGGGGGCCGGACGCGTCGTCCTCAACGGACGCCGTGCCCCGGGACCCGAGGCCCGGGCCGCCCTGGCCGAGCTGCAGGACCGGGGAACCTCCGTCGTCCTGGTCCAGGGGGACATCGCGGACCCGGAGGTGGCCGCGAACCTGGTGCGTGCCGCCCTCGCCGAGGGGCACACCCTGCGCGGCGTCGCGCACTGCGCCGGCGTCCTGCACGACCGTGTGATCACCGACCTCGAACCGGCGGACATCGACACGGTGCTGCGGCCGAAGGCCGTCGGAGCCCGCAACCTCGAGGCGGTCATCGCCGACCACGATCTGGACTGGTGGGTGATCTACAGCTCCGCCGCGGCACTTCTCGGCTCACCCGGACAGTCCGCCTACGCAGCCGCCAACGCCTGGCTCGACGCCGTGGCCCTCCGCCGCAGAGCGAGCGGCCTGCCCGCGATCTCCATCGCCTGGGGCCCGTGGGCGAACGTCGGCATGGTGGCCGGGAACCCGGTGTCGGCCCTGGAGCCCATCCAGACGAGCGAGGGACTGGACGTCCTTCAGGCACTCGCCACACTCAATCGCGCGCACGTGGGCGTCGTCCACCTCGACACGGAACGCGTGCTGGAGGCGTACCCCGGCCTGTCCGCCATCCCCTTCTTCTCCGACGTCCTCGGGGAAGGCCCACCCGGTGCCGACGACTGGGTGGGCCCCCACGGCATCGCGGATCTCGGCAGCTCCGCCGCGGACACGGTGTACGCACGCCTGGTCAGAAGAACGGCGGCCATCATGGGGTTCTCGGCCGCCGAACTGAGCGAGACGATCCCGCTGACCGAGCTGGGCCTGGACTCCCTGGTGGCGGTGCGCATCCGCAACGCGTTCCGCCAGGACTTCGGCATCGACCTGCCGGCTCCCCGGCTGCTGCGTGGTGCCAGCCTGCGTGAACTCGGCCGCGCGGTGCTCGAACAACTCGGTCTGGAGGCGACGGAGCCGACGGCCTCGAAGGCGCCCTACGACACACGGCAGGCCGATCCCTCCACACCCCCGCTGCCGAGCTTCCTCGGCCCCAGGGACGCCGCGGAGCGGCTGGTTGCGAGCGCCTGGGCCGAAGTCCTGCAACAAGCGCCCAAGGACATCCGGGAGGACTTCACCACCGCCGGCGGGGACCAGGCCGCCGCCGCGGCCGTGGCGGACGCCATTCGCCGGCGCCTCGGCGGCGACACCGAGTTGAGCCTGACGGCCGACGCCGTTCTCGCCCAGCGCACCGTCGCCGCCGTCGCCGAACTGATCCGTCCGGTCGTCAACCGAACCGGCCGGTCGGCAATCACCACCCTGCGCCCCCCGCTCGCCGGGTCGGAACGGCCCCCGCTGTTCACCTTCCATCCCGCCGGCGGCCCGACCTCGGTCTACCTGCCCCTGATCGGGCTGTTGCCGGCCGAACAGCCTGTGTACGGCCTGGAACGCGTCGACGAGTTGAGCACCATGGAGGACAAGGCGGCCCACTACCGCACACTCATCCGTGACCTCCAGCCGGAGGGGCCCTACCACCTGCTCGGCTGGTCCTTCGGAGGGTGTCTCGCCTACGAAGTGGCTCGTCAACTGAGGCAAGAAGGACAGGGCGTCGGGTTCCTCGGACTGATCGACACCATCCTGCCCCCCGCCTTGCCGCAATCGGAATCACCGGAGTTCCTGCTCGAGCGTTTCGGCCGTTTCGCCGAATACATCGAGAAGACGTACGGGCACCGCCTCGACCTGCCCTACGAAGAGCTGGCGGCCACCCCCGACGACCAGCAGATCGACGTGGTCATGCGTCTGGTCGCCGACGCGGGCCTCGACATGAGCCCAGGGATCATGGAGCACCAAAGGACCTCGTACGTCGATGCCCGCGTCGGCGAACGGTATGTCCCCCGTCCCCAGGAGGGCCACGTGGTCCTCTACCGGGCCAGGCAACCGCAGCAGCTCACCGCCGCTCTGGACCCGCGCTACCTCCGGCAGGACGCCGACCTCGGGTGGGCGCCCCTGTGCCAGACCCTGGAGATCGTCCCCGTCGAGGGCGACCACCTTTCCGTCATCGATCCTCCCCACGTGCAGACCATTGCGCAGCACGTCGCCCGCGCCATGGGGTGGCCGGCCCGATGATCGGTGCACCGCGCCTGTTCCGTGGGGCCCACCTGCGGAACAGGCGCAACCGCTCCTCACCCGTCCGACACCGGGCCTGCGAGTCGGTGACGCCGAGCCCGGTACGGGCCGCAGCGCACGCATCGTCATCACAGTGAGTGACGGGCGTTTGCGGGGAAAGGCCGATCCGCAGGCCTCGCGCTTTCGTGGAGCGGCCCGTCGAACAGGTGGTCAGCAAAGCAGGAAATACCTCTGGCCAGCGAGAATGAAGGCCGAGATCCCGTTCCCGCTCCCGTCGGAGGCACTTTTGCTGCTCCGATCGAGTGACACGGCGACCTGAAGCTTGTGGCATATGCCGGTCCTTGCGTTACTGGACGTATTCCAACCACTGGGCAGCCCGTACCGCTCGGGAAACGTGGTACCGGGGTTGACTGTCCCCTCCACACGTGGGGAGGGTCGCAGGTTCGCCGGGATCACGATGGGCATCCCGAGGGGGGTTGGATCGCCAGTCGGTGCCGCTTGCGCGGTGCCGACTGGCCTGTTTTCTGCCGACCTGGCAGAGCGAACAGTTCCGGGTTCGGTGGAGAATCAAACGCGTGCAAGGGTTCGCGTCACCGCATGACCTTCCTCCTGCTCGCTTGAGCTCCCTCGACGTGCCGTGCGCCGAACCCGGTGCGTTTCGGAGATCGATGGCGTACGCCGGTGGCATTCAAGCGCCCGCTGTGGCGCGCTCAGCCAACCAAGTGCCTTCATTGACGCCTTGTCGGCGATATGGCCCTGTGGGTTACTTGAATCAGCGAACCGGTGGGCCGCCCATCCCATGGCCGGGGATCACGATAGAGGGCGGTGTCTGCCGGTTCTTCCTTTGTGCTCCTACGAGGGAACTCCGTTGACCCGGCGGCACGGTTCAGCCGTCCGTCCTCCCGTGAGGGCCTTCCGCGAAGGTCGGCCCGGCGGCCCCCCGGTTCCGCTGTGTCCTCTGGCCCCGTCATGTCAGCGAGGAGTCTCTCCATGCCCATCTCTCCGAACCAGGGATCCACCGGCGGCGGCACACTGGTGACCATCACCGGTGCGAACCTGTCCGGCACCACCGACGTCACCTTCGGCACCAAGCCCGCCACCAACGTCACCAACGTCTCGCCGACGCAGGTCACGGCCGTGTCGCCCTCGGGCACCGGCAGCGTCGGGGTGACCGTGACCACCGCGGGTGGCACGAGCAACCCGATCCCGTTCTTCTACGTCGGAGCCCCGTTCAAGTCCACGCTCCAGCCGACCTCCGGCGCCCTCGCGGGCGGCAACACGGTCACGCTCAACGGTGTCGGGCTGGCGACCGCCACCGGTGTGGCCTTCGGCGCCAACACCGCCACGCCGACGGTCCTCTCCGACACCCAGCTGACCGTCACCGTGCCGGCGGGCGCAGCGGCGGGCCCCGTCGGAGTGACCGTGACCACCGCGGGCGGGACGCACAACGGTCTGTCCTACACCTACGTGGACGTCCCCACGGTGACCGCTGTCACGCCGACCTCCGGACCGACGTCCGGCGGTACCGGTGTGACCATCACCGGCACCAACCTCGGCACCACCGAGTCGGTCACCTTCGACGGCAACCCGGCACCGTTCTCCGTGGTGAACTCCACCACGGTCTCGGCGGTGACCCCGCCCGGGGCCGCCGGCGCAGTCGACGTGGTGGTGACCAACCCGGCGGGCTCCGTCACGGCCACCGACGCGTTCACCTACGTCGCGGCTCCCGGCATCTGACCCTCGACCATGCTGCCGCCCGGTCTTCACCGGGCGGCAGCCCGAGCGGTACTTCCCGCGCCTGTCCGCCCTCCGGCCACATGATCCCCGGTGGGCGGACACCCTCCATCCGCCGAAGTCCCAGATGCGGCGGTTCCCCCGGGGCCGGACCGGCATCCGCGTCAACCCGGGGTTCGTCCAGGCTGCCGTAGGAGCATCCTCATGCCGCCCACGATCAACACCATCAATCCCTCGCAAGGTCCCACCACCGGTGGTACCACCGTCACCCTCGCCGGCACCGGAATGACGGGGTCCACCGCCGTACGGTTCGGCAGCACCAACGCCACCTCCTTCACCGTCAACTCGGCCACCCAGATCACGGCGGTGAGCCCGCCCCACGCCGCGGGTACGGTGGCGGTGACCGTCGTCCATCCGACCGGCACCAGCAACTCGGTGACGTTCGTGTATGCAGCGGCGCAGGTGCCGGTGGTCACGGACATCGCGCCCAACAACGGTCCGACGTCGGGCGGCACCAGTGTCACCCTCACGGGGACGGGGTTCACCGGGGCCACGGCGGTGAGGTTCGCCGGGGTCCCGGCGACGTCGTTCACGGTGAACTCGGCGACCCAGATCACCGCCGTGACACCTGCCGGAAGTGCCGGAGCCGCCGCCGTGACCGTCACGACACCGAATGGCACCAGCGCCCCGGGCGCCTTCTTCTACGTAGCGCCTCCCGTCCTGAACAGTGCCGGCCCCGCCCAGGGCCCGACGGCCGGAGGCGCGGTGGTCACACTGACCGGGAGCAACCTGCTCAATGCCACTACCGTACGGTTCGGCAGCACCGACGCCGCCTCTTTCACCGTGGTGTCGGCGACGCAGATCACGGCCACCGCTCCGCCGGGGACGGGCAGTTCACCGATCACGGTGATCACCTCGGGCGGCACGAGCAACCCCGTCGCCTTCACCTATGTCGCCGCACCCGCCCTGACAGCACTGGTGCCCGCTGCCGGTCCGACGTCCGCGGGCACCGTGGTGACCCTCACCGGCACGAACCTGGCCACCGCCAAGGCCGTCACCTTCGGGGGTACGGCCGTCTCGTTCACCGTCGTGTCGGACACACAGATCACGGGGGTCGCACCCGCGGGACCTGCAGGTCCGGTCACTGTGACCGTCACCACAGCGGGTGGCACCAGCCCCGGGCTGACCTACACCCGGAAGGCCCCGCCCGGCATCTGACACCCGGACAGCGGGAAAAGAGGCGCCCCACACACCTCGTACAGCCCCTCGTACCGCGCCCGCACTCGTCTGCCCGACGACCGGTTCGGGCGGTGATCCAACCAGGCTACTTGTGCGCGCCGCCTTCCCGGAAGGCAAAGAGGTCGCCATAACGTGAAGCTCCACGGCGCCGGCAACCCGCCGGCCCGCGACAGAACGAGGAGTTGAACCGGTGAGGATCACACGAGGAAGAACGAGACTGGTCGTCGTCACAGCCCTGGCTGCCGTGCTGGGCCTGGGCTCGCCCGCCTGGGCCGTACCGTCGAGCACCACGGTGACGGCCACTCCGCAGTCCGCCGCGGTGGGCGCTCCGGTGCACCTGGTGGCCACGGTCGACTGCCCTTCCGACCCCGCCGGCGGGCTCGGCGTGACGTTCTTCGACGGCAGCGACCTGCTCGGCACCGTGCCCGTGCAGGCCAACGGCCAGGCCGGCTACATCGCCACGTTCGCCACCACCGGCTCGCACAGCATCACCGCCGCCTACAACGGCAACGCGGATTGCGACGCCTCCCACAGCACCACGGTCGTCCAGGTCACGTCCGCCCCGACGCTGCCCACCCCCGGATTCTGTTTCCTCGTCTGCAGCGGGCCGATCAACTTCTCCGTCGGCGACATCAACAACACCGTCACCATCTCCGGGCGCAAGTACGGGGCCCAGGTGCAGCGACACCTCCGCTAGTGTCCTGCGCCGGGAATCCGTTGGACCAGTAGGCTGCCGCCATGGTCGGGGACTGCACGTCGTTCGGCTCTGACAAGACTTTCGCAGCCGTTGATCGTCTTCTCGGTTCCGGCCCTGGTGGGTGGCCCGTCGGGGCAGGCCGGTGGAGCACGCGCCGAGTTGACGGCGCTGTTTCCCCTGGTCTCCGTGCTGGCCGAGGCGCCGGAGACAGGCAGTACTACGAGAAACGGACTGCTCCCGGACCACGTTCGCCGCGCAGCCCCGGGCTGACGGTGCTACAGCGGCGTACGTGCCCGGTGCCGCAGAAGGTGATCGCGGCGGTCGCGTCGGCTCCGGCCGGGAGAGCCGGGGCCCGGCTGCTCCTCCCCTGCACCAGCCCTGTCGTGGGCGAGCGTGCCGACCCGCTTGCCACGCATCCCGAGCGCCCTGACGGCCCGGCAGCGTCCCCGTCCCGGTGCCGAGGCGGTCCGCGGGACGGCGCGCCCGGCTGCGCGCATCCGGTGGTTGACGTGCATCACGCGCGTGAATCAGACACGGCTGTCCGGCGTTGCCGCCGGCTACGGGCCGGAGCCGTCCATTTGACAGCCCCGCAGCCCTGCCGGCGCTGTGCGGCTGTACGGGCTACCGGCCTCCGTTGAACGGAGTGTCTGATGGTGACGACCAGCGCATTTCGTCATGCTCCCGGCTGTGTGGGTCACTTTTCTGAAGTACGCAAGAACGTATCTGGTGTGCCTCTGGCTCGCCGCCGCTCTCCTCTCGACCGAGGCGCACGCGGCTGAGCGGAGACCGGACGGCGCGGCCGGGCCTCACCACGCAGAGGCCCGTGTCACTGCCGTGAAAGTCATCGACGACCGAATCCGCGATCTCACGGTCCGTTCCCCGGCAATGGGAATGTCGATCCCGGTCCGCGTCATCCTTCCCGCGAGCTGGGACAGAAAGCCGAAAGCCACCTTTCCGGTTCTCTACATGTTCCACGGTGGAGACGACGACTACACGTCCTGGGTGCGCGAGACGGACGTGGAAGAGTTGGCCAAGGACTCCGACGTGCTCATCGTCATGCCGGACGCCGGAAGGGCCGGCTACTACAGCGACTGGTTCGCCGGTGCGCCCCGCTGGGAAACCTTTCACACCGGCGAACTCGTGAGGCTCATGGAGAAGAAGTACCGTGCGGGCCCCTCACGAGCCGTCGTGGGACTGTCCATGGGCGGCTTCGGCGCCCTCAACTACGCGGCGCACAACCGGGGGATGTTCCGTTACGTGGCCTCGATGAGTTCTTACGTGGATCTGAACGATCCTGCCGTGCGTCTGGAGCTCTCACTCGGCACCTGGAGGGAGGGCATCGACATCAAGGAAGTGTGGGGTGATCCGGTGGACAACGCCGACGTCTGGCAGTCCCACAACCCCGCTGCCATGCCCGGTTCTTTCCGCGGAACGCATGTCCATCTGTCCGCGGGCAGCAGCAAGCCCGGACCGTTGGACACGGGACGCCCACGCAATGTGCTGCTGGTGAGCGTGCTGGGCGAGGCACCGCTGTCGAAGCAGACCAAGAGCTTCGCGCGCTCGCTCCGCTCGGCGGGTGTCGACGTCACGACGCACGTGTACACACCGGGGACGCATTCCTGGCCGTACTGGCAGAACGAGTTGCACGCCATCTGGCCGACGGTCATGAAGTCACTCGGGTAGCGGTTCCATGCGGACAGTGGTGATCTTCGCCGCGGGATCCCGCGGCGACGTCCAGCCCTGCCTGGCCCTGGGACGAGCACTGCTCCGTCGGGGCGACAGGGTGAGGATCCTGGCCAGCGTCCGCTATGGGCGGCTGATCGCCGACGCGGGCCTGGACCTCCATCCCCTTCCGGTCGACCCCGCGGAGATCATCGAGTCCGCCGAGGGGCAGGAACTCCTCGCCGGACGACGGAACCCGGTGGCGTTCATCCGCCGCATGGACCGGGTCCTGCGGCCCTGCATCATGCCGATGCTGGAGGAGACGCAGGCCGGTGCGGAAGGAGCCGACCTGGTTCTGGCGCCGACCTTCAGCTTCCTCGGCGTTCACCTGAGCCAGTACCTCCAGGTCCCGCACGCGGTCGTCCACTTCCAGCCGAGCCAGCCCACGAAGGCCTTCCCGCACCCGTTCGCACCGGCTGCACGGATGCTGGGGGGCGTGGGCAACCGGCTCAGTTACGGCGCGGTCGACCTCGGGTCCTGGATGGTGTTCCGGCGGTTCGTCAACGCATGGCGCCGGGAGAGCCTCGGCCTCCCGGCGCTCTCACTGTCGGCCCCCTTCCGGCAGGTTCGCCAAGCCCCCGTGCTGTGTGCGTTCAGCCCGACGGTCGTACCGCGGCCGTCCGACTGGGGACCGAACGTCCACGTCACCGGCTTCTGGCACCATGACCAGCCGCTGTGGAAGCCCTCACGGCGACTGCTTTCCTTCCTGGCCGACGGCCCCCCGCCCGTCTACGTCGGATTCGGCAGCATGAGGACCGGCGACCCCAAGGCGACCGACGCCCTCGTGCGGACGGCCCTGCGTCGGGCGAACCTGCGCGGAGTGCTGCCAGGGGACCCTGCCACCAGCGAGGACGACGTCCTCGTGGTCGGCGACACCCCCCACGACTGGCTGTTTCCCCGGATGGCCGCTGTGGTCCACCACGGCGGGGCGGGGACGACGGCCTCGGCACTGCGCGCCGGAAGACCGTCCCTGGTCTGTCCCTTCTTCGGAGACCAGCCCTACTGGGCCGCACGGGTGCACGAGCTCGGCGCGGGGCCCGCGCCCCTGCCGGTCCGGGAGCTCACCGTTGCCGCCCTCGCCCAGCGCCTGCAGGCCCTCACCCGGCACGCTTCCTACGCCGAGGCCGCGCGTCGGCTCAGCCGGGCGCTGGAAGCCGAGGACGGCATCGCTCGGGCCTGCCAGGTCCTGGAGCGGTACGGGGTCGGCTCCGGGTGATCACGGGTGATCAAGACGTCCTCGAACGCTCCCGTCGTCGAATCGCGGTGGCCGGGCCCGACGTGCGGACCGTCCCGGTCGGCAGCGCCGCCCCGGCCTGCGAGACGACGGAGCGGCAATATGTGCTTGATCGCGACTTATGCGGCATTTAATATCTGCCGGGAGGTGAACGCTGCGAGGCCCGAGCACCGTGCCACCGTCCGGAAGCGAGGTGTGGAGCGCGTGCACACGAGGTGCGGCTGCCGGCCGGTTCCGGGTCACAGGGGGAGTCGCAGGGGGACGCGCTGGCTGCGGGCGTTCGCCGTACTGCCGTTGCTGGCGTCGGTGCTCGCCGCGTGCGGCGGTGACGAGGGCTCCGGCAGGCCCACTCTCAACTGGTACAACTTCCCCGACGACTCCGGTGCGCTCCAGAAGGCGGCCGACCGGTGCAGCCAGGCGTCGGGCGGCCGCTACAGGATCAGCTACAACAAGCTCCCGCGGGCCGCGGACGGCCAGCGCCAGCAGCTCGTACGCAGACTCGCCGCCGAGGACGACTCGCTCGACATCCTGGGCCTGGACGTCACCTGGGCGGCGGAGTTCGCCGAGGCGCGCTGGATCCGGGAATGGACGGGGGCGGCGAAGCGGCAGGCCGTCGAGGGCACCCTGCGCGTACCGCTGCAGACCTCGACCTGGAAAGGCAAGCTGTACGCAGTCCCGTACAACACCAACACCCAGCTCCTGTGGTACCGCAAGGACCTGGCGCCCACCCCGCCCAGGACCTGGGCCGAGATGCTGGACATGGCCGGCGCCCTCGCACGGCAGGGCAAACCGCACTTCGTGGAGATCCAGGGCGCCCAGTACGAGGGCCTGACCGTGTGGTTCAACACGCTGGTCAACAGTGCGGGCGGCTCCATCCTCAACGCGAGCGCGACCGGGCCTTCCCTCGGCCCTCCTGCCGTGCGGGCCGCGGGGATCATGCGTGAACTGGCGAACTCCCCGGCCGCTGACCCCTCCCTGCCCAACCAGATGGAGGACCAGAACCGCCTCGCCATGGAGTCGGGGACGGCGGCGTTCGAGCTCAACTACCCGTTCGTCTATCCGTCGATGAAGGCGAACGACGCCGAGCTGTTCAAGAACTTCCGCTGGGCGCCGTACCCCCGGGTCGACGCGAACCGTCCGGCACGGCCCACCATCGGCGGCATCGATCTGGCTGTGAGCGCGTACTCGCGCCACCCCGACCTGGCCTTCGAGGCGGCGCTGTGCCTGCGCAACCGGGAGAACCAGCTCACCGCCGCGATCGAGGGCGGTCTGCCGCCCACCCTGCGCGCCCTGTACGACGAGCCCGCGTTCAGGAAGGAGTACCCCTTCTCCGAGGCGGTGCTGGCCGCCCTGGAGTCGGCGAGCGTGCGCCCGCTCACTCCGGCCTACCAGAACGTGTCGATCGCGGTTTCCCACACGCTGTCCCCGCCGGCCGGGATCGAACCGGAGAGGTCCGTCGACACCATCAGGCAGCAGATCGACGATGCCCTGCGATCCGAGGGTGTGATCCCGTGAACCACCTCCTCCCGCCCCAGCCCGACAGCCGGCGCCGCAGCGCGCCGGCCTCGTCCCGGGGCGGCCCGACATGAGCACGCGAGCGCAACCGGCCGGAACCCTGCCGCCCCCCGCGGCGAGCACGCAGCAGGCGGGGCCGGACCGGGCGGCACTCTCGGCGGGCGCCAGGCAGGAGAGGCGGCTCGGCTGGCTGCTCTGCGCGCCCGCGGTCGTCGTCATGATCGCCGTGACCGCCTACCCCGTCGGGTACGCCGTCTATCTGTCTCTCCAGCGGTACGACCTGCGCTTTCCCGGACGAGCGGAGTTCGTGGGCCTGAGCAACTACGGGGCGGTGCTGTCCTCCCCGTTCTGGTGGGACGCCTTTTGGGTCACCCTGTTCATCACCGCCGTGTCCGTGGCGATCGAACTGGTCCTCGGCATGGGGCTCGCCCTGGTGATGCACCGCACGATCTTCTGGCGCGGCGTCGTTCGCACATCGGTCCTCGTGCCGTACGGGATCGTCACCGTGGTCGCCGCCTTCTCCTGGCAGTACGCCTGGACCCCGGACCTCGGATACCTCGCCGGGCTGTTGCCCAGCGGAGAGGCCCCGCTGACGGAGCACTGGCCCGCCCTCTGGCTGATCATCCTCGCCGAGGTGTGGAAGACGACGCCGTTCATGGCCCTGCTGCTGCTCGCGGGGCTCGCGCTGGTCCCCGAGGAGACCCTGAAGGCGGCCATGGTGGACGGTGCCACCGCCTGGCAGCGCTTCACCAAGATCATGCTGCCGCTGATGAAGCCGGCCATCCTGGTGGCACTGCTCTTCCGCACGCTGGACGCGTTCCGGATCTTCGACAACATCTACATCCTGACCGCCGGCGCCCAGGACACGGGCTCCCTGTCGATCCTCGGGTACGACAACCTGTTCACCGCGTTGAACCTGGGCATCGGGTCGGCGATCTCCGTTCTGATCTTCATCTGCGTCGGGATCATCGCCTTCACCTTCGTCAAAATGTTCGGCGCCGCCGCACCCGGCGCGGAGACGGAGCGCTGATGGCCGCGGCAGGAAGGACGCATGCCGCCCGATGGGGCGTCGTGAACGTGTTGGTGGTGCTGTACGCCCTGTTCCCGGTGTGGTGGATCGCCGCCCTGTCGTTCAAGGACCCCAGCACCCTCACGGACGGCGACTACATCCCCAGGGACTGGACCCTGGAGAACTACCGGGGCATCTTCGACACCTCCGAGTTCACCCGCGCCCTGATCAATTCGATCGGTATCGCCCTGATCGCCACGGTGATCGCGGTGGCGCTGGGCACCATGGCCGCCTACGCGGTGGCCCGGCTGCGCTTCCCCGGCAAGCAGGTGCTCATCGGCATGTCCCTGCTGATCGCCATGTTCCCGCCCATCTCCCTGGTGTCACCGCTGTTCGACATCGAGCGGATCGTGGGGATCTTCGACACCTGGGTCGGGCTGATCATCCCGTACACGGCCTTCTCCCTGCCGCTGGCGATCTACACCCTGGCGGCGTTCTTCCGGGAGATCCCCTGGGACCTGGAGAAGGCCGCCAAGGTCGACGGGGCGACGCCCGCGCAGGCCTTCCGGATGGTCATCGTGCCGCTGGCCGCGCCGGGCGTGTTCACCACGGCCATCCTCGTGTTCATCTTCTGCTGGAACGACTTCCTGTTCGCGATCTCGCTGACTTCCACCGAGTCGGCGCGCACAGTACCGGCCGCGATCGCGTTCTTCACCGGGAGCTCCCAGTTCCAGCAGCCCACGGGGTCGATCGCCGCCGCCGCCGTGGTCATCACCGTCCCGATCATCGTTTTCGTCCTGTTCTTCCAGCGGCGGATCGTCGCCGGACTGACCTCCGGGGCAGTCAAGGGGTGAACGGGCCGACCGCGTCAGACGGGCCACCGGTCCGAGACATCGACCGTAGTGCTCGGACGCGGAAGGAACGAAGGCAAGGAGGCACCATCCATGGCCGAGATCATCCTTGAGGGAGTCACCAAGCGCTTTCCCGACGGGGCCCTCGCCGTGAAGGACGTGGACCTCGAGATCGCCGACGGCGAGTTCGTCATCCTGGTCGGTCCGTCCGGATGCGGCAAGTCCACCACCCTGAACATGATCGCCGGACTTGAGGACATCACCGAGGGCACCCTGCGCATCGGAGACCGGGTCGTCAACGAGCTCGCTCCCAAGGAACGCGACGTCGCCATGGTGTTCCAGAGCTACGCCCTGTACCCCCACATGAACGTCCGGGAGAACATGAGCTTCCCGCTCCGCCTGGCCAAGGTGGACAAGGACACCATCAACGCCAAGGTGTCGGAAGCCGCCCGGATCCTTGACCTGACCGAGCACCTGGACCGCAAGCCCGCCAACCTCTCGGGCGGGCAGCGCCAGCGGGTGGCCATGGGGCGGGCGATCGTCCGTGATCCCAAGGCGTTCCTGATGGACGAGCCGCTGTCCAACCTGGACGCCAAACTCCGAGTGCAGATGCGCACTCAGATCTCCCGGCTGCAGCGGCGCCTCGGCACGACCACCGTGTACGTCACCCACGACCAGACCGAGGCGATGACGCTCGGCGACCGCGTCGTGGTCATGAGACAGGGCCTGGTCCAGCAGATCGGCACCCCTGCCGAACTGTACAACTCGCCGCGCAACATCTTCGTCGCCGGTTTCATCGGCTCCCCGGCGATGAACTTCCTCAACGCCACTTTGGAGGACGGCGCCCTGCGCTCGCCCCTGGGCGACCTGCCCCTCGACGACCGTACGAGGCAGGTGCTGGAAAGACAGGACGCGCCCCGCGAGGTCATCGTGGGGCTGCGACCGGAGGCGTTCGAGGACGTCGCCCTGCCACACGCCCGGGACCGGACGGGCCCGGTCTTCACCGCCACCGTGGAAGTGCTGGAGTCGCTGGGCTCCGATGCGTACGTCTACTTCACAGCGGAGGGGGGGCCCGCGACGACCACCGAACTGGAGGAGCTCGCCAAGGACTCGGGCCTGCGCGACACCGGCGCCGACACCCGTTCCCTCGTGGCCCGACTGGACGCCGCCACGCGTGCCCGGGAGGGCGCTCCGGTAGAGCTGCAGGTCGACATGGCCAAGGCCCACGTGTTCGACCCGGGGAGCGGAGCGAACCTCACGCATCCGGTGAGGGCGGACTGACGATGCGCCACGCAGGGCTGTCCTCGCCACACAGACGCCCGCGCCCGCGCAGCGTGGACAGCCCCGGCCGGCTGCTGTTCGCGGTCGGTCTCCGACGTCTTCCCGGACCCCGGACCCCGGCCGCCGGGCCCCGGCGCCGCCGGCCGGACCCACGGCCGGACCGGCGGTGGAGCCGTTCAGCCGAGGCGAGTGAGCCGGGCCCCGGCGGAGGGCTCGGCCAGGGCGTTCCGGACGGCCACCGGCACGCTCTTGGCCCCTTCACCGTCACCGGCCGTCAGCGTGCCGACCTCCGTGCCGGCCTCCGCCTTGTGCGGCAGCGGCGAGGCGCCGGCGGCGATGCTGATCTTCAATCGCTGCCCCGGAACGCCGATCACGTTCAGGTCCTTGGTGGCCACGAGCGGCGTGCGGCCGCCGAGGCCGTCGTCCAGGTGACCGACCGTGTCGCCCTTGCGGACGAGCGGGGCGGACACGAGGGCCGTCCGCACCGCCTCGATGATCTTCTTGCTGTTCGCCAGCACCAGGGCCAGGCTCTTCGTCCCGTTCGGGTCCGGGCCGTCCACGCGCTGATCCATCAACGTGCCGAGGATCAGCGGGGTTTCGTCACCGACCGACTTGTACGCCGCCCACATCAGCGTTCCGCCGGCCGGTGTGCTGGAGCCGGTCTTGATGCCGCGGACGCTCAGGCCCTGCACGCTGAGCAGTTCGTTGTTGTTGACGAGCGGCTCGGCCAGCCCCTTGACGGGTGCGCTGGGCATCGCGACGATCGTGCGGAAGACCTCGTCCTTCATCACCGCCTCGGCCAGCTTCAACTGGTCGGTGGCGGTGCTGACGGTGCCGGCGTCCAGGCCGCTGGGGTCCGTGTACGTCGTGTCCTTCATCCCGAGTTCCCTGGCGGCGGCGTTCATCTTCTCCACGAACGCGGCCTCGGAGTCGCTGCCCGTGTCCCAGCGGGCCAGCAGCCGGGCGGCGTTGTTGGCCGACGGGACCATCAGCATCTTGAGCATGTCCTGCTGGCTGAACTTCGTCCCGGCCGTGAGCCCCTGGATCCGGGACTCGTCCTCGGCGTTGCCGTCGGCCACGGCCTTCGCGTCGACCGTGATGGCGGGACCGGGATCGTTCTTGCGCAGGGGGTGGCCCTTGAGGATCACGTAGGCCGTCATCACCTTGGCCACGCTGGCGGTGGGGACGGGCTTCTGCTCACCGAACGTGCCGATGTCGCCTGAGCCGGGGACGCGGACGGCCCCCTGGCCCTTGGCGGGCCAGGGGACGGAGAACTGCCCCTCGACGGCGTGAGCGGTCTCGGTGGCGACGAGCCGGGGGGCGGGCAGCGGACGCAGCAACTGGGTGCCGACGAGGGCCCCGACGAGGAGCAACAGGATCGGCGTCCACACCTTGACACGGCGCAGCGCGGTCCGGCGGGGGGTTTCCGGCGGGGCAGGGGTGTTGGTGAGCTCGGCCAGCAGGTCCAACGGTGCCTTGGGCGTCGCGGGGGCGGAGGCCTGCGGCTGCGGCTGGGGCCGCGGCGCGGCAGGAGCCGGCACGTCGAGCGGCACGAGGGCGACGAGCTTGCTCGTCCGCTCGGAGTCGCTCTCCTCTCCCCGAGCCCGTACGGACTCCTTCCGGCTGTCGCTGTCGGCCGTGGCCTTGGTGTCGGCGCTCGGCGCGTCGGTGCGCGTCGGGTGCTCGGTCCCGGCCTTGGCCTTGTCGCGCGCCGGCCGGGTGAGCGTCAGCCTGCTGTCGGACTTCTCCTCGGACTTGGCGTCAGAGGTGGATGGGATCCCGCTCGTCGGCTCGTTGCCCGGTGCGGAGGCCTCGGGCGCGGGTGACACGGCGGCTTCCGTGCCATCGGCCCCGGTGTCGCTCTCGGGCTCGGCGGCGGTAGGTGCGGGCACGGTGAGCACTTGCGTGTCGTCGTCCCTCGGCCCGGCCTTGGTGTCCGCGTCCGCATCCGTGTCCGTGTCCGTGCCCGCGTCTGCATCCGCATCCGCATCCGTGTCCGTGTCCGTGTCCGTGTCCGTGCCCGCGTCTGCGTCTGCATCCGCATCCGCATCCGTGTCCGCGGGCTCGGCTTCGGTGTCGGCTCGGCCGGGCTCCTGTTCGGTGTCGGCGTTGTGCTTGGCGTCGGAACGGGTCCTGGCCGTGTTGTCGGCCGCGGACCCCACAACGGCGGGCGAGCGGTCGGCCTTCCCCCCGGCCTCGGCATCGGGCTGGGCCACGGGGCTGTCGCCGGACGCGGCGGCACCGTGCGCGGGCTGCGCGCCGCCGGTCGGCCTGAGGGCTTCGGCTGCGATGTCGGTGTGGCTGTCGGCCGAGGAGCGGGCCTGCGCCCCGCTGCTCGCGGCTTCGCTGCCTTCTGCGGCAGGGGTGGGTGCGGGCGGCGGCGCCGCGTCCGCGTGGTCGGCCCCGGGAGCCGTCTTGCGCCGGGCGGTGTCACGGGCAGGCTCGGGCTCGTCGGACTCGGCCCTGCTCTCGGGCTCATCGCCCGGTGCATCAGCACCGCGGGTGAGGAGCGCGCCGTCGGCGTCGGTCCCGGCCGTGTCGTCGGCCGTGGGCAACGCCACGGCAGGCGCGTCCCCGGTCTCGGCGAGGTCCGCGGTGACCGGGTCCGTGGGCGCGTCCTCAAGGCCCGCCCCAGCGCTGGTGCTTCTCCCGTGCTCCCGGTCGTCCGCAGAACCGCCCGCCACCGTCATCGCCTTCATCCCAGCCCCGCCTTGCCACCCGCACCGTGCAGATACCGTGCGGCAGTGCCCCTGCGGGCCCCGCCGCACTGCTAGATGCGCGCAGCGCACGAAACGTTCCCCCTGCCCGATCTTGCGACCGTTCGGCACGGCGTGCCGGACGGGTTCCGGGCGGGAGACGAGTGAGCCCTTGGCCGTGCGTCGCAGGGCAGAGGCCGTTCTCCCAGGGCGGCTACTCGCACCTGCTGGTGATCAAGGACAGGCGGGCCGCGGCGGACGCCGGTCGCGGACGGCCGGGGCCGGGGCGAACGGCAGGGTCGCGACGCCCGGCATGGTGACGGCCGGGCGGCGGGGGCTTCGACGGGCCGGCAGGCCCACCAACCGGTGGCGAGCCGTTCGCTGCCGCCCCTGGTCCGGGTGGAGCCCTGCCGCCTGACCGTGCGCACGCCGTACGGCGAGTGCGCGGCACGCTGAGGGTACGGGGCGACCGCGCTGCGGCGACCGGCCGCACGCGTCGACCGGGAGGCAGCCGAGTCCGTGTTCAAGGCCTCCGGACTCGGCTGACCTCATGTCAGGTCGTCAGGACGACTGGTCGGTCAGGATCGCCGGGTCCGAGAGGCCGGCGGCGCCGGTCTCGACCTTGCCCGCGAAGCGGCGCACGAAGTCCGGAGCCCCGGACGCGGTGACCGTCACGTCGTACCAGCGGCGGCTGTTCGTCAGCGGGACGCTGTGCGTGACCGTGGCGCCCCGGGCGACCGTGAGACGCTTCGGGTCGCCGCCGTAGGCGTTGGTGACCGTGAGGGTGGCCGTCGAGCCGCCGGCATTGGTGCAGGTGAGGTCCAGGTTGCCGGTGGCGGCGTTGTGGCGGGCGGTGACCTCCGGGCCCGCGGTGGTGCCGGGGTTGCGGAAGCGGCGCAGGAAGCCGTTCGGGCCGTGCACGGTCAGGTCGGTGACTCCGGCCGAGTAGCGGGTGTTCCAGGTGTCCGCGATCGACTTGCCGGCCTCGGCCGTGTACGTCCAGGGGGCATCGGTGCGGTTTGCGGAGGTGACGTGGAACTGTGCGCCCAGGTCCGGTCCGGCGCCGAAGGTCAGCCGGAACTTCCCCTCGCCGGTGAGGGCGGTGCCGTCCACGTACGGGGCGTACTTCAGCGGGCGGGTGGGGCGCAGGCCCTTCTCCTGGCGGGGCATGCTGCCCACCGCCGGAGGGACGGCGTGGAAGTCGGGGTGGCGCTCGCGGTCCTGCGGCTGCCATGCGCCGGTGTCGGGCAGCCGGACCTCGCCGGTGTCCTTGCGGGCGAAGTCGAAGGCGGAGGTCAGGTCACCGCAGACGGCGCGGCGCCAGGGCGAGATGTTGGGCTCCAGGACGCCGAAGCGCTTCTCCATGAAGCGGATGACCGAGGTGTGGTCGAAGGTTTCGGAGCAGGAGTAGCCGCCGGTGCTCCACGGGGATACCACCAGCATCGGCACGCGCGGGCCCAGGCCGTACGGGCCGGCGACGTAGCCGGGCTTGCCGCCGAAGACGTCCAGCGCGGTGGGTGTGGTCGACAGGCCCTGGTTGGCGTCGGCGGGGGCGTACGGCGGGACGACGTGGTCGAAGAAGCCGTCGTTCTCGTCGTAGGTGATGAACAGGGCGGTACGGGCCCACACGTCCGGGTTGGAGGTGAGGGCGTCCAGCACCTGAGCGATGTACCAGGCTCCGTAGTTGGAGGGCCAGTTGGAGTGCTCGCTGAAGGCTTCGGGGGCGGCGATCCAGGAGATCTGGGGCAGCTTGCCGGCCCGGACGTCCGCGCGCAGCCGGTCGAAGAAGCCCTCGCCGGCCTTGGCGTTGGTGCCGGTGCGGGCCTTGTCGTAGAGGGGGTTGCCCGGCTGGGCGCTCCGGTAGTTGTTGAAGTAGAGGAGCGAGTTGTCGCCGTAGTTGCCGCGGTAGGCGTCGTTGATCCAGCCCCAGGAGCCGGCCGCGTCGAGGCCGTCGCCGATGTCCTGGTAGACCTTCCAGGAGATGCCGGCCGCCTCCAGGCGCTCCGGGTAGGTGGTCCACCCGTAGCCGGCCTCGGCGTTGTTGAGGACCGGGCCGCCGCCCTTGCCGTCGTTGCCGGTGTGGCCCGACCACAGGTAGTAGCGGTTGGGGTCGGTGGAGCCGATGAACGAGCAGTGGTAGGCGTCGCAGATGGTGAACGCGTCGGCGAGGGCGTAGTGGAACGGGATGTCCTCGCGCGTCAGGTACGCCATGGTGGCGGGCGACTTGGCGGGCACCCAGTTGTCGTACCTGCCCTTGTTGAAGGCGCTCTGTCCGCCTGCCCAGTCGTGGTTGAGGCCCTGGAGGAACTCCATGCCGAGGTCGTCCGACGGCGGCCGGAACGGCAGCGTCTCCTTGCCCGCGTTGTCGGCCTGGTGCCAGACGGACTTGCCGCTGGGCAGGGTCACCGGGCGCGGGTCGCCGAAGCCGCGCACACCGCGCAGCTTGCCGAAGTAGTGGTCGAAGGAACGATTCTCCTGCATGAGGACCACGATGTGCTCGACGTCGGCAATGGTGCCGGTGGTCCCCTGTGCGGGTATCGCGGCGGCGCGCGCGATGCTGTCGCCCAGCATGCCCAGGGCGGCGGCGCCACCGGTGAGCTGCAGGAACCGGCGGCGGTTGAGTTCTGCCATGGCGGATGACCTCTGCGGTTGAGGGGGTGTGGAGCCGCCCCCCAGCACAGCGGGCCCGGGGGACCGGAGGGGGAGCCTGGCGTGACCGCGGGGGATACGCCAGGCGAACGGCAGCCGGATTGCGGAGAGGTCCGGCCACATCCCGTCGCCGGCCGTCCGCCGAGCAGCGCCCGCCACACCTGACGCGCTGTCAAACGGCCGCGCGCTAGGGTGCGTACGGTGAACCTTCATGTCGTCGTGGGATTCGGGCCCGCCGGAGCCGCCACCGCCCGGCTGTTGGCCGCGCAGGGCAAGTCCGTACGGGTCGTCACCGCCTCGGGCCGCCGCCCCGAACCCGGAATCGAGCACATCGCGCTCGACGCGCGGGACGCCGGGCGCCTGGCCGAGGCCGCGGAGGGCGCGGCCGCCGTCTACGGCTGCGCCGCACCCCCCTACCACCGCTGGGCGGGCGAATGGCCGGCGCTGTCCTCGTCGCTCTGCGCCGCCGCAGAGGCGACCGGGGCCGTCCTGGCCATGCTCGGGAACCTCTACGGCTACGGTCCGGTGGACGGCCCCCTGACCGAACGGCTGCCGCTCGCGGCGACCGGCACCAAGGGACGGGTCCGCGCCGCTGCTTGGGAACAGGCGCGGAAGCTGCACGAGCAGGGCCGCATCAAGGCCGTCGAAGTGCGGGCCTCGGACTTCTTCGGGCCCGGCGTGACCGACGGCGGTCACCTGGCCGCCCGGGCCGTGCCGGCGCTGCTGCGCGGCAAACCGGTCTCCGCGCTCGGGGACCCGGACGCCCCGCACAGCTGGACCTATCTGCCCGACGTGGCCGCCGCCCTGGTGGAGGTCGCGGGCGAGGAACGGGCCTGGGGGCGTGCCTGGCACGTGCCCACGGAGCCCGCGCTGTCCGTCCGCGAGTTGGCCGGCCGCCTGGCCGAGCGGGCGGGGACGGGGCCGGTCACGGTCCGCCGGCTCCCTTCGGCCGTGCTGGCGGCGGCCGCGCTCTTCTCGCCGCTGCTCCGCGAACTGAAGGAGGTCCGCTACCAGTTCGACCGGCCCTTCGTGGTCGATTCCCGTGCCTATGAGGCCGGGTTCGCGGTGCGGGCCACGCCCCTCGACCGGCAGATCGAGGCGACCGTGGACTGGTGGCGTGACCGACTGGCGGCGAACGCCGGCTGACGGGCGGCCGGGCGGCGGCCGGTGCGGCCGCTGCCCGGAGCCCCTACGCGACCCTGCCCGGGGCCGGGGCCGTCAGCGAAGGGTTGAGGCGGGCGAACCCCTCCTGGCGCTCGTACGGGAAGTAGGGGTAGGGCGCCGGGCGGTGGCTGACGGCGTCCAGGCGCGCGCTCTGCTCCGGCGTCAGGCTCCAGCCGACGGCCCCGATGTTCTGGCGCAGCTGCTGCTCGTTGCGGGCGCCGATGATCACGGAGGCCACGGTGGGCCGGCCCAGCAGCCAGTTGAGGGCGACCTGGGGCACGGTCCGGCCCGTCTCCCGCGCTATTGCGTCGAGTACGTCGACGACGTCGTACAGCAGGTCGTCGTCGACCGGCGGGCCGTAGTCCGCGGTCGCGTGCAGCCGGCTCCCGGAGGGCAGCGGCCGGCCGCGGCGCACCTTCCCGGTGAGCCGGCCCCAGCCCAGCGGGCTCCACACGAGGGCGCCGATTCCCTGGTCGCGGCCCAGCGGCAGCAGCTCCCACTCGTAGTCGCGGCCGATGAGGGAGTAGTACACCTGGTGGGCGACGTACCGGGGGAAGCCGTGGCGGTCGGCCGCGGCCAGGGACTTCATCAGCTGCCAGCCCGCGAAGTTGGAGACGCCGACGTAGCGGATCTTCCCGGCGCGCACGAGCTGGTCGAGGGCGGACAGCACCTCTTCGACCGGGGTGGCCGCGTCGAAGGCGTGCAGCTGGAACAGGTCGATGTGGTCGGTGCCCAGGCGCCGCAGGGCGTCCTCGGTGGCCCTGATGAGGCGCGAGCGGGAGGTGCCGGCGTCTCCGGGGCCGTCCCCCAGGGGCAGGCCCGCCTTGGTGGACAGCAGCACCCGGTCGCGGCGGCCCCGTACGGCCGCTCCGAGGACGGATTCCGAGGCGCCCGCGGAGTAGACGTCGGCGGTGTCGAAGAGCGTGATCCCGGCGTCGATGCAGATGTCGACGAGGCGGCGCGCCTCGCGGGCATCGGTGGTGCCCCAGGCTCCGAAGAGCGGGCCCTCGCCGCCGAACGTGCCGGCGCCGAAACTCAGGGCGGGAACGGTGAGACCGGAAGCGCCGAGCTGCCTGTACTCCATGACGAGCCCCCTCAAAGACGGGTTAACGGAACGGTGGACCCTTTAAAGTGGTCCCACCGTAACAGTTGGACCGAACTAATGGAACTGGAGAACCGTTATGGCGGATGAGGGTTCCGCAGAGCCGGGCATGCTGCGGCCCGGCGGCCGCACGGCCAGGGTGCGGGCCGCGGTGCTCCGCGCGGCCGGCGACCTGCTGGCCGAAGCCGGCTTCGACCGGCTGGACCTGGCGGAGGTGGCCCGACGCGCGGAGGTGGGCAAGACCACCGTGTACCGCAGGTGGGGCACGCCGTCCGGGCTCGTCGCGGACCTGCTGGGCGACATGGCGGAGCAGTCCGCGCCCCGCACCGAGACGGGCTCGCTCGACGGCGACCTGCTGGCCAATGCCGACCTGGTCCGCCGCACCCTGGACGACCCGCGCCAGGGCCCGCTCTTCCGGGCCGTGATCGCGGCCGCCGGTACGGACCCCAGGGCCGCGGAGGCCCTGCACCGCTTCTACGCCGTACGGGTGGGGGAGTGGGCGCCGTGCGTCAGGCAGGCGGTGGACCGCGGCGAACTGCCGGAGGGCACGGATGTGGAGGAGGTCATCCGGTTCGTCTCCGCCCCCCTGTACTACCGGCTGCTGACGACCGGCGCACCTCCGGACGAGGCCGCGGCCGAACGCTCCGCCCGCGCCGCCGCGGCTGCCGCCCGCGCGGGCGTCTTCACCGCGCCGGGACGGGGACCCGGGGCGGTGAAGA
>NZ_JACBGN010000500.1 GCF_013401435.1 Streptomyces sp. BR123
GGCGACCACACCGAGCGGGACGCGCCGGTAGTTGGAGGCGTCCATCGTCACCAACGCCCGTGCGGCGGCCCCGAAGTCCACCTCCCCGCTCAGTCCGTCCCGCAATGTCCGTTCGAGGTCCCCGGAGCCTGGCCCGCGATGGAGGTGCCCCCGCCGCGCGGTACGACGGGCACCCCGGCCGCGGCGCAGATCCGCAGGGCGGCCGCCACGTCGGCGGTGTCGCGCGGGGCGACCACACCGAGCGGGACGCGCCGGTAGTTGGAGGCGTCCATCGTCACCAACGCCCGTGCGGCGGCCCCGAAGTCCACCTCCCCGCTCAGTCCGTCCCGCAATGTCCGTTCGAGGTCCCCGTGGCCTGGCCCGCGATGGAGGTGCCCCCGCCGCGCGGTACGACGGGCACCCCGGCCGCGGCGCAGATCCGCAGGGCGGCCGCCACGTCGGCGGTGTCGCGCGGGGCGACCACACCGAGCGGGACGCGCCGGTAGTTGGAGGCGTCCATCGTCACCAACGCCCGTGCGGCGGCCCCGAAGTCCACCTCCCCGCTCAGTCCGTCCCGCAATGTCCGTTCGAGGTCCCCGGAGTCGCTCACGTGCCCACCTTCCCACCGGTCCCGTCCGTCTCATCGGGTGGACGCGCCTCGGGCTCACCGTCTCCGACCCGATACTCTCCGCTCGTGGCTGAGATCCAGATTCCCGCTGACATCAAGCCCGCCGACGGACGCTTCGGCGCGGGCCCCTCCAAGGTGCGGACCGAGGCGCTGGACGCCCTCGCCGCCACCGGTACCTCCCTGCTCGGCACCTCCCACCGCCAGGCCCCGGTCAAGAACCTGGTCGGCTCCGTCCGCCAGGGCATCCGCGACCTGTTCTCGCTGCCCGAGGGCTACGAGGTGGTCCTGGGCAACGGCGGCTCCACCGCCTTCTGGGACATCGCGACCGCCGGTCTCATCGAGCGGAAGTCCCAGCACCTCACGTTCGGCGAGTTCTCGTCCAAGTTCGCCAAGGCCGCCAAGCTCGCCCCGTGGCTGGACGAGCCGTCCGTGATCTCCTCCGAGCCGGGCACGCACCCCGACCCGGTCGCCGAGGCGGGCGTGGACGTGTACGCGTACACCCACAACGAGACCTCGACGGGTGTCGCGGCGCCGATCAAGCGTGTCGCGGGCGCCGACGCCGGCTCGCTCGTACTGGTGGACGCGACCTCCGGCGCTGGCGGCCTGCCCGTCGACATCACCGAGACCGACGTCTACTACTTCGCCCCGCAGAAGTCCTTCGCCTCCGAAGGCGGCCTGTGGCTCGCGGCGTTCTCCCCGGCGGCCTTGGAGCGGGCGGCGCGCGTCCACGCGTCCGGCCGGCACATCCCGGAGTTCTTCTCACTGCCGACGGCGATCGACAACTCGCTGAAGAACCAGACGTACAACACCCCGTCGCTGTCCACGCTCTTCCTGCTGAACCAGCAGCTGGAGTGGATCAACGGCCAGGGCGGTCTGGAGTGGGCGACCGCCCGTACGGCGGCCAGCGCGCGCACCCTGTACGGCTGGGCGGAGGCATCGAAGTACGCGACCCCGTTCGTCGTGGACGCCGACAAGCGGTCCTCCGTCATCGGCACGATCGACTTCACGGACGACATCGACGCGGCCGCCGTCGCCAAGGTGCTGCGCGCCAACGGCATCGTGGACACCGAGCCGTACCGCAAGCTCGGCCGCAACCAGCTGCGCATCGCGATGTTCCCGGCGGTCGATCCGGCCGACGTCCAGGCCCTCACCGCCTGCATCGACCACGTCATCGAGAACCTCTGATCCGTCGCGGCGCCCGCCCCGCCCCGGTGTCGGGAGAGGGCGGGCGCCGCACGCGATACCTTCAAGACCTCGGCAATTCTTGGAGGAAGCGGCGTGAGCGTGCGAGTGACGGCGGCGCAGGACGGCACGGACCCCTTCGGCACGGCCCGGCTGCGGCGCGGGGTCATCGATTCCTGGGCGGCGGGCCCGTCCCGCTTCCGCGAGGACGCCAACGCCGAGGAGGACCTGGCCCTCGGCGGCTACCGCGACCGGCTCGTCGTCGAACTCGCCCAGAACGCCGCCGACGCCGCCGCCCGCGCGGGCGTGCCCGGTCGGCTCCGCCTGACCCTGCACGCCGGGAACGGCGAACCGCCGGTCCTCGCCGCCGCCAACACCGGCGCCCCCCTCGACGCCACCGGCGTCGAGTCGCTGAGCACCCTGCGTGCCTCCGCCAAGCGGGAGTCCACCTCCTCCGGCGACACCGTCGGCCGCTTCGGCGTCGGCTTCGCCGCCGTACTCGCCGTGTCCGACGAGCCCGCCGTCCTCGGCCGGCACGGCGGCGTGCGCTGGTCCCTGGCGGAGGCCCGCGAGCTGGCCCGGGAGGCCGCCGCCTTCAGCCCCGGCCTCGGCGACGAACTGCGCCGCCGCGACGGCCACGTCCCCCTGCTGCGCCTGCCGCTGCCCGCCGAGGGCACCGCCCCCGAGGGGTACGACACCGTCGTCGTCCTCCCGCTGCGCGACCCCGCCGCCGAGGACCTGGTGCAGCGGCTGCTGGCCGGCATCGACGACGCGCTGCTGCTCACCCTGCCCGGCCTGCACGAGATCACCGTCGACACCCCGGCCGGGGGCACCCGTACGCTGCGCCGCACCGCCGAGGGCCCGTACACCGTCATCGAGGACTCCCGCGACGCCGCCGGCACGCTCGCAGCTCCCGGCACCGCCGAGCAGACCCGCCGCTGGCGCACCGTCCGCCACACCGGCCCCATCGAGCCCGCCCTGCTCGCCGACCGGCCCGTCGAGGAGCGGCTGCGGCCCGCCTGGACCGTTTCCTGGGCCGTGCCCGTCGACGCCGCGGGCGCGCCCGTACGCCCCGCCACCGCGCCCGTCGTCCACGCCCCGACCCCGACCGACGAACCCCTCGGCATCCCCGCCCTGCTCATCGCGAC
>NZ_JACBGN010000501.1 GCF_013401435.1 Streptomyces sp. BR123
ACCTCAACGCGCTCGGCTGGTCCCTGACCATCGCGACCGGGCTCGCCCTGCTCGGCTCCGCGCCCCCGACACCCCCGCCCAGTAACGGAATGGATCATTCCGGACCATCTTTCGGCAAAGGAATAGAGCGTCGCCGATAAAGCCCGGGCACGCGTGCGAAACAATCGCCGGGCCAATGGAGTCGGACACTCCAACTAATGCCTTAATCCCAGGAATTACATGCCGCGTGAGACCAACTCCACATCACATGGTCATCACGAACCCGGTGATTCGCCTGGGCTGACCAGCGACGCGCGGTAACGTCGATTGACGTGCGTACCGACCAAATCCTGTCCCGGCTGGAGCGGGTGTTCGCCCGACTGGACCGGGAACCCGAGCGACCGGCTCATCTGCAAACGCCGCAGATGAGCCGGCACCGCGTCGTGCTCTTCGGAGCGACCCTCGCCTTCTACCTCGCGATCGTGGTGGCCGTACTGACCACGTCCTGGCTCGTCCGCCTGGACTGGCAGGTCATGTTCTTCCGGCCGTACGACCAGTGGCCGCAGCTGCACGCCTTCCTCGACTACCTCGTCGTGCTGGGGCAGCGCGGGCCCACCGCGGTCATGGTCGCCGCATGGCTCGGCTGGCGCTCCTGGCGGCAGCACACCCTGCGCCCGCTGATCACCCTCGGCGTGGCGCTGCTCCTGCTCAACATCACCGTGGGCTCGGTCAAGCTCGGCCTCGGCCGCCTCGGCCCGCACTACGCCACCACGATCGGCTCCGCGGAGCTGTTCGCCGGCGGCGACATATTCCCTTCCGGCCACACCGCCAACGCCGTCGTGACCTGGGGGATCCTGGCCTACCTGGCCTCCACCACGGTCACCCGGCGGGTGCTGTCCGTGGTCTCCGCGGTGGTCTCGCTGAGCGTCGGCGCCACCACCGTCTACCTCGGCACCCACTGGGTCAGCGACGTCCTCCTCGGCTGGTCCGCGGGCCTGCTGATCATGCTGGCGCTGCCCTGGTTCGAGCCGCTGATCGCGGGCGCCGAGGCCTGGGTCTTCGAGCGGCGGGAGCGGATGCGGCGCCGCGTGGAGGCCGGCACGGTGCCCGCAGCGGTCGCCGGCGCGCTCGTCCCACTGCTCTCCGCGGGCGGCAAGTGGCAGCCTCCGCACACCGACGGAACCGGCGGCTCCGCGGCGGCGGCAGCCCCCGCCGCAGCCCGGACCGCGGCTGCGGCAGCCGGCGCCCCGGTACCGGGCCAGGCGACCGCCCCGGCATCCGCGCAGGCCGGAGCCCCGGCCGCGGGCTCCCCGGCCGGCGCCCACGCCGCGGTGCCCCGTCCCCCGCACCACGCCGGACGGGCGCACCTGGTCCGCACCGAGCGGCTACCGGCCGCGCCGGGCGGCAGCCGGCGCCCGGCGCACACCGAGCGGGCCCCGGCCGGACGCGCCGCCGCCCGGCCGGCCACCAACGGCTGAAACCGGACGGCCGGACAGGCCCGGAACACACCGGGACACCCTGCGGGGCGGTACGCACACCACCCCGCTCCCTCCCCCGCCGCACGCACCGGCGAAGGCGGGCCGGGCCCGCCGCACGCACCGCCTTCGCCATCGGATTCCCCCGGACGTCAGCCGCGCGCCCGGAGGTTCGTCCGAACCGGGTCACGCTTCTGTCACGGAATGTCGACAGTTCTCCGGGGCCGCCGAGTTCTCCGGAAGTCGCGCGCATGTGGCGAACAACCGCCCTTCCCGCATTCCATTTCCGGGCCCGCTCCGAACCGCCGACGCACCGCCCGGGAAGCACCGCGGAACGGGGCCCGGACGGCCGCCCGGCTCCATTCGCATTTCGTTCGAGAACGCCCGAATTCCGCGGGCCGATTGGCCCCGGGCGGTCGGCGGGCGGCCATCACGGCCGCCGGTTTCATTGCCCGTTCTCCGCGCCCGCGGTGCCGCCCGACCGGTCCACCGCCCGACCGAGGAGGTCCCGGGCCGCCCGGATCCGGTCGGTCAGTTCCGGCGGCTCGACCACCTCGAACTCGCAACCGAGCAGCATGACGTGGATGACGAGCACGTCGAGGCCGACGGCCCCGGTGCGCAGCAGGCAGCTCTTGTCGTCGACCGGTTCAAGGGCCCCTTCGCCCGGCCCGATCAGCCGCGCCGCGTCCTCGGCCGGCATCCCCAGCCGCAGCACCGCGCGCGCGGCGTACGCGGCCTGCGCCACGCCCCGGGAGACGTACGCGGCCAGGTCCTCCGCGGGGGCCGGGCGGGGGGTGAACCGCGGCCCGTGCGGCGGTCTGGGCTCGATCCGGTCGGCGCGGAAGGTCCGCCAGTCGTCCCGCTCCACATCCCACGCGACCAGGTACCAGCGCCGCTCCGTACACACCAGCCGGTGCGGCTCCACCACCCGCCGCGAGGCGCTGCCCTCGTGGTCCCTGTAGGCGAAGCGCAGCCGCTCGCCGTCCCGGCACGCGGCGGCCAGCTCGGCCAGCACGGAAGGGTCGACGGCGCTCCGCTCCGGCGCACGCAGCATCGGCACGGTGAACTCGTCGATCGCCGACACGCGCCGCCGCAGTCTGCCCGGCAGGACCTGTTCCAGCTTGGCCAGCGCCCGTGCGGAGGCCTCGCCGATCCCCTCGACCCCGTTCCCGGCGGCGGTCCGCAGCCCCACCGCGACGGCCACCGCCTCGTCGTCGTCGAGCAGCAGCGGCGGCAGCTCGGCCCCGGCGCCCAACTGGTACCCGCCGCCGGTCCCGGGGGTGGCGTTCACGGGATAGCCGAGCTCCCGCAGCCGTTCCACGTCGCGCCGCACCGTCCGCGGGGTCACGCCGAGGCGCTCCGCGAGGTCGGCCCCGGTCCATTCGCGGTGGGCCTGCAACAGGGACAGCAGACGCAGCAGTCGTGCGGAGGTCTCCAGCATGCGGAGCAGTGTGCCAGCGCCGAGGGCCCCGCCCGACGCC
>NZ_JACBGN010000502.1 GCF_013401435.1 Streptomyces sp. BR123
GTGTGGTCCAGGCGGGTCAGGACGGCGGCGGGGTCTTCGGGTCGCAGGTCACCTCGTCCCGCGGGATGTAGTGCGTGCGGTACGTCTCGCGCTTGACCTCCTGCCCGCCCCGGACGAAGATCCGGTCGACGGCCACGTCGAAGCCCTCCAGAGGGGTCTGCACCTCGCACTGCGGGCCCGAGGCCTCGATCTTCTTCGGCGGGGTCACATTGGTGCGCGGGCCCTTGGCGGCGCGGATCTCGTCGTACGCCTTCGTGCCCAGCAGGCTGATGGTCACCGAGGAGTCCGTGGACCGGGCGTGGACGTAGACCGCGCTGCCGGAGTCGTTCTTCCAGCGCAGGTCGAGGGTGCCCCAGGCGACGGTGGCCTCGCGGCCCTCGGGGTAGCGCTCGATGTAGAAGGAGTGCGCCCCGTGCTCGACCGGCTTCAGGCCGGCGAAGAACATGGCGTTGTACATGGTCGTCGCGACCGCCGAGACACCGCCGCCGGGCGACTTCACGAACCGGCCGTCGTTGATCATGATCCCGTCGACGAAGCCGTTCTCCTCGGTCCGCTCGCCGACCGTCCTGTTGAAGCTCCACGTCTCGCCCGGCCGGACGACGGAGCCGTTGAGCAGTTCCACCGCGCGCCCGATGTTGGTGGTGCGGTAGGGGGCCGCCGGGAAGTTGACGGTGAAGGACGACAGCTTCTCCTTGATGCCGAGCCGCCGGGCCTCCTGCGCGGTCAGCCGCGGCGGGACGGCCGTCGTGGCGAGTTCCGCCGTGCGGGCGTCGCCCGTGCGGGTCAGCAGCGGCAGGACGGCGTCCCCCAGGGCCTTCGCGGTGACCTGGACGCCGCTGCGGGCGTCCTCGGCGACCACGGCACGGCCGGCTGCGTCCACCTCGAAGGTGACCCCGCGCGAGGGCGTGGTGATCGCGGACACCTGCCGGGCGACGTCCGGGTCGGCCAGCAGCCCCGCGGAGTCGAGCTTCGGGACGAGCCTGCCCGCTCCGTCGGCCTTGAGCTCCAGGTGCCGGCCGAGGACCTCCGGGGTGAGGACGATCCGCTTGGCGCCGACGGTGAGGGTGACGGGCCCGGACATCGCGGGCTCGGCGAACTCCTTCATGGCCCGCGCGGTCTCCTGCGCGCCGACCGTGGGCTGTGTGAGCTCCACCGGCAGGGCCGCGGGGCCGGCCTGCGGGCTCAGGTAGACGGCGCGGACGACCTCTGCCGCCCGGTCGGCCCGTACGGTCACCCCGATCGCGGGGGCGACGGACCGGGCGCTGCCGTCCTGGAAGGAGACGGCGCCGTCGCGGACCGGGCTCCCGGCGGAGTCGGCGAGCCGCTCGGCGGCCCGGTCCGGGTCGGCTGCGGCGTCGGCGCGGATGACGGGTTCGACCTCGCGCTTCTCCGCGGGCATGACCAGCCGCCCGATCACGGTGAACGGGTCGGAGCCGGACTGCGCGGCGCGGTCGACGGTGGCCTCGGTGTCGAGGGACAGGCCGAAGGCGGCGGGGACGGCCTGCGCGGTGCGGCCGCCTTCGGTCTTCAACGTGATCGGTGCGGCAGCCGCCGGGCCGAGGCCGCGGTCGAGGGCCGCCCGGGCCTCCGCACGGCTCATGCCG
The DNA here is from genome assembly GCF_013401435.1 of Streptomyces sp. BR123. Lineage (GTDB taxonomy): Bacteria > Actinomycetota > Actinomycetes > Streptomycetales > Streptomycetaceae > Streptomyces. The sequence goes on from NZ_JACBGN010000502.1 coordinate 1,605, forward strand.
CCGATGGCGACGCCGCGCACGCTGGTGCCGTCGGCGATGCTGTCGCCCGCTGCTGCGAGGCCGGCGAGGTACAGGCCGCCGAAGCCGAGTACGACGGCTCCGCCCGCAAGGGGCAGGGCCGTACGCCAGTCGTTCAGCAGGCGGTGTGCGCGTCGCATGTCTCTCCCGTGGCGGCGGTGTGCCGTGTCGCAGTCGTGGCTGTGGCGGCCGGCGATCCACCCGAGACACGAACCGTTGCGCCGGACCGCCCTCCAGCATTCACCAATTCGGGCGAAAGCTACCAAAAATGTGCGTGTTCTCACGCGCGGGCCCATGCCGGACTGCCGGCCGACCGGAAATAAGGCCACTGACCCGGGATTGGCCCTGTGCCCACCCGGAGCAGATGCCACAGCGTGTGGTCCATCGGTCTTTGGCTCCCAGGAAAGGCACCCTTCGTGTCCACCGTCCCACCCTCCGCACGGCCCTCGGGGCGCCTCACCCGCCGGCTCCTCCAGCTCTACGCCGGCCTCGCCCTGTACGGCGCGAGCTCGGCGCTCCTGGTCCGGGCGGGGCTCGGACTCGGGCCCTGGGACGTCTTTCACCAGGGCCTCGCCGAGCACACCGGGTGGACCATCGGCACCGTGTCCGTGGCCGTCGGAGCCCTGGTTCTGCTGCTGTGGTGGCCGCTGCGGCAGCGGCCCGGCCTGGGCACCGTCTCCAACGTGTTCGCGGTCGGGCTGTCCATGGACGCCACGCTGGCGGCGGTGCCCGACCTGCACGGCCTTGCGGCCCAGGCGGGTGCACTGGCGGCGGGCGTGGTCCTCAACGGCCTCGCCACCGGCCTGTACATCGCGGCCGCCTTCGGGCCGGGCCCGCGCGACGGCCTCATGACGGGGCTGCACCGGCGGACCGGGCGGTCGGTGCGGCTCGTGCGCACCGGCATCGAGCTCACCGTGCTCGCGGCCGGTTTCCTGCTCGGCGGCAGTGTCGGCCCGGGCACGGTCGCCTACGCCCTGGCCATCGGCCCGCTCGCCCAGTTCTTCCTACGGGTCTTCGCCGTGCCCGGGGCCGCCGGACGGGGTCGGCCGTCGCCCGCGGGCGGGACGTCGCCGAAGGCCCGCCCCTCGTCCTCGGCGGGTCCGGCCGGTACGAGCGGCACGCCGAGCGCCTCGGCGGGGGCCCGGTGACACGGGTCGGGCACCGGCCCGCGGAAGCGGACCGTGGACGCGCCGAGGAACCGCCGGCGCCCTGAGGGCGTCCCTCCGGTATCCCGGCCGTCGCGGCACACCAGGAGGACGGGGGCCCGGGGCCGGGG
>NZ_JACBGN010000503.1 GCF_013401435.1 Streptomyces sp. BR123
CGTGTCCCCTCCACCGGGCCATTGAAAGCGATGGATGCCGGCGGCGGGGGGAATTCCACAAGGCCCGGGCCCGCACCGGCGCCACGGGGCCACGGCGCGGCTGCGCCGGATGCCCTGCGAGGCGTTCAGCCCTGCCGTCGGCGCTTCGCCGGGGGGAAGCAGAACGCCTCCCCCTGCCCGCTTCCCGAAACGCTGAGCTGACGGCGGCCGGTGCCGCGGCCGCCCGGACTCCGCCGCGCGGCTGCGGGCCGCCGCGCCGCCGTCGCGGCCGACGCGAGGCCGCCGTGAACACCCCTGGTACTCCATCTGCGGCCGGGGGTGCGCGGCGGGTGCGCCAACTGGCCGGGCCGGGCCCCGCCCGCACCCGGTGGGGCGGCGGGCGCGGGCGTACGCGGGCGGGGAGTGCCCGCCCGGTGGCGGCGCTGGACCACCTGCCAAGTCCACGGGATCGCGGTGGAATTCGGCATCGGCCCGGTCCGGCGGGCTGCCGCCGGGAAGATCGTGCCGCCGGAGCGGCCGGCCTGGTCCGCGGAGGCCGGTCCGGCCCGGCTCGGGCTGCCACGAGCGCGGGCGGCGGCCGAGGAGCCGTCGATCCGGCCTCATCCCATCGGGCCAATCCGGGGTCCAATCCCGGTTTCCGGGCCGCGCTTCCGGGACGATTCCGCCCAGAACCCTCTGCTGGGAGGCCCCATGACCCGTCCCTTGAAGAAGCGCGCCGCCGTCCTGCTGTCGATCGCCACCGCCACCGCCGCCGCGGTGGCCGGCCAGCTCGGGGCCGCGCCGGCCCCCGCGGCCGCCGCCACCTCAGGCGCCGCCGCGTCCGCCCCGGCGGCCGCGCTGCGCTGGACCGGCTGCGCCACCAGCCGCTACCCGACGTTGGAGTGCGCCTCCCTCAAGGTCCCCCTCGACCACACCCACCCCTCCGGGCGCCAGATCACCCTGGCCCTGACCCGCGTCCCGCACACCGCCGCCAAGAGCCAGGGCCCGCTCCTGGTGAACCCGGGCGGGCCCGGCGGCAGCGGCCGGGGCCTGGCACCGTACATCGCCTCCGCCCTGCCGAAGGACGTGGCCGCCCAGTACGACGTGATCGGCTTCGACCCCCGCGGGGTCGGCGGGAGCGAGCCCGCCCTCGACTGCACCGCCAACCACTTCAACCCCGTACGCCCCGACTCCGTGCCGTACGGGACGCAGACCGAGCAGGCCAACCTGAACCGGGTGAAGGCCTTCGCCGAGGCCTGCCAGGCGAAGCACGCGGACCTGCTCCCGTACATCGACACCATGTCCACCGCCCGCGACATCGAGGCGATCCGCACCGCCCTGGGCGCGCCGAAGCTCAGCTACTTCGGCTTCTCGTACGGCACCTACCTGGGCGCCGTGTACGCCAAGCTGCACCCGGGCCGCGTCCACCGCATGGTCCTGGACTCGGTCGTCGACCCGGGCGGGGTCTGGTACCAGGACAACCTCGCGCAGGACCGCGCCTTCGACTCCCGCCACAAGGCGTTCCTGGCCTGGGTGGCCGAGCACGACGCGACCTACCGGCTCGGGACCGACCCGGCCGGGGTCGAGCAGCGCTGGTACGCCATGCGCGCGGCACTGCGCGTGGAGCCGGCGGGCGGCAAGGTGGGCCCGGCGGAGCTGGAGGACACGTACATGCCGGGCGGCTACTACAACGGCTACTGGCCGAGCCTGGCCGCGGCGTTCTCGGCATACACGGTGGAGGGGGACGCCAAGCCGCTGGTGGCGGCGTACGAGCGGTTCGGCGCGGTGGAGCCCACGGCGGGCAACGGATACAGCGTGTACACGGCCGTGCAGTGCCGGGACTCGGCCTGGCCGAAGGACTGGAACACCTGGCGGGCCGACATGTGGATCACGCACGCCCAGGCTCCGTTCATGACCTGGAACAACGCCTGGTACAACGCCCCGTGCGCGTTCTGGAAGACGGAGCCGCTCCAGGCGCCGGACGTGACCAACGCCGACCTCCCGCCGGCGCTGCTGCTGCAGGCCACGCAGGACGCGGCCACGCCGTTCGGGGGCGCGCTGACCATGCGGGACAAGCTGAAGGGCTCGGCGCTGGTGATCGAGGAGGGCGGCGGAAACCACGGGGTCTCGCTGAGCGGGAACACCTGCCTGGACGAGAAGGTGTCGGCCTACCTGCGCACGGGCCAGGCGGCGGACGCGATCTGCCCGGCCCAGCCCGACCCGAAGCCGACGTCGGCCGGCCGCGCGGCGACCCCGTCGGCGGGCGGTGCCGCCCTGCACGGCCTGCTGGGCTTCCGCAGCTGAGCGCTCCGCGGAAGCCCCGTCGTGACACCGCGGGCCGGTCGGGGCCGGTGGGGCTGCTCGCGCAGTTACCCCGCTCCCGGCCGGCCGCGGCCCTACGGCATGATCATCACCATGACCGACCACCACCTCACCCGTATCGCGGCGCCGGAGGGCGTCGCCCCCGCCAGCGGCTACACGCACGTCGTCCTGGGCACCGGGACGTTCGTCGCCGTGTCCGGCCAGTGCGCGTTCGACGAGGAGGGCGGCGTCGTGGGAGCCGGCGACCCCGGGGCGCAGGCCCGGCAGGTGTTCGAGAACCTGCGCCGGTGCCTGGCCGCCGCCGGAGCGGGCTTCGACGACGTCGTGAAGCTGACGTACTTCCTCACGGACATGGCCCACCTCCCGGCGCTGCGCGCGGCCCGCGACGCGGTGATCGCCCCGGACCGGCTCCCTGCTTCCTCGGCGGTGCAGGTCGCCGCCCTGGTCCACCCGGACCTCCTCATGGAGGTGGAGGCGTTCGCCGTCGTCCCGGAGCCCGCCCGCCCCTGACGGCCGCGGGCCGCCGAGCCGCCGTCAGGGCAGTGTGCGCAGGGCCCGGGTGGCGGCCACCGCCAGGCGGGGG
>NZ_JACBGN010000504.1 GCF_013401435.1 Streptomyces sp. BR123
GTGCCGTAGGGCGCGTGGGGGACGGGCTGGGGTTCGTCGTGGGTGGTGGTCATGGCTTCACTGTTGCACTGCCGGCGGCCGGTGGTCATCGGATCGAGATGTGGAGGGGGGTGGTTCGGTTGTTACCGATGAGTCAGAATCTACGCGCGTTGTCAGCTACTTCAAGACAGCGCCTGAACAGGGGAGATGGCATGGCGTTCGACCGCAGGACGTTTTTGGGGACCTCGGCTGCCACGGGTGCGGCTGTCGCGCTGGCGGGGGCCGCGGCCGGCCCGGCCGCCGCGGCGGAGTCGGGTTCCCGGCCGCCGCGGACGTATGCGTTCACGGTGATGGGGACGACCGACCTGCACGGAAACGTCTTCAACTGGGACTACTTCACGGACAAGGAGTTCGACGACAAGGCGCACAACGACGTGGGCCTGGCGAAGATCTCGACGCTGGTGAACAGGGTGCGGGCGGAGAAGGGGCGCTGCAACACGCTGCTCATCGACGCGGGTGACACCATCCAGGGCACGCAGCTGTCGTACTACTACGCGAAGGTGGACCCGATCACGGCGCGCCGCGGTCCGGTGCATCCGATGGCGCAGGCGATGAACGCGATCGGGTATGACGCGGCGGCGCTGGGCAACCACGAGTTCAACTACGGCATTCCGGTGCTGCGGAAGTTCCAGGAGCAGTGTGATTTTCCGCTGCTGGGGGCGAACGCGCTGGATGCGAAGTCGCTGCGGCCGGCGTTCCCGCCGTACAGCATGCACCGGCTGCGGACTCCGCACGGGCGGGACGTGAAGGTGGCGGTGCTGGGTCTGACGAATCCGGGCATCGCGATCTGGGACAAGGCCAATGTGCAGGGGAAGATGACGTTCCCGGGGCTGGAGGAGCAGGCGGCGAAGTACGTGCCGAAGCTGCGGTCGATGGGTGCGGACGTGGTGATCGTGTCGGCGCATTCGGGGTCGAGCGGTACGTCGTCGTACGGTGACCAGCTGCCGTACATCGAGAATGCTGCGGGGCTGGTGGCGGAGCAGGTGCCGGGGATCGACGCGATCCTGGTGGGGCACGCGCACACGGAGATCCCGGAGTACCGGGTGAAGAACAAGGCGACCGGCAGGGACGTGGTGCTGTCGGAGCCGCTGAAGTGGGGGCAGCGGCTGACGCTGTTCGACTTCGAGCTGACGTGGGCGAAGGGCTCGTGGTCGGTGGCGAAGGTGTCGGCGCGGGTGCTGAACTCGAACACGGTCGAGGAGGACCCGGAGATCGTGCGGCTGCTGTCGGACGAGCACCGCAAGGTGGTGGAGTACGTCAACCAGGTGATCGGTTCGTCGACGCAGGCGATGTCGTCGGCGGAGGGTCCGGTGAAGGACGTGCCGATCATCGATCTGATCAACCACGTGCAGGCGGAGACGGTGAAGGGCGCGCTGGCCGGTACGGAGTGGGCGTCGCTTCCGGTGCTGTCGCAGGCGTCGTGCTTCTCGCGGACGGCGGCGATCCCGGCGGGGAAGGTGACGCTGCGGGATGCGGCGGGGCTGTACCCGTTCGAGAACACGCTGGAGGCTCGGGTGCTGACGGGGGCGCAGCTGAAGGACTACCTGGAGTACTCGGCGCGGTACTTCGTGCAGACGGCTCCGGATGCGGTGGTGGATCCGGCGAAGCTGACGAACGCGGAGAGCATTCCGGACTACAACTATGACGCGGTGTACGGGCTGGCGTACGACATCGACATCGCGCAGCCGAAGGGTTCGCGGATCACGGGGCTGTCGTTCCGGGGGAAGGCGGTGGATCCGCAGGCGCGGTTCGTGCTGGCGGTGAACAACTACCGGGCGTCGGGTGGCGGTGCGTTCCCGCACGTGCCGCAGGCGAAGCAGGTGTGGGCGAACTCCGACGAGATCCGTAACACGATCATTTCGTGGGTGAAGGCGAAGGGGACGATCGACCCGTCGCAGTTCGCGTCGGTGGACTGGCGCCTGACCCGGGGCGGCGTGCCGGTGTTCTGATCCCTGGTCCTTGCGGGGGTTCAGGGGCATTCGATGAGCGGGAGCAGTTCGACCGGGGGTCGGGTCTGCTCCCGCTGTTCGAGGCCGAAGGTGGTGAACGTGGTGCGGGCGGGTTCGGGGTAGGCGTTTTTGCCCGTGAGGGTGTTGAGGATCGTGGCGCTGCGTCGGGTGGTGAGGCCGAGGTCGGGCGTGCCGGCGCCGTGGGTGCGGCGTTCGGCGCTGTGGACGAAGATGCTGCCGCTGACGGTGGGGGCGAGGACCATCCGGTGGTGTTCGTCGACGCGGGGGCGTCCGGAGGAGTCCTTGTGCAGGTAGGGGTCGAGTCCTGCGAGGAGTCGGGAGAGGGGCCGGTCCCGGTAGCCGGTGGCGAGGACGACGGCCTCGGTGGTGAGGCGGGAGCGGGTGCCCTGGTGGGGGTGTTCGAGGTGGAGTTCGACCTTGGTGGTGGCGACGCGGCCGGCGGTGCGGACGGTGACTCCGGGGGTGAGGACGATGTCGGGCCAGCCTCCGTGGAGGGTGCGGGTGTAGAGCTCGTGGTGGATGGCGGCGAGGGTGGCGGGGTCGATGCCCTTGTGGAGCTGCGCTTGGGTGGGGACGAGCTGGTCGCGGACGGGTTCGGGGAGGGAGTGGAAGTAGCGGGTGTAGTCGGGGGTGAAGTGTTCGAGGCCGAGCGTGGAGTGTTCCCTGGGGGCGAAGGAGGGGGTGCGGGTGAGCCAGGTGAGGCGCTCGCGGCCGGTGGGGCGGGCGCGGAGGAGGTCGAGGAAGACTTCGGCTCCGGACTGGCCTGATCCGATGACGGTGATGTGGTCGGCGCCGAGGATCCGGGGGCGGTGGCCGAGGTAGTCGGCGGCGTGGATGACGGGGACGGCGGGGGCGTCGACGAGGGGCCGCAG
>NZ_JACBGN010000505.1 GCF_013401435.1 Streptomyces sp. BR123
GCGCCGTGGGCTGCAGGGGCCGGGGGGCTCGTAGAATCAGAGGATCATGGCCTACCTCGACCACGCAGCCACCACCCCGATGCTCCCGGAGGCCGCTGCGGCGATGACCGCGCAGTTCGCCGTCACGGGGAACGCGTCCTCCCTGCACGCCGCCGGCCGCCGCGCCCGCCGCACCGTCGAGGAGGCCCGCGAGGCACTCGCCGAGGCACTCGGCGCCCGCCCCAGCGAGGTGGTCTTCACCGCCGGCGGCACCGAGGCCGACAACCTCGCCGTCAAGGGCCTGTACTGGGCCCGCCGCAGCCAGGACCCCGCCCGCACCCGGGTGCTCACCAGCCCCGTCGAGCACCACGCCGTCCTCGACGCCGTCCACTGGCTCGCCGAACACGAGGGCGCGCAGGTCGAGTACCTGCCCGTGGACCGCTACGGCCGGGTCAGCCCCGAGGACCTGCGCGAGGCCATCGCCCGCAACCCCGACGACGTCGCCCTGGCCACCGTGATGTGGGCCAACAACGAGATCGGCACCGTCATGCCGGTCCGCGAACTGGCCGCCGTGGCACGCGAGTCCGGCGTCCCGCTGCACTCCGACGCCGTCCAGGCCGTGGGCCAGCTCGACGTTCGGTTCGGCGACAGCGGCCTCGCCGCGATGACCGTCAGCGGCCACAAGATCGGCGGGCCCTACGGCATCGGTGCGCTGCTCCTCGGCCGCGACCAGACCCCCGTACCCGTCCTGCACGGCGGCGGCCAGGAGCGGCACGTGCGCTCCGGCACCCTCGACGTGCCGGCGATCGCCGCCTTCGCGGTGGCCGCCGTCCTCGCCGCCGAGCGGCGCGAGCGGTTCGCCGCCGAGGTCGGGCAGCTGCGGGACGAGCTGATCCGCGCCGTGCTCGCGGCCGTGCCCGACGCCGTCCTCGGCGGGGACCCCGACAACCGGCTCCCCGCCAACGCGCACTTCAGCTTCCCCGGCTGCGAGGGCGACTCCCTGCTGCTCCTGCTGGACGCCCAGGGCATCGAGTGCTCGACCGGCTCCGCCTGCACCGCGGGCGTGGCCCAGCCCAGCCACGTCCTGCTCGCCACCGGCACCGACCCGCAGCTCGCCCGCGGCACGCTGCGCTTCTCCCTCGGCCACACCTCCACCGCGCAGGACATCGCCGCCCTGGCCGCGGCCATCGGCCCGGCGGTGGAGCGCGCCCGCACGGCAGGGCTCAGCTAGTGCTCTGACCGGTAGGGCTCACCGCCCCACGACGCCCGCACCACACCTTGCTGCGCTGCCCGACATCGCTGCGTTGCCGGACCGCCCTGGACGCCCGAGCACGGGGGGAACGGCCCTCCGCCTTGCGACGCACCGCACCGGACGCCGCGAGCCGGCAAACCCTTCGGCCGGAGCGACTGCTAGGCCGCGCCTCCCGGCTGCCGCAGGTCGGACACGTCGACGCTCTCGGCAGGCGGCGGCGTCCGCGACGGGACGGGCCTGCCGTACTCGGAGAAGTCGGCCTCCCCCCGGACGCCGCCGACCTGCCCCTGGATCCGGAGCAGGTGGGGCTTGCCCTCGGTGGCGACGTAGAGAGTGATCCGGCCGGCCCCGGAGCGGCCGGTGACCGTGATCGCGGGCACGCCCTTGACGAGGGCCTTCGTGCCCTTCTCCACGTCGTCCGCGGCGAACGGCACCGGCAGGTACGCGCGCTGGAGGTGGGACACGTCGCAGGAGGCGGAGAACTCGCGCAGCGAGGGGTCGTCGGCGCGGCCGTGCATCCACCGCCCGCGCAGCAGCTCGGCCGTCTCCTGCCCGGCCGGACCGGGGACCTGCGCTTTCATGAATGCCGCATCGGGCTTCATCCAGACGTCCTGCCCTCGCTTGACGATCTCCATACGGCCCCCCTTGGGAACCACCGCGACGGTGCCGACGCAGTTGCCCCGGGCGTCGACGCGGAAGTCCACGACGTAGGTCCCCGTCGCGTCCTTGGTCTGCCCCTCCCAGCGCAGGGACCGGGCAGTGAGGAGCGACTGCCGCCCCTTCTCCGCGATCACATGGGCGGGCTCGTCCTCGATGCCGTTCCCGCCGGGCGCGGCCGTCCCCACCAGCAGGGTGCCGGCCGCCGCCACGGCCACCGCGAGCCTGGACATGGCCTCACCTCCGACATGGGGCACGCCGCAAGATCAGCGTAGGCCGGGCAGGCGGGCTCCGCAGCCCCGGTCCGGCGCCCGGGCCGGGACCTCTCAGCCGCTGCGGGGCCCCTCCAGCTCGGCCCGGACCATGCGCAGGTACCTGTCCCAGTCCCAGTGCCGCCCCGGGTCCGTGTGGTCGGTGCCCGGCACCTCGGAGTGCGCCAGGAAGTGCTTCCGGTCGACGGGTATGCGGTACCTCCGACAGATGTCGGCAGCCAGCCGCGCCGAGGACGCGTACATCGCGTCCGTGAAGTCCTGCGGCCGCTCCACGAAGCCCACGTGCTCGATGCCGATGCTCCGTTCGTTCATCGAGCGGTTCCCGGAGTGGAAAGCGACGTCGAGCTCCCGCACCATCTGCTCCACATGCCCGTCCTGGCGGACGATGTAGTGCGCGGACGCCCTGTGCCACGGGTTCTTGAAGGCGTCCACCGAGGACGCGAAGCCGCCCTGCGTCACATGCACCACGATCCGGTCCACCCGGTAGTCGTCCGGCCGGTCAGCCAGCCGCCAGTTCGCCGGCGAGGCCGCCGTCCAGCCCGCGCCCGCGTAGTCCAGCTCGCCCTCCTTGCGCGGCTTGGACACCCCGGGCAGCAGCCACCACAGCCGCCGCACCTCGTCCGCCCCGGCCACCCCCGCGACCGCGACGATCCCGAGCCC
>NZ_JACBGN010000506.1 GCF_013401435.1 Streptomyces sp. BR123
GGGGACGGGGAGGTGGGAGGAGCGGGTGATGCGGATGGAGTGGATGCAGTGGATGCAGTGGATGGAGCGGATGAGCCCTGGGGCATGGCCGAATCTCCTGTCCTGGACTGTGACCTGACCATGCCTACCCGTCCTTGTCGGGCTGAAGAGCCGAATCCGGTCGTGCTTGCGCAAAAGTGAGTGGTATCAGTGCCAAATTGCGACCGATGATGGCCCGATGAGCAGCAGATTGCGCGAGATCGCGCGGGAGAACGCGACGATCCTGGCGTCCGGCGGCTACCGGACGCGGACGGGACGGCATGTCTCCCTGGCCGCCGCCCTGGCGGAAGCCAGGGCGGGGACCAGAATATATGGGCCGAACCAGGTCATTCCAGACGGACAACTACCCGCCAGGGGGCACCACACGGCCATCGAGGTGACGGGTGAGAGCAGCACCGTCGCAGCCCGTAGGCTCGCCGAGGACGCCCCCGGCCCCGGCACGGTGGCCGTCCTGAACTTCGCCTCGGCCCGGAATCCCGGGGGTGGCTACGTCCGCGGAGCCAAGGCGCAGGAGGAGGCCCTGTGCCGGGCGTCCGCCCTGTACGAGACGCTGCTCCAGGCCCCTGAGTACTACGGGATCCACCGCGCGGAACGCAGCACCTTCTACACCGACCGGGTGATTCACTCGCCCGGGGTACCCGTCTTCCGTGACGACCGCGGCGAACTGCTGGAGGAGCCCTTCCGGGCCGGCTTCCTCACCTCACCCGCCCCGAACGCCGGCACGATCCGCCGCCAGGAGCCGGAGCGCGCCGCCGAGATCCCGGCCGCCCTGGCCCGGCGTGCGGAGCGCGTCCTGGAAACGGCGGCCCTGCACGGCTACGCGCGGCTGGTGCTGGGCGCATGGGGCTGCGGGGTGTTCCGCAACGATCCGGCGGAGGTGGCGGAAGCCTTCCGGGGGCTCCTGGCGGGCCGGTTCGCCGGAATCTTCGAACGGGTGGTCTTCGCCGTCCTGGACCGCGACCCGGCGCCGCGGGAGGCCTTCGAGCGGGCCTTCACGGGCGGGGGTGCGGTACCGGCCGGTGGCGAGGGCGAGGGCGAGGGCATGGGGATGGACGCGGCGAGGACGAGTACGCCGTAGCCCCTGCTGCCGGCGGTCTGCAGGGCGGTGGCCGGGGCCGGCGGCGCTCGGCGACGAGTTCGGCGAACCGCCGCGTACCGCTGCCCGCCCGCGCCCCCTGGCCTCCGCCTCAGACCGAGCCCCCCGGCCACAGGCGCTGCCACTGCTCCTCCGACTCCAGTTGGGCGGCCAGGCTCAGGAGGAGGGGCTCCGAGGACTCCGGACCCAGGAGTTGGGCTCCGACCGGCAGGGCCGAGCCCGTGAATCCCGCCGGGACGTTCACCCCGGGCCAGCCCAAGACGTTCCACGTCCAGGCGTACGGACAGGCGGCGATCATCGCCCGGTCCGTGGCCATCGCGCTCAGCCCGGCCAGGGCCCCGATCCGCAGCGGTGGTGTGGCCGTGGTGGGGGTCAGGATCACGTCGAACCGGCCGAAGACCTCGCCGATCCGCCACCGCAGGTACGACTCCGCCCGCCGCGACACGCGCAGCGGCAGTCCGCCCAGGATCCGGCCCGTGCGCATCGCCCCGTGCGTGCGGGGGTCCAGCAGCCCCGTGTCGGGGACACGGGAGGCCCAGTCCCGTACGCCCCTGGTCGCCCGGGGGACGAAGGTCAGGCCGATCTGGCCGTACCGCGGGTCCTCCGGGACGACCTCGTGGCCCAGGGACTCCAGCCGCCCGGCGAGTCGCTCCACCGCCGAACGGATCTCCGGATCGAGGGACTTCGGGGTGGCCGTGAAGGCCATCTCGAACGACAGGGCGATCCGCAGCCGCCGCGGGGTGCGGCGGGCGGCCTCGACCGCAGGGATCCGGGCCGGGCGGTGCCGGTCGCCGGGATGCGGGCCGCTGGCCGCGTCGAGGAGCAGGGCGGCGTCGGCGACCGTGCGGGCCAGTACGCCGTTCACGGTGAGCCCGTGGAAGGACTCCGGCTCCGGCCAGGTGGAGATCCGGCCGCGCTGCGGTTTCACCCCGACGAGGTGCGTCCAGGCCGCCGGGATCCGTACCGACCCCGCCCCGTCGGAGCCGAGTGCCGCCGGGACCAGGCCCGCGGCGACGGCGGCCGCCGAACCGCCGGAGGAGCCGCCGGGGGTGTGGTCCGGGTTCCAGGGGTTGCGGGTCGCACCGAAGGCGTGCCCCTCGGTGAACGGCCACTGCCCCAGCTCGGGGGTGTGGGTCTTGCCCACGATGACCGCGCCGGCCGCGCGCAGCCTGCGCACCGCCTCGGCGTCGGCGGCCTTCGGCGGGAAGTCCCCGGCGCAGCCGAACGCGGTCGGCTCCCCGGCCACGTCCATGTCGTCCTTGACGGCCACCGGCACGCCGAGCAGCGGCAGCCGCTCGCCGGCGGCCAGCCGCCGGTCCGCGGCGTCCGCCTCGGCCGGCGCGGCCTCGGCACGGACGACGCGGAAGGCGTTCAGGCGGGGCTGGGCAGCGGCGATCCGCTCCAGCGCCCGCTCGGTCAAGTCCCTTGAGGACACGCGGCCTTCGGCCAGATCCTGTGCCATGGCCGCCAGGCCGGCGGTCGGTGCCTGCGTATCCGATGAGACGGCCACGGCCTCTCAACCCCTCCCCGTTACCGAACAGTAGAACCGACGGTAACGCCATGGGTCGGGGATTCCCCAGACCCATCCCTCCAGCGACGCCGGAATCCCGCGAACTCGTCGCGAATGCCGTGCTTGCCGGGCTCCGGTTGCCACGAGCCGGGGCGCCGGTCGCCAAC
>NZ_JACBGN010000507.1 GCF_013401435.1 Streptomyces sp. BR123
GGGCGGGGAGGACGGGGGCGGTCTTCTGGGTGGTGGTGAAGGCGGCGCCCTCGCGGACCTTCATGGTGCCGCGCGGCGAGACGTACGTGTAGGAGGTGAGGGGGTCGGCGGTGTGGAGCCACTGGTGCCGGTAGAGGGCCTGGAGGGTGCCGCGTTCGGTGCCCTCCTTGGGTTCGGTGGTGAGGGTGTAGGTGGCGCGTACGGTGCCGCCGGCGGCACTCCAGTCGACCCGGGATCCGGTGACGAAGCTGAAGGCGTACTTCCTGTACGTGGCGAGTGCCTCAGGGGAGGGCAGGACGGCGACGGAGAAGTAGTTCCTGCCGCCGAGCGCGGCACTGATCGTGGTGCCGGAGACGTTCCAGTCTGCGCCCGTCGGCGCGAAAAGGGCGTAGTGGTGGCCGGCGACGGTGATGCCGAGGACGTTGCCCTGGTCGGCGAAGACGGCGGGGGTGGCGGCGGCGCTGATCCGGGCGTCGCCGCCGGAGCCCTGGGCGTACACGAACGGGATGCCGTGGCCGATGGTGGTGCGCAGGGTGCGGGTGCCGTCGGACCAGTAGGGGGTGACGGTCCAGTCGGACCAGGAGTCGGCCTTGGTGTCGGGCGAGTCCAGTCCGGTGAGGCCGACGGTGAGGTCGCGTTGGTGGGCGAACTCGTACTGGCGGCCGTCCCCGACGACGGCGGGACCGGTGGGGTGGCCGACCTCCAGCCCGCCTGCTACCGCCTGGTAGGTGAGGGGATGGCCGTACATCGGGGTGGAGTACGGGTTGTCGCCGTAGCGCTGGAAGGCGAGCGAGGACCACCAGTCGTTGGTGGGGACCGGTTTGCCTGCGGCGGCAGGGGTGACCTTGGGGGTGACGGGCGCACCGGTGTTGGTGGTGGGGCCGGAGGTTCCGGCGGGGCGGGTGTCGGAGTGGCTTCCGGCGCCCACGGGGACGGTGGCGGCTTCCGCGGGGGCCGTGGCCGGGCCGAGTCCGACGGCCGCGGCGGCCAGGACGGCGGCCAGGAGGAGCGGGGCGGCTCGGCGCGCGTGGGGGACGGGCATGGGGAACACCTCATGTCATCGCGGTGGAAGGCGGCTCACCCGCGGCGTCCGCATGCGGTGGCGTCCGCATGCGGGGGCGTGGCCATGCGGTGGCGTGGCCATGCGGTGGCGTGGCCATGCGGTGGGCCGCGTCCGGGACTCGTATGCGAGAGCGCTCTCAGCTGGCCGGAACCGTAAGACTCCCGAAACACAGGTGTCAAGAGAACGCGCAACAGCGGAAGTTGGGCCGATTCTGAGCCAATGCGCCTTCGAGTCTTGACGGATCACGCGCGCCGCGGGCACGCTCCCCTCGCTTGGTGAGAGCGCTCTCAGCGATGCGTTCTCGCTCACCCCGGAGCCAAGGGAGGCTTCCCATGCCCGCAGCCAGAGCCACCACGAGAGCCGCCGGAAAGGCCGCCGGGAGAGCTGCCGGAAGGGCCGCCGTCCGCCTGGGGGCGGTCGCTCTTGCCGGGACCCTGCTCGCCGCCTGCGGCGGTTCGCCGGAGGGCGCCTCCGACAGCGCGGACGGCAAGGTCACGATCACCGTGGACCTGTTCGGTTCCTTCGGCTACGAGGAGGCCGGGCTCTACGCCGAGTACGAGCTGCTGCACCCGGGCGTGACCATCAAGCAGACCGACACCGAGGACGAGGCCGACTACTGGAAGTCGCTGCAGACCCGGCTGGCCGGCGGTGGCGGTCTCGCGGACGTCCAGGCCGTCGAGGTGGGCCGGATCGCCTCCGTCGCCCAGCAGCAAAGCGGCAGGTTCGAGGACCTGCGCAGGTACGGCGCGGACGCGCTCAAGGGCGGGTTCCCCGAGGCCGCGTGGGCGGCGGCCACCGGAAGGAGCGGCGAGATCCTCGGCCTGGGCACCGACGTGGGCCCCGAGGCCATGTGCTTCCGCACCGACCTCTTCGCCCGGGCGGGTCTGCCCACCGACCGCGAGGAACTCGCGAAGAAGTGGTCGACGTGGGAGGGATACCTCGAACTCGGCCGGCAGTACAAGGCCGCCGCCCCCGACAAGAGCGCATGGCTCGACAGCGTCGCCAGCCTCTACTCGGTCATGATCGGCCAGGAGAAGGAGCGCTATCACGACGCCTCGGGCCGACTGGTCTGGGAGACCAACCCGGCCCTGAAAGCTGCCTGGGAGGCGTCGGTCACGGCTGCGCAGGGCGGGCTGAGCGCCAGGCTGGACCAGTGGTCGCCGCAGTGGAACCAGGCCTTCGCCGCCGGCTCCTTCGCGACGCTGCCCTGTCCCGCCTGGATGCTCGGCTACATCAAGGGCCAGGCCGGTGACGCGGGCAAGGGCAAGTGGGACGTCGCGAAGCTACCCGCCGGCGCCGGCAACTGGGGCGGCTCGTACCTCGCCGTTCCGCGGGCCGCCAAGCACAAGAAGGAGGCGTACGAACTGATCTCCTGGCTCACGGCGCCCGAGCAGCAGGCCAAGGTCTTCCGGAAGCAGGGCAACTTCCCTTCCGCGACCGGTGCCATCGCGCAGATCTCCGACGCCACCGACCCGTACTTCTCGAACGCCCCGATCGGCCGGATCTTCGGCGACGCCGCGAAGGCCGCCCCCGTCCAGGTCCTCGGCGTCCACGACCAGAACATCGCGCAGCAGATCACCAACGCCCTGGGCGAGGTCGAGCGCAAGGGGACGGCACCCGACCAGGCGTGGGCGAACGCCAGGAAGGGCGTGGCGAACACCACCGGCTGACCGGCTGCCGCCCCCGGGCCGGCCCGGCACGCCCCGTCCCGCGCCCGAACCGCCGCCGTGCCGCC
>NZ_JACBGN010000508.1 GCF_013401435.1 Streptomyces sp. BR123
GCCCGGCCGCGGCAGGGGCCTGGGGGTAGCCGCCCGGGGGGGGCGCGGCCGGGGCCGGGAGCAGCGCCGAGCCGCGGCCCCGTGCGGCCGGAAGCGGGGTCCGGCCGCCGGAGCCGGGGTGTCCGGGCCGGGTCACCTGGACGTGGCCGCCTCGACCGGGCGGATGCGGAGGACGCCGCGGCCCGGGACGGCGGTGGCGGCCACCGCCAGCAGTCCGGCGACGCCGACCACACCCACGTACACCACCGGCAGCACCACCGGCGCGGCCACCCCGGTCATCCCCACGCTGAAGGCGGTCAGCACGGCCAGCGAGATCCCGGACCCCAGCACCGCCCCCATCAGCAGCACGGCCAGCGCCTCCACCCGCAGCATCCGCAGCACCTGCCGCCGCTTCGCCCCGGCCAGCCGGAGCATCGCGAACTCCCGGAACCGCTCCGCGGTGGACATGGCGAGCGTGTTGACGACGGCGATCGCGGTGAAGGCGAGCACCAGCCCCATCGCCAGCAGGTTGAGTTCGGCCCCTTCCTGCTGCCGCTCCGCGCGCGCCCGGTCGGCGTCATGCGCCGACAGCACACCCACCCCCGGGAACCGGGCCACCGCCGCGGCCAGCTGTTCCCGCCCGGTCCCCGGCTCGGCGGCCACCAGTACGCCGCCCGCCAGCGGGTTGTCGACGTGCGCCGCGACCAGCCCGTGCGGCAGGGTCAGGTCGCCGAAGCCCAGGCCCCGCTCGTACACGGCGGCCACGGTCAAGGTGGCGGGGGTGCCGTCGCCCAGGGCCAGTTGCAGTGTGCTGCCGGGCTTCAGCCCGAGTTGTTCGGCGGCGAGTCCGCTGACCGCGGCGCTGTGTCCGCCGAAGCCGTCGAGGCTGCCGGCGGTCACCGCGGGGTCCCAGGTCCGGGCCAGCCCGTCGGGGGTGACGCCCTGGGCGCTGTACTTGGTCAGCCCGACCCGCACCGACGTGCGGACGATTTCGGTGGCGGCCGTGACCCCGGGGGTCCGGCGGACCGCCTCGGCGGCCTCGGCCGGGACGCCGGGGCCCCGGGCGGCCAGCACCCACCCGGCGCGGACCCCGTCGCGGGCCTGCTCCCGGACGGCGTGGGCCAGCGTCGGCGCGATGAACAGGACGGTGCAGGTCATGCCGATCAGCAGGGTGAGGGGGGTGACGGCGGAGGCCATCCGGGTCGCGTTGCTCCGCAGGTTCGCGGTGGCGAGGTGTCCGCCCGCGCCGGCCAGCCGCAGCGGGCCGGCAAGCAGTGCGGCCCCGCCCCGTACGAGCAGCGGGCCGAGCAGGGCAACGGCAGCGGCGAGGACGATCACGGCGAGGAAGGTCACCGGGGTGGACGCCGGCTCGGTGCGCAGAGATCCCAGCACGGCGACCAGCACGACCCCGCCGGACAGCACCAGCAGCCCGATCGCGATCCGGATCCAGGCGGGCCGGGCCCGCTCGACGGCCGCTTCGGCGAGTGCCTCGGCAGGGCGGATGCGGGCGATGCGCCGGGCGGTGATCCGGGCGGCGGCCCACGCGCCGAGCAGGCTCGCTCCGACGGCGGCGAACATCGGGAAGATCCCGGCGGTGCGCTCCAGGGTGGCGGGGACGATCCCGCCGTCCACGAACCGGCCGTGCAGCCAGGCGGCGAGCGGCAGCCCGGCGAACGCTCCGGCGACCCCGGCGGCCAGTCCGACGAGCAGGGCTTCCCGGCCGATCATGCGGCGCAGCTGGCGGGGGGTGGCGGCGATGGCGCGGAGCAGGGCGAGTTCGCGGTGGCGCTGCTGGACCGACAGGGCGAAGGTGCCGACGACGACGAGGACGGCGACGAGCAGGGCGGTGCCCCCCATGGCGCCGCCCATGGAAACCAGTTTGATCCGGGCGCCGGCGGCGTCGAGGAATTCGACCGGCCCGCGCTCGTCCCCCACACTGACCTGCGCTCCGGTGCCGGTGCCGGCCAGTGCCCGGCGGATCCGCTGGGCCAGCGCTCCGGGGTCGACCCCGGGCGCGGGCAGGACGCCGATGGCGGTGACCTGTCCGTCGCGGGCTGCGAGCCGCCGGGCCTCGGCGTCGGCGAAGAACAGCGTGCTCTGCCGGGTGAGTCGGCCGCCGTCCGCCCGGGCGATACCGCTGACCGTGTACTCCTCGGGTACGCCGGTGGCCTGGACGGTGAGCCGGCCGCCGGGCTCCAGTCCGGCGCGGGCGGCCAGTTCCCGGTCGACGACGACCTCGCCGCCACCCTGGGGGGCGCGGCCCTCGGCGAGCGTGAAGGGGGTGAGCGCGGCGGAGCTCCAGGCGTGCCCGTACGGGGCGGGCGGCCGGGCGGCGCCGCCGCCGGACCGCACCAGCGGGACGGCCTGGAAGGTGAGCTCGGGTACGGCCCGCTCGACGCCGGGCACGGCGCGCACCGTCTCGACGGTGCGCTCGGGGAGCCAGGCCCGCTCGGCCACGGGCTTGGCCTTGTGCTTCGTCTTGGTCTTGCCCTTCTTCTCCTTGACCGTGGTCTGATGCACGTTCTGATCGGCGGAGACGAGGACCGGGGTGGCCGCGTAGCGCTCGGTGGCGATCCTTCCGCGGAGTCCGGTCTCCAGGAGCGTGCCGCAGGCGGTGATGAGGGCCGCCGCGCACAGCAGTGCGGTGAAGGCACCGAGGAAGCCGGCTTTGCGGTCCCTGACGGTCTGGAGGGCGTAACGCAGCATCATGCGCTCAACTCTGCCGCCGGGAGCGGGCGTTGGCAGTGGAGCGCCCTGGCGTCCTGGCCGGGGGGCTATCCCCACCCCGGGCC
>NZ_JACBGN010000509.1 GCF_013401435.1 Streptomyces sp. BR123
CGCCCACGCCGCGGCCCCGGCCGCCCCCGCCAGGACGAGGCCGACAGCGGCCCCGGCACCATGGAGCGGATCCGCCTCGCCGCCCGCTCCGAATTCGCGGCGCGCGGCTACGACAAGGCCTCCCTGCGCGGGATCGCCAAGGCCGCCGGCGTGGACCCCTCCCTGATCCACCACTACTTCGGCAGCAAGGACGAGCTCTTCGCCGACACCATCGAGCTGAGCATGGAGCCCGCCCTCCTGGTCCCGCAGATCCTCGGCGCCGGGCCCGACGGCATCGGCGAGCGCCTGGTCCGCTACTTCCTCGGCATCTGGGAGAAGCCGGTCACCCGCGCCCCGCTCCTCGCGGTGATCCGCTCCGCCCTCACCCACGAGGCCGCGGCCCGGGTGCTGCGCGACCTGGTCCTGCGCCGCCTGCTGGAGCGGGTCGCCGACGAGCTGAACGTCCCCGACCCCACCTTCCGGGCCGAGCTCGCCGCCTCCCACCTGGTCGGCATCGCGGTCCTGCGCTACGTCGTCCAGGTCGAGCCGCTGGCCTCGGCGGACCCGGACCACATCATCGAGCTGGTGGCCCCCACCCTCCAGCGCTACCTGACCGAAGGCTGACCCTCCCGTCCCGGCATCCGGACGACCTGTCCGTATCCCGGGCCAGGGGCGTAGCCTCGTAACCGAGCCATATCCACAGTCGCGGCGGGCGCGGGAGCGCCACCGCAATCATGGGGAGTACCCGATGCCCGAGCTGAGGTCCCGCACCGTCACCCACGGCCGCAACATGGCAGGCGCTCGTGCGCTCATGCGCGCGTCGGGCGTAGCGAGCGAGGACATCGGCAAGCCGATCATCGCGGTCGCCAACTCCTTCACCGAGTTCGTCCCCGGCCACACCCACCTCGCCCCCGTCGGCCGGATCGTCTCCGACGCCATCCGTTCCGCCGGCGCCGTCCCCCGCGAGTTCAACACCATCGCCGTCGACGACGGCATCGCCATGGGCCACGGAGGCATGCTGTACTCGCTGCCCTCCCGCGACCTGATCGCGGACTCCGTCGAGTACATGGTCGAGGCGCACTGCGCCGACGCCCTGATCTGCATCTCCAACTGCGACAAGATCACCCCGGGCATGCTGATGGCCGCCATGCGCCTCAACATCCCGGTCGTCTTCGTCTCCGGCGGCCCGATGGAGGCCGGCCAGGCCACCCTCGTCGACGGCACCGTCCGCAAGCTCGACCTGATCAACGCGATCGTCGACGCGGTCAACGAGGAAGTCTCCGACGAGGACGTCCTGCGCATCGAGGAGAACGCCTGCCCGACCTGCGGCTCCTGTTCCGGCATGTTCACCGCCAACTCGATGAACTGCCTCGCCGAGGCCATCGGCCTGGCCCTCCCCGGCAACGGCTCCGTACTCGCCACCCACACCGCCCGCCGCGCCCTGTACGAGGAGGCCGGCCGCACCGTTGTGGAGATCACCAAGCGGTACTACGAGGACGGCGACGAGTCGGTCCTCCCCCGCAGCATCGCCACCCGCGAGGCCTTCGAGAACGCCATGGCCCTCGACATCGCCATGGGCGGCTCGACCAACACGATCCTGCACCTGCTGGCCGCCGCCCAGGAGGCCGGCCTGGACTACGACCTGCGGGACATCGACGCCGTCTCGCGCCGCGTCCCCTGCCTGGCGAAGGTCGCCCCGAACGTCGCCCCCGGCGGCACGTACTACATGGAGGACGTGCACCGCGCCGGCGGCATCCCCGCCATCCTCGGCGAGCTCCACCGCGGCGGCCTCCTGAACAAGGACGTCACCACCGTCCACTCGGCCAACCTCGACGACTGGCTGGGCACGTGGGACGCCCGCTCCGGCACCGCCTCCGCCGAGGCCGTGGAGCTGTGGCACGCCGCCCCCGGCTGCAAGCGCTCCGCGACCGCCTTCTCCCAGTCCGAGCGGTGGGAGTCCCTCGACCTCGACGCCGAGAACGGCTGCATCCGCTCCGTCGAGCACGCGTACTCCAAGGACGGCGGCCTGGCCGTCCTCAAGGGCAACATCGCGGTCGACGGCTGCGTCGTGAAGACCGCCGGCGTCGACGAGTCCATCTGGACCTTCGAGGGCCCGGCAGTCGTCTGCGAGTCCCAGGACGAGGCCGTCGACAAGATCCTCTCCAAGCAGGTCAAGGAGGGCGACGTCGTCGTCATCCGCTACGAGGGCCCCCGCGGAGGCCCCGGCATGCAGGAGATGCTCTACCCGACCTCCTTCCTGAAGGGCCGCGGCCTCGGCAAGGCCTGCGCCCTGATCACCGACGGCCGGTTCTCCGGCGGCACCTCCGGCCTGTCCATCGGCCACGCGTCCCCGGAGGCGGCCTCGGGCGGCACCATCGCCCTGGTCGAGGACGGCGACCGGATCCGCATCGACATCCCGAACCGCTCGATCGACCTCCTCGTCGACGACGCGACCCTGGCGGCCCGCCGGGAGGCCCTCGGCGGCGTCTACGCCCCGAAGAACCGCGAACGCAAGGTCTCCGCGGCCCTCCGCGCCTACGCCGCCATGGCCACGAGCGCCGACAAGGGCGCAGTCCGCGACGTCACGAAGCTCGGCTGACCCCCGGCCCCGCCCGACCACCCCGGGCGGGGCCGATCAGTACTCCGGCAACCCCAGCCCCCCGGCGCTTGAGGCGCGGGGTCCGGCAAATCAGCCTCGCCGGCGTTTGAGGCGCGAGGGCTGGGGCGGAGCCCCAGGAACTCACGGCTCCGCCGGGCCCGGGGTGCCCACCCCCGCGACGGGCCCCAGCC
>NZ_JACBGN010000050.1 GCF_013401435.1 Streptomyces sp. BR123
ACCTTCGCCCACGCCATGGACGATGCCGCCGGGGACCCCGCCCTGCAGGCCGCCGTCCGGCTGCGGACCGCCTGGAAGCACAACCTCAGCGACGGCGACCCCGTACGCTCCCGCGACGCCGCCGCCGTCGACGACCCCGTCCAGGCCGTACGCCACCGGGCGCTCGCCGTCGACGCCCCGGACGAGTGGCTCGCCGCCGAGATAACCCGGGCCGCCGCCGCCTGCCGCCGCCGCGGCCAGCGCGCCCTCGCCGCCGAGCTCGGCCTGCTCGCCGCCGAGCGGACCCCCTCCGACCGGCCCGGGGACGAACTGGCCCGCCTGGTCACCGCCGCCGAGGACGCCGGCTGGGCCGGCCGCGCCGATCTCGCCCGCCGCGCCACCCGGGCCGTGCTCGCCCGGGACGCCTCCCCCTCCGACCGGGTCCGCTCCCGACTGGCCGTCATCGACGCCGCCGGCCAAGCGCTGGGCACCCTCGACGAGACCTTCGCCCACGCCATGGACGATGCCGCCGGGGACCCCGCCCTGCAGGCCGCCGTCCGGCTGCGGACCGCCTGGAAGCACAACCTCAGCGACGGCGACCCCGTACGCTCCCGCGACGCCGCCGCCGAGGCCGGCCGGCTCGCCGCCCTGGGCGGCGACACCACCGCCGAGGCCATGGCTCTCACCGTCCGGGCCCGCATGGGCCGCATCCTCGGCGACCCCGACGCCGAGGACATCCTCGCCGAGGCCCTCGCCCTCCCGACGCCCGAGGTGCCCCTCGGCATGCGCAACGCACCGCAGTACCTGGCCGTCCGGCACGCCCTCTTCGACGACCGGCTCGACGACGCCCGCCGCCAGCTCCTCGTCCTGCTGCCCGCCGTCCAGCGCACCGGCTCCGCCGAGGACGTCTTCGAGGTACTGCGCAGCCTCACCGAGGTCGAACAGCGCAGCGGCCGCTGCCGGGTCGCCTCCGCACACGCCCGCCGCGCCCTGGAACTCACCATCGAGGCAGGCCTCTCGCCCGGCCCCGCCTGGTACGTCGCCGCGATGGCCGAGGCCCTGGGCGGCAGCTTCGCCCGCGCCGCCGGATACGCCCGCCGCGGCATCCAGGCCTCCGAGGAGGAACGCGACCAGGTGTTCCTCTCGCGCAGCCTGTACGCGCTCGGCCTGGTCGAGCTGGCGACGGGCGAGGCCGCGAAGGCCGTCGCCACCCTGCGCCGGGTCGCCCGACTGGAGGCCGCCCAGCAGGTCGTCGACCCCTCCATCCTGCGCTGGCACGGGGACCTGGCCGAGGCCCTCGTCGCCGCCGACGCACCCGACGAGGCCGCGGAGCTCATCGACGAGGTGAGGGCGGTAGCCGCCGCCCTCGGCCGTGCCCCGGTGCTCGCCGCCCTGGACCGGGCCCGCGGGCTCGTCCTGTCCGCCCGCGGCGACGCCGCCGCGGCGGTCGACCTGCTGCGGGAGACCGCTGCCCGCTTCGACGCCCTCGGGCTGCCCGTGGAGCGCGGGCGTACGCTGCTCGCCCTGGCCCGGGCGGAGCGGCGGCGCCGGCGCCGGGCCCCTGCCGCCACCGCGCTCCGCGCGGCGGCCGAGGTGTTCGCACAGGCCGGTGCGAAGCCGTGGGCGGAGCTGGCCGGTGAGCGGCGGGAGCCGGTCCCCGCGGAGGTGGTCCCGGCCGTGGCCCTGGCCGCGCTGACGGACGCCGAGGCCCGCCTGGCGCTGCTGGTGGCCGAGGGGGCCAGCAACCAGGAGGCGGCCGCCAAGCTGTTCGTCAGCGTCAAGACCGTCGAGGCCCGGCTGACGCGGATCTACCAGAAGCTGGAGGTCCGCTCCCGGGCCCAGCTCGCGACCGCCCTGAGGGGCCGCTGAGCTCAGCGACCCCTCAGGGCGGCGGGCCGGCAGGTCAGGCCGTGGCCCAGGGGGGGCACGCCCGGCACGAGCGCGCGGGCCGGGCGGCCCGGGCGGGCGGCCTCTCCCGCAGGCCCGACAGCACGAAGTCCCGGACCCCCGCCGGGGGCCCGGGACTTCGCAGGTGCACTTCGCTTGACCGCTGTGTTCAACGACGGGCCGCGCGGAAGGTCACCCGGCGTCCTCCCGGACCGGCTGCGCCGCGGTGCGGTGCTGGTGCACCCGCAGCTGGAGCGTGGCGAGGTCCAGCAGCGGGGTGCGGACCGCAAGGGCCCGGGCCCTGGCGACCAGGTCGCCGAGGACGTGCTCGACCTCGGTGGGACGGCCCGCGAGCACGTCCCGGTACATGGACGGGGTGAGCCGCGACCCGGCGGTGGTCACGGTCCGGGTCGTGAAGTCGAGTTCGGCGTCCGGTACGGGGTACCCGGCGGCCGCCGAGACGGCCGCCGCCTCGGCGAGCAGGGCCCGGGCGAGTTCGGCGCCGCCGGGGACGGCGTTGAACTCGCCGACGGAGCCGCGCAGCAGGCAGGTGGAGGCGCCGAGGGCGCTGATGAAGACCCACTTGTGCCACATGGCGGCGGTGATGTCCGGGGTGTCGGGGCTGTCGATGCCGGCCCCGGTCAGCAAGGCGCGTACGGCGTCCACCCGCGCCGAGGGCGCGCCGTCGAGCTCGCCGGTGAGGATCGCGGACGGCGGTGCCAAGCGCACGATGTCACCGTGCCCGTCGAGCGTGGTGACCACCTTGGCGACGCCGCCGAGGACCGCCTTGCGGCCGAAGAGTTCCGCGAGCCGTTCGAGATGGGCCATGCCGTTGAGAAGGGGGAGGATCGCGGTCCGCGGGCCGACAGCCGGGGCGAGGTCCTTGGCCGCCCGGTCGAGGGCCGTGGACTTCACCGAGAGCAGGACGAGGTCGTACGCCTGCGCCGGCTCGTCGGCGGTCACCAACCGCGGTACGAGGGTCGTCTCTTCGCCGAGCCCGGTCACCCGCAGGCCGCGGGCGCGCAGGGCCGCCGCCCGCCGCGGACGCACCAGGAACGTGACGTCGTGTCCGGCCCGGTGGAGGCGGGCGCCGAACCAGCCGCCCACGGCGCCGGCACCGACGGTCAGGATTCTCATACGGGACAGCCTTTCGTGAGCGGCGGACGTCCTTCGGAGTCAGGAGGTCCACCGCACGCCGGCCGTCGGCGGACACCCGGTCGAGGAGCCCGCCTCGGGTGTTGCTCCCCGGCTCAGACGGTGAAGGGCTTCTGGCCGAGGAACTCGGTCGACGGGCTGCCCGTCGTGTGGAAGTTCGGCACCTGCGAACGCGGCAGCCGGTCCTTGATGCTGCGGTGGAACTCCTGGTAGCCGCCGGAGAACGAGCCCTGGGCCCATACGCGCAGCAGGGCCCCGGTGAACGCGCCGTTGGCACTGCCGTCCAGTGCGACCTGGTTGTCCTGGCAGGCCGAGATGAGCACGGTACCGGGCCCCGCGCCGTTGCCCTCCTGCCTGAGTTCGCGCTGGAGCCGCTGGTAGAACTCCTTGTTCTGCTCGAACACCTGCTGCTGGCGCAGCACCGGCATGACCCGGGGCCGCGCCTCGCCGTTCCCGTCGGCGGAGCCCGGGACTTCGGTCGCGGTGCCGCTGTGACAGCAGTCGAGCAGGGTGAAGATGCGGACACCGGGGGAGAAGCGGTGGAACTCGCGGTTCAGCTCGTCGTCGAGGAACTGGCGGTCGTAGAACACCAGGGTCTCGTCGAGCTCGTCCGCTTCGTCGCCCTCGGCGTCGGGCATCTGGCCGCCGTGGCCGGAGTACGTGAACAGCAGGATGTCGCCGTCCTTGAGCTTCTTGGCGGCCTTGCGCAGCGCGCCGGTGATGTTGTCGACGGTGCCCTGCTCGGTGAGCAGCACCGTCTCCTGGAATCCGGCGGTGCGCGCCAGCTCCGCCATGTCGCGGGCGTCGTTCTCGCAGGCCATGAGCTGTCCGTCCCAGCCGTTGTACTTGGCGGGGTCGACCTTGTTGAGTCCGACGTGGATGGACAGGCCGGTGGTCATGAGGACCTCCTCGGGGCGGGGATGGGGATACCTCGGGGATGGGTTCCGCGGCAGGAGGGCGGCCGAACCCCGAGGCGGGCAGCGACCCCCGATCGGGCCCCGCGGGGGCAGGCGGCGGCAGGGCGTCCGAATGCATGACCTGCCGGGGCCGCGACCGCGCGCGATGGCATCCGGCCCGCCGCCGTCTGAGTTGACCGGTCAATATTCAAGCGGAGCAACGCCTGCGACCGACTGGCGGCCTCACGTTGACCGGCCAATACTGGCGGTGACCGGCATCCGTGCTCCCGTGCGGGAGGCGCAATGGAACCCCGGATCGTCTACGTCCACGGCGACGGCAACAAGCCGCGCGAGGAGGTGCTCACGTCCCAGTGGGACAGTGCGCTCTTCGGCGTCGACATGGGCAGTGCCTCGCGCATGGCCCACTGGGCGCCGCTGCTCCATCCGGAGCCGCTGCCCGACGGGCGGGCCGACCCCCTCGACGGGGGTGCGGTGCCGGCCGAGGAGACCCGGGAGTCGGCGCCGGCGTCCGTGGAGGCGACCGAGGAGTTCGTGGCGCGGACGCTTGCCGAGGCGCGCGCCGAGACGGCGGGACGCGCCGCGGGCGCCGAGGGCGCCCCCGGGACCGGAGCCGGGTCGGACCAGCCACTGGCGGGCTGGCTGCGGGACATGGGCTACCTCGCGGAGGCGCTCGCCCAGGACGGCGGCCCGCCCGTCGGCGCCCCCGGCGGGCCGGAGGCGCGCCTGCTGCCCTCGTTCGCCCGTACCCGGCTGTTCCGGCTGCTGGTCGAGCACACCTTCAAGGACGTCCACGCCTACTTCTTCGGCGGCGCCGGAGCGGCCATCCGCGACGTGGTCCGGCAGGCCCTCGACCAGGCGCGGGAGGGCGCCGGCGCAGGCGGCCCGCTGGTCGTCGTCGGCCACAGCCTCGGCAGCATCGTCGCGTACGAGGTGCTGGCCGAGGAACCGCGCGACGTCGACCTGTTCGTGACCATCGGCTCGCCCCTCGCGATCACCGAAATCCAGGACGTGCTGGCCGGGCCGCCCGCGGTCCCCGCCGGGGTCGCCGTGTGGCGCAACGCCTCCGACCTGCGGGACCTGGTGGCGCTGGACCACACCCTGCGCCCCGAGTACGCCCCCGTGCACCTCGTCACGGACCACCTGGTCCTCAACACCAGCGGCAACCACCACGGGGCCCGCGAGTACCTTGCGACCGGCCCCGTCCGGGAGCCCGTCCGGGCGCTGTTCGGCGGCCTTGCCGCACGGCAAACAGGGTGAAACCATGACAGGTGTCACCAGTCGATCCCTCTGCTGCCCCGCGCGGGCAGCCTGGTAGGTGCGGTATGCCGCTCAGGGACACGGAATGGATCCTGGTCATCGACTGGGTGCGGGACCACCTCCTCGACACCCCGGACCCGCACAACCGGCTGACCGGGTGCGGATTCTCCCGGAAGTTCGTCGGTTCGCTGGAGCTGACCCCGGTGGCCCAGGTGAATGCGGAGAACCTCGTCCGCGCGTCGCGGGCGACCATCGACTCGCAGGTGTTCCTGCTCGGCGTCGTGGTCAATCTCCCCGAACTGGTCGTCCTCCCGGACATCGAGAAGGCCAGGGAATTCCGGGACAGGCTGGCGGAGGACAGACGGGTCCACGCCTCGGACCAGGACCCCTTCCTCGCCGGCCTGCTCAGGAGCGGCGCCGAAGTGTTCGTCGACCGCCAGGACCTGCGCGAGCGGCTCCGGGAATTCCTGGCCAACCCCGACCTGACGGTGCTGGCCGTCGACGGGGAGCCGGACAGCGGCCGCTCGTACACGTACAACCTCATCCGGTTCCTCGGCCAGCACTGCGGGTTCCGCCCGGTGCGCATCACCCTGTCGCAGACCATGACCGCCGCGCAGGTGATCCGGCGGCTCGGCGGGTACGTCATGGACCGGCGCGATCCCGTATCGGCGTTGAACGCGGCACAGTTGAACGATCCACAGTCCTGGATGGACGACGCCGTCCACGAGGTCGTCGCCCGCGCCACGACGGTGCCGGAACGGCTGTGGTTCGTTCTTGACGACTGCGACCTGCTCGACCCCGGCTCGGACGTCTGGGACTGCATCGGACGGCTGGCCCAGGCCATCTTCGACTCCGCCCCCGGGGGCGACGAGACCGCGCCGCGCCTGGTCCTGCTCGGCTACGGGCCGACCATGCCCCAGTTGCCGTACGACGTCCGCAAGAACGTGTGCCAGGACACGGCGCGCACCGCCGGCCCCGACGATGTCGAGGCGTTCTTCCGGCAGTTCTTCACCGACCCGCCGGCATCGGACGACGAGGACGAGCTCGCCCGTCTGGTCGAGCTGTGCGCCACGGCGGTCATGGGCGCCGCACAGGCGCCCGGAGAGGGCAGCTACATGCGCAGGCTGTGCGAGGCGGCCGAAACGGCCGTCCGCACCCACCGCTCCCTGAGCCCCGGCGACGACTTCGCCACCCGGCTGCACCGGCAACTGCTCGCAGGGGCGGGCCCGCGGCCCGCGCCGGCCCCGGACACCGGCCGCGGCTACCGGGAGGCCGCCTGCCTGCTCACCGGCTTCGACCCGGCGAAGTTGCGGCTTCCCGGCGAGGCCGAGGCCACCGGCGGGGCGCGGCTGGCGCTGGTCGAGGACTGCACCGTCCTGACCATGCACCCCGTCCCGCGGTGGGCGCTGAAGGAGGGGGCCCGCCGGGCGGCGCTGCGCGGCCTCGCAGGGCCCGGGGCGGCCCGCCGCGCCCTGGAGGCCAACCTGGACCTGGTCCCCGAGGGGCCCGGACCGGAGCGGATCGCCCTCGCCTACCTCTCCGGCGACCTGTCGGCGCAACAGTCGCCCGACACCGGGTACGCCGAGGACGCCGAGGCGCTCGTCGACACCCTTCAGGCCGTCCTGTGGCTGCAGCAGATCCCGGGCACGACCGGCGTCCCGGACTCCGAGCAGGTGCTGCGGCGGCTGGAACGGGCCCGCCTGCTCCAGCCGCTCCGGCACCTCGTGCGCAACCCCTTCTGCGGCCGGGCCGCCGAGTTGGAGGAGCTGCGGGCGTACGCACTCGACGACACGGGCGGGCCGGTCGAGCGGCCCCCCCTCCTCATCCACGGACTCGCCGGCATCGGCAAGAGCACCCTTCTCGCGACGTTCCTCCTCGACATCCGCGACGACGTCCCGGGTGGCTTCCCCTTCGCCTACGTCGACTTCGAACGGCCCACCCTCTCGGTCCACGAGCCGGTCACCCTGATCGCGGAGGCGGCCCGGCAGCTCGGCGTCCAGTACCCCGCCCACCGCACGGCGTTCGACGCACTGGCCGGAGAGTGCGAGGAGACGGCCCGGCTCCAGCGGGAGGAGCAGAACACCGTCGACGAGCTGTACCAGCTGTCCACCACCCGCTCGGGAGCCGGGCGCGCGTCGGCGGAGCGGTTCAACACGCTGGCCCGGGAACGCGAGACCGCCTTGGTCCGCAAGGGCGCGGAACTCGTCCGGCGGGCCGTCGGTGCCACGGCCGGCACCGCCGACCCGCCCCTGGTGATCGCCGTCGACTCCTTCGAGGCGGCCCAGTACCGGGCGAACCCGGTGCTCGGGCGACTGTGGGCCATCTGGGTGAGCCTGCAGCAGGCGTACCCGCGACTGCGCTGGATCGTCGCAGGCAGGGCCCCGGTCCACCACCCGGCGCAGGCCGCCGAACCACACGTCATCGCCCTCGGCGAGCTCGAACCGGACGCCGCGGTGGAACTGCTGACGTCCTGCGGCATCACGAACGAGAAGCTGGCCCGCATGCTGGCCGAGCGGGTCGGCGGACACCCGCTCAGCCTGAAACTGGCAGCGCACGCGGCCGTGGCGGAGCAGTGGGCCGGCTCGCTGGACGAGTTGATGGACAGCCTGGACGACCTGGAGAGCCCTCCCGCCGCGCGGCGGGGCTTCTACCGCAACGTCGACCGGACGATCGTCCAGGGCGCCCTGTACGACCGCATTCTCAAACGCATCCCCAAACCGGACGTCCGCGCCCTCGCCCAGGCGGGCCTGGCCCTGCGGACGATCACCCCCGAGCTGATCCGGGAGGTCCTCGCCGAGCCCTGCGGGCTGACGGTGGACTCCGGCGAGGAGGCGCGCCGCCTGTTCGGCGGGCTGGCCCGGCTCGACCTGATGGAACCGGCCGGGCCCGGCGCCCTGCGGCACCGCTCCGACCTGCGCTCCATCATGCTGCGGCAGACGGACACCGCCCGCACCGGCCTCATGCGCAGGGTCGGGCGGCGCGCCGTGGCGTACTACGCGGCCCGCGAGGGGCCGGCGGCGCGCGCCGAGGAGATCTACCACCGGCTGCGCCTGGGCGAGAACCCGCGCACCGTCGACGAGCGATGGGAGCCCGGTGTGGAGCGCCACCTCGGCAACGCCTTCCAGGACATGGCGCCCCGGTCGGCCGCATTCCTGAGCGGTCACCTCGGCGGCCACACCCCCGACAGGGTACTGCGCGACGCCGACCAGGAAGACTGGGAGCGGATCACCGCCCAGGAGGTCGACGACCTGCTCAAGCAGCATCTGACCGAGCAGGCTGCGGCCAGGCTCGCGGAGCACCGCCCGTGGACCCCGGGCAGCCCCCTCTACCCGCTGCTCGTCGCCACCCTGGAGCGCAGCGGGCAGATCAAGGAGGCCAGGGCGGTGGCCGAGGACGCCGCGGACGATGCGGAGGAGGCCCGTGACGCCGACGCCCAGCTCGAACTGCTGCTGCTGTCCGGACGCCTCGCCGAGGAGGACGGCGACCCGCAGGAGGCCGAACACGACTATGCCGAGGCGGAGGCCATCGCGACCGCACTCGGCCGGGACTTCGAGGCGATGGGCGCCATGCTCGGCCGGGCCAGGGCGGCCCCCTCCCCCGAGCGCACCGCCGAGATCGACGACAGGCTCGCACTGTCGTTGTGGGAGCTTCCCGACGAGGCTCTGGCCGAACAGCCGACCCTGGTCAGGACCGTTGCCGCCAGGGTGGCCGGGCGGAACCCCCTGGTCCTGGACCGGGTCCTTCGGCTCGTGGGCCTGCCGGAGGCCGACGAGAGCGTCCCGGACGCCCTGGCGGAAAGGATCGACCGGGCCGTCGCCCGGCAGCCCGAGCTGCGGCAGGCCGTGAAGCAGGTCCTCAGGGACGCGACCGACCCCGTGGGCGCCACGCACATGGGCACGGCCGGATGCCTGCGCGAGGCCCGCCGACGCGGCTCCCTCGACGAGCTCGCCCGGCGCCTGCTGGTGCTGCGGGACCCCACTGGCGAACTCGTCTCCGCGGTGGCGGCCGCGACGGGCTCCGGCACCCCCGGCGACTTCCCCGGGGAAGGCGGCGACTCCGGTCCGACGGCTTCCGTGCCTGCGGCCCCCGGTCCGCCCGACACCCCTCCGGGCAAAGCGGAAAGGAACGGCCCCCGAGCGGCCTGAGCCGGTATGAGCGACGCGTACCTCACGTCGGACGAGGTCTTCGAGCTGTCCGAAGCCGCCCTGGAAGCGGGCCTGGCCGACCCCACGGTGCGGCCCCTGCTCTTCAGCGGCATCATGCCCCGGTACAGGGCGGCGCTGCCGATCCTGGCGGCCCCCGTCGTACAGGTGCAGTCGGACCTGAACGAGATGAACCAGGTGGAACGGCTGGTCGACGGCACGGTCCCGCTGGAGGCATGGTTGCGCAACGCCGCCGCCCAGACCCTCCAGGCGGCCCCGCGGGCCGTGTTCCAGCGCGCCTTGGACGAGGTGGTGCGCGATTCGGCGGGTGAACCCGACGTGCCGGCGCCCCCACCGGCCGCGGAGACCAAGGAGGAGGTCGTCTCCACGGACGACACCCTGCCCTACGAGTTCCTCCAGGGCGGCATCCTCGCGGGCGCCTCGGTGGCCCGCATCAAGGTGCTCCCGTTCCAGGGCGGCGCCCCGCTCCAGCCGAACGGCTTCCCGCACTCGGGGACGGGCTGGCTGATCGCCCCCGGCCTGCTGGTCACCAACCACCACGTGGTGACCGCCCGGACCCGCACGGCCGCAGACCGGGGCGTCGTGGACCCGGCCGACCTGGAGCTCCAGGCGAGGAACTCCCGCTCCCGCTTCGACTACGGCGCCGACGAGACGGAGACCGAGGAGGTGGCCGCGCAAGGCCTGCTCGCCTCGGACCCGGACCTGGACTACGCGGTCCTGCGGCTCGCCGGCCAGACGGAGCGGCCCGCCCTGCGGGTGGCCACCGAGCCGCTGGAGGTCGTCACGGGGGAGCCCGTCGCGGTCAACATCATCCAGCACCCCGGGGGCCAGCCGAAGCGGGTAGCCCTGCGCAACAACCTGGTCTTCGAGACGGACGACAAAGACGTGCGCTACTTCACGGACACCCGCGGCGGGTCCTCCGGGTCCCCGGTCCTCACCGACGACTGGAGGGTCGTCGCGCTGCACCGCGGGGCCCGGCGCGTCGAGAACGTCGTCTACCAGGGCAAGACCGAGGCGTTCGTCAACGCCGGGACCCAGCTGAGCAGTGTCATGCGCCACCTGGCGGAGCACAGTCCGGCGGTCCACGCCGAGATCGCGGCGGCGCAGGCGGCGCTCGGGGCGCAAGAGCGGACCGGAGATGTGAGATGAGCGGACGGTCACCGGTGGCGACCGGCGCCGAGCAGGTCTTCGGCGACCTGCGTGCGGTCGCCGAGCGGGTCCGCCAGGGACTGGAGGCGGCCCGGGCCGCGGAGGCGGAGATCCGGGAGTCCGCCGCCGACCGCCCCGCGGAACGGGCGGCGGCCGCCGAGATCGGCGGCTTCGCCCTGCGGGAGCGGGCGAGGGTGCTGGAGGCCGGTGCCCGGGGGCTGGAGAAGCTCGCCGCGGGCCGTGCCGACGAGGTGGACGAGGACGAGTACTTCGGGGTGGAGGCCATCGTCCTCCTGGAAGGCCGGCCCGCCATCCTCGTCCAGGGGCAGGACTTCCCGTCGCAGCCGGGTGACTGGGCCGTGCTCGACGGCCACCGGGACGGCATCCGCAACTCGATCGCCCGGGTGGGCCGCGTGGACGTCGTCGGCCACCCGCGCCTGGAGTGGGTGGGGACCGCCTTCCTCGTCGGCCCCGACGTGGTGATGACGAACCGCCACGTGGCCGACGAGTTCGCCCGCGAGGAGGGCGCCGCGTGGGCCTTCCGGCCGGGGATGACGGCCCGCCTGGACCTGGCCGAGGAGCTGGCCGCCGTACCCGGGGACGCCTCGCTGGAGTTCGAGGTCACCGAGGTCATCGGCATCCACCCCGACGTCGACCTGGCCCTGCTGCGCGTGGAGACCGACGCCGACGGCCGGGTGCCTGCCACCCCGCTGGCCGTGGCGGCCGATCCGCCCGGCGACATCCCCGGCCGGCCGGTGTACGTCGTCGGCTACCCGGCGGAGGACAGCCGGCGCAACGAGCCGGAGGCCATGCGCCGGATCTTCATGGACGTCTACAACGTCAAGCGGCTGCAGCCCGGCACCACGACCAAGCTGGTCCGCGAGCGGCTCACCGTGAACCACGACTGCTCCACCCTGGGCGGGAACAGCGGTTCCCCGGTCTTCGACCTGGCCGACCACCGCGTCCTGGGCCTGCACTACGGCGGCCGCTACGGCTTCGGGAACTGGGCGGTCCCGCTGTGGGAGATGGTGGACGACCCGCTGCTGGGCCGCGCGCAGGTCAACTGGGTGTGACGCGCAGGGCGTCGCCGACCAGGCGGACGGCCCGGGACAGCCGGCCCAGCTGCTGCAGTTCGACGGCGTACATGCGGATGGAGCTCTCGATGGCGACCTCGGGCACGCCCATCGAGGGCAGTTCGGCGCGACTGGTCTCCAGGGCGACGCGGACGGCGCGCATCTCGTGCTGCAGCTGGAGCTGCGCGTGCCGGCACAGCAGGACGGGGCTGCGGGTCAGCGTGGAGTAGGCGCCGTAGCGGGCAGGGAGCAGGTCCCGCAGCCAGCGCATGGCCGTGCGTTCCCAGTCGTGCGTCCCGGGTGCCTTGACCTGGCAGGGCCAGTCCGGGCTGAGAGCGGGGGAGAGCGTCTGGCGCATACGTCGCTTCCGGATGGGTCGAACTGAACGAGACGTAGGTGGGCGGCGGCCCCGGCCCAGGGGTTGACCGGGGGCCGCCACAAGCGCTCTGGTGGATCCGCTGCCGGGACCGGCACCCGGGCGGGGCGTGAGGAGGAGTCGTCCCGCCCCGGGTGTCCGTTCCGGGAGAGCGTTAGGGGTCGCTCTCCTTGGCGCGTCTTACGGATCCGGCGCGCTGCTCAGTAAACATATATACCGTCGAGTAAACAAGAGAATGAAAAATTACATACGCCTCGAGGGCATGAAAATGAAGGAACGAAACGGTACAAGGCGGGCTAAAGGAAAAAGCCGTGCTGGTCGGCCACCTGCTCGTAACCCTCCAGCCGCGCCTGCGTCCGCTCCGGATCCGCATCCGCCATCGCCTGGAGCAGCGCCGCGGACAACACGCCCGGCGCCGCGTACGAGTCGAACACCAGCCGTGCTCCCGTGCCGGCCGTCAGCGCCACGTCCGCCTCGTCGACCAGCGGCCCCAGCGTGGTGTCCGTGATCAGGGCGATCTTCAGCCCGGCCGTCCGGGCCGCCCGCAGCGCCGACAGGGTCTCCTTCGCATGCCGCGGCATGGCGAAGGCCAGCGCCCAGGTCCCGCCCGCCTCCCTGGACTGGAGCAGGGCGTCGTACGCCACGCTGCCGCCCCGCGTGACCAGCCGGACGTCGGGGTGGATACGGCGCGCCGCGTACGCGAAGTACTCCGCCAGCGACACCGAGATCCGCAGGCCCAGCACGGTCAGCGGCACCGAGCGGGCCAGCTCGCGGCCGATGTCCAGCACCTGGTCGGTGTCGGCGAGGAGCCGCCGCACGTTCTCCAGGTTCTCGATCTCGGCGTCCACGGCCGCCTGCAGCTCGTTGCGGCGGTACTCCTCACGGCTCTCCGGCGAGCCCGCGACCGCGCTCAGCGCCATCGGCTGCAGGACGTCGCGCAGAGCCGGGTAGCCGCTGAACCCCAGGGCAGTGGCGAAGCGCGTCACCGACGGCTGGCTGACCCCCACCCGCTCCGCGAGCTCGGTGATCGACAGGAACGCGGCCTCGGTCAGGTGGTCGATGAGGTACTGGGCGATGCGCCGCTGACCAGGCGAAAGGCGATGGCCGTCGAACAGCCCGCGGACCCGGGCGCCCGGGGCCCGTTCATGGTCGGGCGCCTGCCCGCTCGGCGTGATCGCAGCTGCCTGTGCGCGCGCCTGCTGCCCCGATGACACCGATGGGCCTCCCTCTCATGTCACTCTTTCTCCAACATAGCTCACGCCCTGTGGTCGGCCGACAGGCCGCGGACCCCCCGTCCGGCGGGTGAGACGCGGCCGCTGTCGCGACCCGCCGACCTCTGGAAATATGATGAGCGCGGCACGGGGCTTCGGCGCAGCACGCCGCGAGAGCCGAGAGCGGGGACGAGCGACGTATGGATGCACCCGGGAGCAGACCGTGAACCCGCGCCGCGCCCCGCGCCGCACCCCCCGGGCACAGAGCGCCGACGACCTGCTGAGCACCCTCGGCCGGCTCACCGCCCGCGCCCGGGCCGGCGCCGAGCACCAGCAGCCGCGCGTGGAGCTCGCCGAGGCGCTCCAGCGCGAGATGCTGCCCGCCGTACTGCCCGCCCTGCCCGGACTGCGCACCGCCGCCCGCTACTCGCCCGCCCGCCACGGCCTGGACATCGGCGGCGACTGGTACGACGGGTTCGGCCTGCCCCAGGGCGCCCTCGCCTTCTCCATCGGCGACGTCCAGGGCCACGATGTGGAGGCGGCCGCCTTCATGGGCCAGGTGCGCATCGGCCTGCGCGCCGTCGCCGCCGTCGTCGACGACCCCGGCGAGGTGCTCGCCCGCACCAACGACGTCCTGCTCTCGACGGGACGCGAGCTCTTCGCCACCTGCACCCTGCTCCGCTTCGACCCCGAGACGTGGGAGCTGCACAGCGCCCGGGCCGGCCACGTACCCGCCCTGTGGGCCACCGTCGACGGCGGGTACGGGATGGCCGAGGACGAGGGCGGCCTCCCGCTGGGCATGCTTCCCGGCGCCGGATACGCCGTCACCCGCCGCAAGCTGGACCGGGCCGGATCCATCGTCCTGGTCACGGACGGGGTCGTCGAAGGACCCTCGTTCCCCATCGACGTGGGCCTCGAACGCGTGCTCCGCGTCCTCCGGGAGGGTGCGGGCGCGGACCCCGCCGAACTCGCCGCCGAGGTGATGGAGGTGGCCGACTCCACCGGTCACGCGGACGACGCGGCGGTGCTCGTCATCAGCCACGACGCGGGCGGACCCGCAGCCCGCTGACCCCGCCGGGGCGTGTCACGCCCGGCACGGCGGCGGGGGCTGGTGTCTGATGCTGTGATGCCCACCGTGGAACGGCGACGTCTGCCCGGTCTGCTCGCCGACACTCTCCGGACCCTCGCCGTTGCGGTCGCCTACTGGGCCACCGGGCGGATCGGCCTCCTGCTCGGAGTGACCGTCGAGGGCGCGACGGTCACCCCCCTGTGGCCGCCCACCGGCATCGCCGTCGCCGCGCTGCTCTGGACGGGGCTGCGGGCGGTGCCGGGGATCATGCTCGGCGCGTACCTGACCATCCAGCACATCAGCCGCTTCGATCCCGTCGACACCGCCATCCTCCTGGGCAACACCCTCGCCCCCGTCTGCGCCTACCTGATGCTCCGCCAGGCAGGCTTCCGCCCGGAGATGGACCGGCTGCGGGACGGGCTGGCCCTGGTGTTCCTGGGCGGCCTGCTGCCCATGATGATCAGCGCGACCGTCGGAACCTCGACGGTCGTCGCCACCGGCGACCTGCAGGCCGGCGAATTCTGGTCCGTGTGGTCCGCGTGGTGGGCCGGCGACGCGATGGGGGTCCTCCTCGTGACCCCGCTGCTGCTCCTCCTTCCGCGGCTGACCCCGCCCGACCCCTACCGGGCGGGCGAGGCCGTACTGCTGTTCGCCGCCTGCGCGGCCGCCACCCTCCTCGCCGTCCAGAGCGACCTCTCCCTGCTCTTCCTCATCTTCCCCGTGCTGATCTGGGCGTCCGTACGCTTCCAGCACGCCGGGGGAGCGCCCTGCGCCCTGGTGGCGTCCGTCATCGCCATCCACGCGGCGACCAACCAGACCGGACCCTTCGCCGACCACACCCTCTTCGAGGTCATGGTCAACCTCCAGGGCCTGAACGGCTCCGCGGCCCTGACCGTCCTCCTGCTGTCCGCCCTGGTCACCGAGCAGAACAACGTTCGCCTGAAGATCGAGCAGGTCTGCGAGGAACTCGCCGAGGTGGTCGAACGGCTCACGCCCCGCCGGCCGGAAGAGTGATCAGAACAGCGGCAGCCCCTGCGGTGTGACGTCCCATCGGCGTTGTCAGTGCAGGGCCCTAGCTTTGCGCCCATGAGCCGATCCATGCAGGCACTCGCCTACGCACGCCCGTCCGCCCTCACCTCCGACCGGGGCGGGCGGCTCCTCGGACTGGAGACCTCCGGAGGGCTGACACCGGTCGGCCACGAGGCACACCCGCAGTTCTTCGCCGGCTTCCTGAGCTCCCCTCAGGCAGCCGCGCGCGGGCTGCTGGCCGTGGCCGACGTCGCCTCCGCACGCTACTACCAGCGCACCCTGCGGGCCTCGCTGGACCCGGTCGTGACCGCGAACGGCGACCGGATTCGGTTCGAGTCGTTCTCGGGATGCTGCGGGGTGTACGCCCGCCTCGACGTGCTCCCCGAGGGCCTCGACGGCGCGGACACCGGCCACGGAACCACCAACGTCGACGTCAACAACCCGCTGCGCGACGCCCTCTCCCGGCTGTCCGGCGACGAACCGCTCCACCTGCGCGTCGGCCCCGACGAACTCGCCGTCACCACCCTGGACGGGCCGGTCGTGGAGAAGAAGGTGCCGCTGCCCGACCGCTGGCTGCGCGGATTCGCCGAATCCCAGGTGGTCTCCGCCGGTTTCGACCTGCGCGCAGAGCTGGGCGCGTCCGACGCCGTACGGTTCCTGCGCAGCCTCCCGCGCAGCTCCACCGCCGGCGCCGCCCGCGGACCCCTGTGGGTCGTCCCCGCCGGTGCCGCCCTGCGGCCCACCACCCGGCCGGTCCCCGGCGCCGTGTGCCTGCCCGGACCGGAGCGGCTCGCCGCGCTCCAGCGGGTCCTGCGGTACGCGACCGGGCTGCGCGTGTACGGGCCCGCGGCCCACGGCGGCGCGGCCACCGCCAGTGCCTGGGAGGTCGCCCTGCCCGGCATGCGCCTCACCCTCACCCTCTCCCCGGAGCCCGCCCGCGGGTTCTCCGGCGAGGGCGGCGTCCTGGAGGCGCTCGCCACCGACGACGCGGCCCGCGACGCCGACCTCGTCTCCGTCCTGCTCGCCTGGGAGCCCCGCATCGACACCGCCGACCTGGCCGCACAGTGCGGGCTGAGCCAGGAACGCGTCCGCGCCGCCCTCGCCCGCCTCGGCACCGCCGGCCGGGTCGGGTACGACGTCGCCGAAGCCGCCTACTTCCACCGGGAGCTGCCGTACGACGCCCGACGCGCCGAGCGCCACAACCCCCGGCTGGTCGCCGCCCGCGCCCTGCTCGCCGAGGGGTCGGTCCTCCTGCACGCCGACGCCACCGCCACCGTCCTCTCCGGGGAGCGCCGCTACCAGGTCCGCGAGGCCGCCACCGGGGTGCTGAGCTGCACCTGCCAGTGGTGGGCGGACCACCGCGGCCGCCGCGGGCCGTGCAAGCACGCGCTCGCCGTCCGCATGGCCCGCCGCGCCGAACCGGCATCCGCCGCCCCCGCCCCTGCCGCCTTCCCTGCCTCCGGAGAAGCCCGATGAGCACTGCCACCGCCGCCCCCGCCGCCGCTTCCGCCGTCCTCGACGCCGTCCGCGAAGGCCGTACCCACCTGGTGCCCGGCCTGGTCAAGCCGCTGACGGCCGCCGAACGCCGCGCCCTCGTCCCCGAACTCACCACCCTGCGCCGCGAGATCCGCGGCTGGGACTGGAGCCGCCGGTCCGAGTACGAGCGGATACGCCCCGGCCTGCTCGTCGCCGGCGCAGGCTGCCACACCGGAGCGGCGGCCGCCGCTTCCTGGATCGCCGCCCGCGACCTGTGGGACACGAGGGAGTCGGTCAACGGCATCCTGATCGACGTGCTCGCCGCCCGCGACCCGGCCTGGCTCGGCGACCTCGCCCACCGCCTTGCCGCCCGTACCGCCACCGTGGAGAGCCAGTACCGGCTGATCCGGGAACTGCTGCTGCGGGCGCCGGACGACTGCCCGGCCCCCACCGGCGACGCGTTCGTCCACGCATGGGCCCGTCAGATGGCCCACCGCGGCCACGGGGGATCCACCGGCACGCTGCGCCTCGCGCTGCACGCGGAGCCGTACGTACGCGAGCTGGTGCCCCGGCTGTTCGAGACCGCCGAGACCGCCGTGGCCCTCCACTGGTACGGCGCCCCCGGGGCCCCCGGCTGCTGGCCCGCGGAGCTCGCCGCACTCGCCGCGCAGGGGACAGTGGAGCGGCGGATGCTGCTCGACGGCTGCCTCGCCCGCCTGCTGCGCGGCGGCCGCCCCGCCGGACTCACGTTCTTCACCGACCTCCTGGGCGTCCTCGAACCCACCGAGGACGAGCAGGCGGAGCGGACCGCGGACTGGATGGCCCTGGCCGCCGACGCGCACTCCCCGCTCGCCGGCCACGCCCAGCAGGTCCTCGCCGGCCTGTTCGAAGCCGGTCGGCTGCCCGCGGAGCGGCTCGCCGAGATGTCGGCCGCCGTCCTCTTCCGCCCGGAGAAGAAGCTCGTCCGCGCCCAGCTGGTGCTCCTCGGCAAGGCGCTGAGGCGGGAACGGGACGACCGCTCCGTCCTGCTGCCCGCCGTCGCCGCCGCGTTCGGGCACGCCGACACCGCCCTCCAGGAGCGCGCCCTGAAGCTCGTCGCCGCCCACCTGCGGCCGGAGGACGACGACCTGCGCACCGAACTCGCCTTCCAGGCCGACCTGCTCAGCCCCGTCCACCGGCGCGCCGCCGCCGATCTGCTCGGCGCCGTCGCCGACGCCGTCGCCGACGGGACGCCGTACACGGAGACCTTGCCCCCGGCACCGGTGCGCCGCCGTCTGGACTCCGCCGCGCAGCTGTCGGTCGCCGAGACCGTCGAACTGGTCGCCGCCCTGGTCAAGTCCCGGCGGCCGACCACGGAGGAGTTCGAGACGGCCTTCGACGCCCTCGTCCGCCACGCCCACCGCGACCGGGCCGAACTCGGCGTGGCCCTGCGCCCGGCGCTGGCCGACCGGCCGTGGATCGGCGACGGCGGATACCACGCGGACCCGGAATGGCTCCAGGGCCTGGAGCTGGTCGCCGCGACCGTCATGGGGCACATCCGCTTCTACGACCTGCGCGCGGGCCGGGGCCTGCGGGACGACCGGTCGGGACGGGACTGCGCCCACACTGCCATGGCCGGGGTGACCGGCGCCCGGCTGTACGAGGCGGCCGCCCGGATCCTGGCGGACCCGCTGCCCTTCCTGCTCGCCACGCCGACCTGGGACACGGGATCCCTGGAGCCGTCGGACCTCGTCGAACGCCTCGCCGCCTACGGGCGCCTGGGCGTCGAACCCGAACCCGCCGACTTCGGCCAGGCGCTGCTGCGCGTACGGCGCGACCCGGAGGCCGCCCCGGCGGCGGCCGCGCTCGGCACGCCCGAGGGCGCACGCCTCGCGGCCTGGCTGACCGGGGCCGGCGAGCCGCCGCGCACGGTCCGCCGCGTCGAGGAGCCGGCACCGCCGCGGCCCGGCTGGTGGGGCGGCCGCATGCGGGAGTCGGTGCGGCGGATCGTCGTCGACACCGAAGAACGGCCCGTGCTGAGCCGGGACTTCCCCGCCCCGTTCCACCGGCTGGGCCGCGCGTTCAACGGCGGCAGCGCCGACCCCTGTTACCACTGGGAGGGCCGGGAGCTCGCGCAGCTCGCCGTCCTGCCCGAGGACCGCGAGACGCAGGCGGTCATGCTCCTGCCCGAGCTGACCGCGTGCGCCGCCGTCGAGGAGCGCGGCGCGGGACAGCGGCTCTCCCGGCTCGCCGAGATGGGGGGCCCCGCGGGCCCCGTACTGCACCTGGCGGTGGCCACCGGCCTCGGCGCCCGGCACGCCGAGGACCGGCTGGCGGCCGTGGACGCGCTGCTGGTGCTCGCCGCGCGGGGTGAGCTGGGCGCCGCGACGCTCGGACAGGACCTCGCAGAACTGCTCGCCCTGGGCACGGTCAAGCCCAACCGCCTCGCCGACGCGCTGCGCACGGCCGCCGGAACGGGCGCGTACGCGACCACCTGGGCGGTGCTCGCCGGGGCGCTGCCGGCCCTGCTGGCGGACGGCGGCCTGCGCGGGGCCGGAGAGGTGCTGGCCGTGGCCGCCGAGTGCGTGGAGGCCTGCGGCGCCGCGGGACCGGAGCCCGCAGGACTGTCCGCAGTTGCCGGGCGGGGCGGCTCGTCGCAACTGGTCGCCCAGGCCGGGCGGCTGCGGACGGCGCTCGCCACGGCGGGCGTCTGACGTGGCGCGCGTCTGACGTGGCGCCGGACGGCCCGGACGGGCTCCGGACGGGTCCCGGAACGGCGTCCGCCCGGCAGCGAACGATCGCTGCCGGGCGGAAAGGGGGAAGAGAGGGAGCGGCCTCAGCCCTTGGGGACGCGGATGACGACGGTGCTGCACACCTTGTCGGCGAAGGTCTGCGACTTGTCGTCCCACAGCGGCCACAGCCAGCCGATGTAGCAGGGCAGGCTGTCGAGGGCGTGGGCCAGCTTGCGGACGAACGCCATGCCGAATCCGAGGACGTTGCCGTCGGCCTCGCGGCGCACGCTGATGCCGACGATCTTCTTGCCGATGCTCTGGCCGGTGGAGCCCTCGCGGTACAGCTGGAAGACGGCCATGCCGATCGCGTACAGCACGCCGATCGCGAAGAACATGCCGGGCTTGGCGTTCGCCGGGTCCGAGGCGGTGCCGAGGTCGATGAAGCCCAGGGCGTACATCGGACCGGCGATGATCAGGAGGTCGAGCAGGTACGCGCCGACCCGCAGGCCCCAGTGGGCGAGCGGGGGCATTCCGGTGCCCGGCATCCCCGGCATGCCCGGGGCGGGGTAGCCCGGGTACGCGGCGGGCTGCTGCGGGTAGCCGTACTGCGGCGGGACGCCCGGGGCGGGCTGCTGCGGGTAGCCGTACTGCGGGGGGACGCCCTGGGGAGCCTGCTGCGGGTAACCGGGCTGACCCTGCGGGGGCTGCTGGCCGTACGGGTTGTTCGGATCGCCGAAGCTCATGGCCAAATCTCTCCGGTGTCGGAAATGAGGACGGTGCGGACCGAGTTGAGGAACGATGCCATTTGGCCGGTTTGCCCCCCGTAGGCAGCCGCAATGTTGCAGCTGACATCGTCGTCATTGAATCGACCGCTTGTCCAATCGGCGATTCTCGGTCAATTTTCCTCGATGGGTGTGCGGTCGGGCAAAGCGGGTGGCCGAATCCGATGCGCGCGATTCCCGAGATATCCGACTCGGTGGTAACTTCCGCGAGTTGATCTTGCCGGCGGCCCGGTCTGCGGCGACGGCGATCCCTCGTTCAAGGAAGTCACATTGCACCGCCATTCCCTTTTGCGCTCCTCCGCCCTCGCCGCCGGCGCAGCCGTCTCCGCGGCCGTCCTGACCCTGTTCCCGGCGGTGCCCGCGGCCGCCTCGCCCGCAGCGGGCGCCACGCCTGCGCCCCACCTGGACGCCGTCGAGCAGATGCTCCGCCAGGTGTCGCCCGGCCTCGAGGGGTCGGTGTGGGAGCGGACGGGCGGCAACGTCCTGGACGCGTCCTCGGCGGGCGGTGCCGACTGGCTGCTGCAGACCCCCGGCTGCTGGGGCGACAACACGTGCGCGAAGCGCCCCGGAACCGACCGCCTGCTGGCGAAGATGACGGAGAACATCTCCCAGGCGACGCAGACCGTCGACATATCGACCCTCGCACCCTTCCCCAACGGCGCGTTCCAGGACGCCATCGTCGCGGGCCTGAAGTCCTCGGCCGGACGCGGGAACAAGCTCAAGGTGCGCATCCTCGTCGGCGCCGCCCCCGTCTACCACCTGAACGTGGTGCCGTCGAAGTACCGGGACGAACTGGTCGCCAAGCTCGGCCCGGACGCCGCGCGGGTGGACCTCAACGTCGCCTCGATGACCACCTCGAAGACGGCGTTCTCCTGGAACCACTCCAAGATCCTCGTGGTGGACGGCCAGTCCGTCATCACCGGCGGCATCAACAGTTGGAAGGACGACTACACGGAGACCGGCCACCCGGTCGCCGACGTCGACCTCGCGCTGCGCGGTCCGGCGGCCGCCTCGGCGAGCCGGTACCTGGACGAACTGTGGTCCTGGACCTGTCAGAACAAGAGCAACATCTCCAGCGTCTGGTTCGCCTCCTCCAACGGCGCCGGCTGCATGCCCGCGCTGGCCAAGGGCAACCCGGCGCCGGTGCCGGCGCCCGGGCAGGGCCAGGGCGGCGGAGTGCCCGCCATCGCCGTCGGCGGACTCGGCGTCGGCATCAAGCGCAACGACCCGTCGTCCTCCTTCCGGCCCACCCTGGCCG
The DNA here is from genome assembly GCF_013401435.1 of Streptomyces sp. BR123. GTDB lineage: Bacteria > Actinomycetota > Actinomycetes > Streptomycetales > Streptomycetaceae > Streptomyces. The sequence goes on from NZ_JACBGN010000050.1 coordinate 21,493, forward strand.
GCGCCCCCGACACCAAGTGCCTCGTCGGCCTGCACGACAACACCAACGCCGACCGTGACTACGACACCGTCAACCCGGAGGAGAGCGCGCTGCGCACGCTGATCTCCAGCGCGAACCGGAGCATCGAGATCTCCCAGCAGGACATGAACGCGACCTGCCCGCCGCTGCCCCGCTACGACATCCGCGTCTACGACGCCCTCGCCGCGAAGATGGCCGCCGGCGTGAAGGTCCGCATCGTCGTCAGCGACCCCGAGAACCGCGGCGCCGTGGGCAGTGGCGGCTACTCGCAGATCAAGTCGCTGTCCGAGATCAGCGACACCCTCCGCGACCGCCTCGCCCTGCTCACCGGCGACCAGGGCACGGCCCGCACCGCCATGTGCTCGAACCTCCAGCTGGCCACCTTCCGCAGCGCGCAGAGCCCGAAGTGGGCGGACGGCCGTCCGTACGCCCAGCACCACAAGCTGGTCTCGGTGGACCACTCGGCCTTCTACATCGGCTCGAAGAACCTCTACCCGGCGTGGCTCCAGGACTTCGGCTACATCGTGGAGAGCCCGGCCGCGGCCGGGCAGCTGAACGAGCAACTGCTGGCCCCGCAGTGGCAGTACTCCCGCGCGACCGCCACGGTCGACCACGAGCGCGGCATCTGCCAGGCCTGATCCGGGACCGAACGGGCCCGCCCCCCGGCCGCGTCCGGGCCGGGGGGCGGGCGCGGTCCGGGCCGGGGTCAGCGGAAGAGCATGGAGGCGTCGCCGGCCGCGGTGGTGACCGATCCGGGGCACAGGAAGCTGCCCGAGACCTTGGTGGCGGTGAATGCCTGGTTGACGTACTTGCGGGTGGCCCCGTCGCGGGTCCAGGCGATGTTCGAGGCCTTGTAGCGGCAGGAGATGAAGCTCTGCCTGCCGGTGATGTCGATGGCGTCCGTCCTCGCGGTGCCTGCGGCGTCGTCGAAGGTGAAGCCGGGGTCGTTGTTGAGGGCGGCGGTGATCCCGCCGCCGCAGCTCAGGTTGCCGCCAGGGGTGTTGATGGTGGTGCGGTCGACGGTCAGGGTGCTCGGCGGATCGGCGCTGGTGCGCGCGCCGGTCCAGGTGCAGGTGTTGCCCGCGACCACGATGGTGCCGTCGAGCCGTTGCTCGGCCGAGGGGCCGAAGGCGCTTGCCGGTACGGCGCTGCCGACGAGCAGTGCGGCGGCCAGGGCGGTCACGCCCGGCCATGTGGAGGTCTTCATGCTGTCGCTCCTGTTCGCCACGTCCTGTGGGGTGTGAAGCGGGGCCTGGGTGGGCCACGCCGGCGTGCACCCGGCGGGCGGAGGCGGTGTCCGCGGACCGGCCGGGGGAGAGAGCGGGTGCGGCGTACGCGACGGAAGGTCCCACGACCCGCTTGAAATGTCAGGAGCATGCCAAGAATTTGGCCGGATCGGGTCCGTCACCCGGCCGGTCCGTCGCCCGGCAGGGCCACAAGGCCGGGGCATCATGAGGGAATTCGACCGATACGCGTAAGGACACCGCATGACCCAGCAGGCAGCCGCCGGCCACCTCCCGTCCCCCTTCGACGCATCCTTCGCCGCCGACCCGCACGCGCTCTACGCGCGGCTGCGCGCCGCCGGACCGGTGCACCGCATCGCGCTGCCCGACGGCTCGCCCGTATGGCTCGTCACCCGCGAGGCGGATGTGCGCAGTGGACTCTCCGACCCGCGGCTCTCGGTCAACAAGCGGCATTCCACCACCGGGTTCAGCGGCTTCTCCCTGCCGCCCGCCCTCGACCGCAACCTGCTGAACATCGACCCCGAGGACCACCTGCGCCTGCGCCGCCTGGTGTCCCAGGCCTTCACCCCGCGCCATGCCGAACGCCTGCGCGCCGGCATCCAGACCTGCGTCGACGACCTGGTGGCACGGCTCGCGGACCGGATCGCCGCCGACGGCGAGGCCGACCTGGTCACGGAGCTCGCCCGCCCCCTGCCGCTGCGGGTCATCGGCGCGCTGCTCCGCATACCCGGCCCCGACCGGGAGCGGTTCGCCGGCTGGATCGCCACGATGCTCTCCCCGCGCTCGCGCGAGGACCTCGTGGCCGCGGTCGGCGCCGTCCACCGGTTCCTCACCGACCTCGTGGCCGAGCGGCGCGCGCACCGCGGCGAGGACCTGCTCTCCGACCTGATCGCCGCCCGCGACGAGGACGACCGCCTCACCGAGGACGAACTCGTCTCCCTCGCCTTCCTGATCCTGATGGCCGGCAGCGAGAACGTCCAGCACGTCATCAGCGCCGGCACGCTCACCCTCATGACCCACCCCGACCAGCTGGCCGCCTTGCGCGCGGACCCCGGCCTCCTCCCCGGGGCCGTCGAGGAACTGCTGCGCCACACCTCCCCCAACCAGACGGCGATCCGCCGCTTCCCCACCGAACCCGTGGACATCGGCGGCGTCCGGATCCCGGCCGGCGACACGGTGCTGTTCTGCCTGGCCTCCGCGCACCGGGACCCGGCCCGCTACCCGGACCCGGACCGCTTCGACATCACCCGGCAGGACAACGCCCACCTCGCGCTCGGCCACGGCCTGCACTACTGCCTGGGCGCCCCGCTGGCCCGCCTGCAGATCGGTACCGCGCTGGGCGCCCTGCTGGACCGGCTCCCGGACCTCCGTCCGGCCCGCCCGCTCGCCGCGCTCCCGTGGGCCGCCACCTTCCGCTTCCATGCCCTGCGGGCCCTGCCGGTCACCTGCCGCCCGTGAGTCCGATGGCGGACGGCGGGCCCGTGTCCGGATGCGGGCCCGCCCTTCCCGGCGGAGGCTGGGCGCATGCACCATGCGCCGATCGTCGTCCACCGGATCGCGCCCGCGGGCGGCCGCCGGGTCTCCCTGCGGGCCGAGGGCCGGGACTCGATCCTGGGCCTGGCCCGCAGCGACGCCGACGTCATCGAGTTCCTGCGCCGGGCCGGCGTACCCGATCCCGACGACATCGTCCTCGGTGACTCCCCGCTGATCGAATGGACGACCGACGATCCGCACACCTACGAGGCGGAGCCCTCGGACACCGACATCCCCTGAGCGGCTGACCGCCCGCGGCGTACCGGGCACCATGGGGGCGGGCGGCCCGTTCCGCCGCCCCGACCGGAGGATCCGCAGGAGAAGGGGAGCCGATGCTGAAGGACTTCGCCGACCTGTCCACCCCGCTCGTCGCCGACGCGTGCGTGCGCACCGGCCTGCCGTTGCGCGTCGCGCCGCCCGGCATCGGCGCGGTCGTCACCGGGCAGCGGATCGCCGGGCCCGCGCTGCCGGTACGCCACTACGGCAGCGTCGACGTGTTCCTGGAGGTGTTCGGCGGTGCCCGGCACGGTGACGTCCTGGTCATCGACAACGGCGGCCGCACCGACGAGGCCTGCGTGGGCGACCTGGCCGCGCTGGAGGCCGACCGGGCCGGTCTGGCGGGCCTGGTGGTGTGGGGACTGCACCGCGACACGCCGGAGCTGGCGGAGGTCGGCCTCCCCGTCTTCAGCTACGGATCCCTTCCGGCCGGTCCCGTACGGCTGGACGAGCGGGAGCCGGAGGCGCTGTCCAGCGCCCGCTTCGGGGCGCACCTGGTGACCGGCGGGGACGTCGTCTTCGGCGACGCGGACGGGGTGCTGTTCGTCGCCGCCGACCGGGTGGAGGGAGTGCTGGACGCGGCCCGGCGAATCCGGGACACCGAGCTGGAGCAGGCCCGCAGGATCCGGTCGGGCGACACCCTGCGTCGGCAGACGGCCTTCGCAGACTACCTGGTCCTGCGGGAGGCCGACCCCTCGTACACCTTCCGCCGGCACCTGCGGCGGCTCGGCGGCGCCATCGAGGAATAGACGAGGAGCGGGCCGGGGAGCGGGTCGGGGAGCGGCTCCGGGAGTGGCGTGAAGAGCGGCGTGCCCGGGGCGCCGGACCGGCTAGGATGCACCGCCACCGATCAAGGAGGAACGTGTGTCCGCTGCGTCGAGCTATGCGTCCGGGGTCTGTGAAGTGCCTCTGCTGGGCGACACGATCGGGGAGAATCTGGACCGCACCGTACGCCGCTTCCCCGGCCGTGACGCGCTCGTCGAGGCCGCCACCGGGCGCCGCTGGACGTACGCGGAGTTCGCCGCCGACGTCGACGCCCTCGCCCTCGGCCTGCTCGGCCTCGGCATCGCCAAGGGCGACCGGGTCGGCATCTGGGCCCCCAACCGCGCCGAGTGGACGCTCGTGCAGTACGCCACCGCCAGGCTCGGGGCGATCCTCGTCACCGTGAACCCGGCCTACCGGGCCCACGAGTTGGAGTACGTGCTGCGGCAGTCGGGGATGCGGATGCTGGTCGCAGCGGACCGCTTCAAGACCTCCGACTACGCCGCCATGATCGCGGAAGTGCGGTCCCGCTGCCCGGAGTTGGAGTTCACCGTCCTGCTGGACGGGCCCGACTGGACGGCCCTGCTGGAGCGCGGCCGCGAGGGCGACCCGGCCGAACTGGTCCGCGCCGGGGCCGGACTGAGCCCGGACGACCCGGTCAACATCCAGTACACGTCGGGGACCACCGGCTTCCCCAAGGGTGCGACCCTGTCGCACCACAACATCCTCAACAACGGTTTCTTCGTGGGCGAGTTGTGCCACTACAGCGAGCAGGACCGGGTGTGCATCCCGGTCCCGCTGTACCACTGCTTCGGCATGGTCATGGGGAATCTGGCGTGTACGAGCCATGGGGCGGCCATGGTCATCCCCGCCCCCTCCTTCGACCCGGCGGCCACTCTGGCCGCGGTCGAGGCCGAGCGGTGCACCTCGCTGTACGGTGTCCCCACCATGTTCATCGCCGAGCTGGCCGACCCGGGTTTCGCCCGGTACGACCTGTCCAGCCTGCGGACCGGCATCATGGCCGGCTCGCCGTGTCCGGTGGAGGTGATGAAGGAGGTCATCGACCGCATGGGCATGGCCGAGGTGTCCATCTGCTACGGGATGACGGAGACCTCCCCGGTGTCGACCCAGACCCGCTCCGACGACTCCCTCGACCGCAGGGTCTCCACCGTGGGCCGGGTCGGCCCGCACCTGGAGGTCAAGGTCGTCGACCCGCAGACGGGCCGGACCGTCCCGCGCGGCGAGCCGGGGGAGTTGTGCACCCGCGGCTACTCGGTGATGCTCGGCTACTGGGACGAACCGGATCGGACCGCCGAGGCGGTCGACGCGGCGCGCTGGATGCACACCGGGGACCTGGCGGTCATGGACGGCGACGGCTACCTCGCCATCACCGGCCGCATCAAGGACATGGTGATCCGCGGCGGGGAGAACGTGTACCCGCGGGAGATCGAGGAGTTCCTCCACGCCCACCCGGACGTCCTGGACGTACAGGTCATCGGCGTACCCGACGCCAAGTACGGGGAGGAGCTGATGGCGTGGGTGCGCATGCGCGACGGCGCCGCGCCGCTGACGGCGGAGGCCGTCCGCGCGTACTGCGACGGACGGCTGGCCCGCTTCAAGATCCCGCGCTACGTCCACGTGGTGGAGGAGTTCCCGATGACCGTCACCGGGAAGATCCGCAAGGTCGAGATGCGCGAGATGGCCGCCCGCCTGCTGGACCTCCCCGCATGACGCGCGCGCCGCGGCGCGTGGGGTGACGGGGTTCAGTCGCGCGGCGACAGCTCGGCCATGGCGTTCCAGCCCTGGCCCGGAACCTCGACGTGGATGATCTCCGGACGGGTGGCGATGGCGCGGGCCATCGTCTCCATACCGGCCTTGAAGTGGTCCGACGCGACGTGCGCGGCGCCCGCCTCGGCGTCGGCGAAGCCCTCCAGGAGCGTGTACTTGGTGGGGTCGTCGACGCTGCGCGACCAGTCGTAGAAGAGGTTGCCCGGCTCGTTGCGGGTGGCCCGGGTGAAGTCGTCGACGATCGTGAGCCAGTCTTCGCTGAACTCGGGACGGACGTCGAACCTGACGGCGATGAAGATCATGCGGCCAGCCTGGCAGGCGGCGCCCGGGCGGCGCACCCGGGCGCGCCCGCTTTCCGGCACCGTCGGAAACCCCGCGCGGTCCGGCGTCAGCGGGAGCCCGCGGCGAGCACCTCTTCGGCGGTCCGGACGAGGGCCGTGTGGATCTCCCGGGTCCGCCGCCGGAACTCCGCGGTCGGCAGCGACACCGACAGGGCGTGCACCGCATCGTCGCCGCCGCCGGTCCCGCGCGGCAGGGCGACGGCCGCGCAGGTGTACGCGGGGTCGGCCTCTCCGACGGACACGGCGAAGCCCTGCCCCCGCACCCGGGACAGCTCGGCCTCCAGCACGTCGGCGCGGGTGATGGTGGCCCCGGTCAGCCTGGCCATCCCGTGCTCGGCCAGGTACCGCCGCAGGGCCGGCCGCGGCAGCTCGGCCAGCAGCGCCTTGCCGTGCGCGGTGGCATGGGCCCGGGTCTCCCGCCCCGGGGTGAAGGGGTTGCCGGTGTCCGTGACCGGGGCCGTCGTGTCGACCACCGTGATCAGACCGCCCCGGTAGGCGGTGTAGTACGCCTCGGCCCCGGTGGTGCGGCGCAGCCGGGCCAGCACGTCCGCCATGCGCGGGGCCGGCTCCAGCTGCCGCAGCAGGCTGCGGTGGAGCCCGGGGATCCGGGGCCCCAGCACGTACCCCTGCACGGTGCGCACCAGGTAGCCGCGCTCGGTGAGCGGGGCCAGCAGGTGGTAGGCCGTGGACAGCGAGCACTCCAGTCGGCGCGCCAGCGCCTTGGCGCTCACCGGCCCGCCGCCCGTGTCGGCGACGGCGTCGATGATCGCCAGGGCGCGGTCGACGGACTGCGGACCGGTACCGGGACCGGTGTACGGCATGGCGGCTTCCCCAGACTTGACGGCGGGTCAGGCGTACGAGCCTACGGCGCCCGGCGGCGTTCATCGAACGTTGACCGAATGCACAGCAGCAGCGGGCAGGGTCGTCGCATGGACAGCGAACGCACCTGCGACTCCGCGGCAGCGCCGCGCGGCACCGGCACGGCACCCGACCTCACCGGCATCCGGCTCGCCCACCGGGCGATGCTCGCCGACATCGACCGCCTCGCCGCGCTGCTCGCCGGTCTCGCCTCGGCCGGCCGGCCGGTGTCCGCCGGCCGGGCCGCCGCCATCGCCGCGTACGTGCACCGCTACCACGCCGTCGTCCGGGGTCACCACCGCGGTGAGGACCGGGTCCTGTGGCCGCTGGTCCTGGACGCCGTGCCGGACGCGGCCGACACGGTCGCCGGTCTGGTCCGCTTCGCCGACGACCACGAGGCGCTCGACGCCCTCCAGGCCGCCTGCGACTCGGCCGCGGACCGCTTCGCCGCCGATCCGGACGGCCGCGTACGGGAACTGGCGGGCCTCCTCGCCCGGCAGCGCGACCTGCTCGCCCGGCACGTCGCGGCCGAGGAGGAGCACCTCTTCCCGCTCCTCACCGGCCGGGTGCCCGGGGCCGCGTACGCCGCCGCCGAGGCCGGCATCCGCTCCACGGACCGCGCGGCGGACCCGGCGTGGGCCCGCGGCTGGCTGCTCAGCCACGCCACCCCCGGCGAGCTGCACCGCCTGCTGCCCCGCGGGGCCGCGGACCCCGCCGCCGTACGGCCGCTGCTGCGCGCGTACGCCGACGAGGCCGAGGCGGTCTTCGCCGGCTGACGGCGGCGCCGCCCGCGCCTGCGCCTCAGGTCCGCAGGTACGAGGCCCCGTTCACGTCCAGGACCGCCCCGGAGGACCAGGCCGCCTCGGGCGAGGCGAGGTACAGGACGGCCGAGGCGACCTCCTCGGGCGCGGCGACCCGGCCGAAGGGGCTCTGCGCGGCGATCCGCTCCCCCTCGGGGGAGGCGAGGCGGTCCGCGACCCGCTCGGTGGCGACGAAGCCCGGCGCCACCGAGGCGACCACGATGCCGTGCGGCGCGAGCGAGACCGCCAGCGACTGGCCGAACGCGTGCAGCGCGGCCTTGGTGGCCCCGTACGCGGGGTGGTCCGGTTCGCCGCGGAAGGCGCCGCGCGAGCCGACGTTCACGATGTGGCCCGCCCGGCCCTCGTCGATCATGCGGCGGGCGACGCAGTAGCTGATGTTGACGGTGCCGAACAGGTTCACCGCCGCCGTGCGCTGCCAGGCCTCCTGCCAGTCGGCGTACGAGGTCGTGGGCAGCGGGTGCGGAACCATCACCGCCGCGTTGTTCACCAGCACGTCCACGCCGCCCAGCGCCCCGGCCGCCTCGGCGGCCAGCGCCTCGACGCGGGCCGGGTCGGTGAGGTCGCCCTCGACGAGCACGTGCCCGTCCCCGTGCAGCGCGGCCAGCGTGTCCAGTGCGCCGGACTGCCGGGTCGAGCAGTGCACGGCCACCCGGTCGCCCTGCCGGGCGAACGCGGCGGCCACCGCCCGGCCGATCCCCCGGGACGCGCCGGTGACCAGGACACCGCGGCCGCGGCTCATCGGGCGAACACCTGCGCCTCGTCCGCGAAGGCCTTGAACTCCAGCGCGTTGCCCGCCGGGTCGTGCAGGAACATCGTCCACTGCTCGGCCGCCTCGCCGGCGAAGCGGACCCCGGGCTCGACGGCGAACGCGGTCCCGGCCGCCCGCAGCCGCCGCGACAGGGCATGGAACTCCGGTACCGAGAGCAGCAGTCCGAAGTGCGGCACGGGCACCCGCTGCCCGTCGACCACGCCGTGCGCGGAGGAGGCGGAGGAACCGGGGGCGGTGTCGCGGTGGTGAAGGTGGGTCACCAGCTGGTGCCCGTGGAAGTCCCAGTCGACCCACGCGTCGGTGGACCGGCCCTCCGCCAGCCCGAGGACGCCGCCGTAGAACTCCCGAGCCGTCGCCAAGTCGTCGACGGACACGGCGAGATGGAAGCCGGGTCGCCCCATCGTGCTCTCCTTCCGGTGGGATGCCCCCCGACTTTGACCCGCCGATGTCCGAATGTCAACATTCGCTCATGGAGATGAAAGAGACCGTGCCGCGCCCGGCCGAGACCCGTTCGGGCGGCGTGGGCCAGGCCCGGCGCCGAGGCCTGGCGGACGAGGCCGCGGACCGTGTCCGCGAGGCGATCCTCGCCGGGCGGATCGCGCCGGGCGAGGCGCTGCGCGAGGTCGAGCTCGCCCGCTCGATGGACATCAGCCGGGGACCGGTGCGCGAGGGCCTGGCCGTACTCGCGCGCGAGGGGCTCATCCGCAGCGAATGGCACCGGGGCACGAACGTCATCGACGTCACGGCGGAGGAGGCGGAGGACCTGTACGCGGTCCGGGCGGCCCTCGACCGCCTCGCCGCCCGCCTCGCCGCCGAACGGGCCGCGGAAGAGGACCTCGCCGAGCTGGACGCACGGGTCGACACCATGGCGGAGGAGCTCGCCCGAGGCGCGCAGGGCCCCCGGCTCCTCGCCCTCGACCTGGACTTCCACGACCGGATCCACCGGATCGCCCGCAACCGCCGCCTGTACGACAGCTGGGCGGGCATCCGTTCGCAGGTCCACCTCTACCAGCTGACCCGGGTCCGGCTCGGACACGACGACTACCGCGCGGCCGTCGTCGACGAACACCGCGAGCTGGTACGGCTGCTGCGGGCGGGGGAGGCGCAGGCAGCCCAGGGGGCCGCGGAGGAGCACGTCCTGGCCGCCTGCCGCGAACTCACCCGCCACCTCGCACCGCGCACAGCCTGAAGCCCCACGGGCCCCGGCGCGCCGCGCCCGGCCTCCGCCCGGCCGGCTCCCGCCGTGCTCCGGCCTGCGGGGTGGCCGCCGGGGTTCCGGTCGGCGGGCACGTACCGGCTCCCGCCGAGCGCTGCGGACGGTGCCGGGCGCCGGGGCTGCGGCCGCCCGCGGCCGGAACGCGTCCGCCGCCGGCGGGTTCGGGGCCGCGGCCCGGACTGCCGACGGCCGGCCGGCCGTCCGGTCGGCCGCCCGGACGGCGGCCCCCGGAGACGGGAGGTCAGGGGCGGGTCTTGCCGCGGACCGTGTTGCCGGTGATCGTGCCGTCCTCGCCGTTCAGGGTCACGGCGTGGCGGACGCCGTCGGGGCCGAGGACCACCGCCAACCACGCGCTCTTGCCGCCCTCCTGGGGCACCGCCCGCAGGGCCTCGACCTTGCCGCCCTCCACGGCGGCCGCCGCCTTCTCCACGGCCTGCGCCGCCGGCAGCGCGGGCAGCGGGACCGGGGCCTTGACGCCGCCGGCCTCGCCCCGGCCCGGCTTCAGGCCCGGTATCGGCCAGCCGCGCTCCCCGTCGACCATGGGCGGCTCGCCGCCCTTGAGCCGCTTCTGCCCGAACGGGCCGTCCACCGGCCCCTCCCCGTGGCCGTGGTGCGCGCGGCCCTCCGCGGCGAACTTCGCCCGCGCGTGCTCCCGGTGGTGGTCGTGTCCGGCCGTCACGGCCACGGCCGCCGCCGCACCGCCGCCGACCGCCGCGGCCACTCCGAGCGCCACCCACCGCGTACGCCCCTCGCGGACCAGGCGGGCCATCCGGCCGCGGCTCGCCGCCGCCGGACCGGCCTTCGTCTCGTCCGCTCCCGTCGGGGACTCGGCGGGCTGGGGGCTGGACTGGGTCATGAGACTGCTCCTCGCGTTCTCCGGGCACCGTGCCCGGCTCGCCGGATCCTGCACCGGCCATCCTGAAGCCACGCTGAAGCAGGCTGAAGACCTCTTCAGCAAACCGCCGCGGCGACCTGAGAACCTTGACCCCATGCGCGTACTGGTGGTCGAGGACGAACGGCGGCTCGCCGCTGCCCTGCAGCGGGGTCTGCAGGCCGAGGGCTTCTCGGTGGACGTCGCCCACGACGGGTCGGAGGGCCTCTGGCTCGCGTGCGAGCACGACTACGACGCCATCGTGCTCGACATCATGCTGCCCGGCCTCAACGGCTACCGGGTCTGCGCCCGGCTGCGGGCGAGCGGCTGCGAGTCCGGCATCCTCATGCTCACCGCCAAGGACGGCGAGTACGACGAGGCCGAGGCCCTCGACACCGGGGCGGACGACTTCCTCTCGAAGCCCTTCTCGTATGTCGTCCTCGTCGCCCGGCTGCGCGCCCTCGTCCGGCGCACCGGCCGCCGCCGCCCGCAGGTCATGGAGTTCGGCGACCTGGTCATCGACCCGGCCCGGCAGCGCTGCACCCGCGGAGGCGCCGAGGCGCGGCTGACGTCACGGGAGTTCGCGGTCCTGGAGTACCTGGCCCGGCGGGCCGGGGAAGTAGTCCCCAAACGGGACATATTGGAGAATGTCTGGGATGCCGCCTACGAAGGCGACCTGAACGTCGTCGAGGTGCACGTCAGCGCCCTGCGCCGGAAGATCGACGCCCCCTTCGGCCGAGCCGCGGTGGAAACCGTCCGCGGCGCGGGCTACCGACTGGCGGCCGACGGTGGCTGACCCCGTGCCCGGCGGCGTCCCCGACCCGGCGAGTGGCCGTGGGCCTGCCCCGGCGGGTGGCAGTGAGCCTGGCTCTGCGCCCGTGAGTGACAGCGGGGCTGCGCCCGCGCACGGCAGTGGCTCTGCGACCGCGACCGGCAGCGGCCCCGCCCGTGCCTCCGCGACCGGCAGCGGCCCCGCCGCTCGGCTGCGCGCGGCGGGGCGGCGGCTGCGTCCCCGCTCGGTCCGCGCGCGGGCCACGCTCGGTGCCACCGCCGTGGTGGCCCTGGCCCTCGGCGCGGCCTCCTTCGCCCTGCTCGGCATCCTGGACGGCAGGCTCATGCGCGGCGCCCAGGCCGATGCCGAGCGGCAGGCCCTCGCCACCGCCGCCCTCGCGGCGCGCGGCCGGCTCGACAGCGTGCTGGTGCCGGGCCGCGGCATCGAGTTCCTCCAGGTCGTCGACGCCAAGGGCCGTGTCCTCGCCGCCAGCCCCGAGCTTGCCGGCCGTCCCGCGCTGACCCCGACCCGCCCCGGCAAGCCGGGCACCGTCCGCAACACCTGGAAGCCCGCACCGGTGCGCGGCGAACACCGCCTCCGCGTCGTCCAGGTCACCACCGTCACCGAGGAAGGGCTCGTCACCGTCTACGCGGGGACCTCCCTCCGGCAGGCCGATGCCGCGGACGAGGCCATCACCGCCGCCCTGGCCGTGGCCGTGCCGCTGCTCGTCCTCACCGTGGCCCTGGTCACGTGGAGGGTGACGGGCTGGGCGCTGCGCCCCGTCGAGGCGATCCGCGCCGAGGTCGCCGAGATCAGCGAACGCGACCTGCACCGCAGGGTGCCCGTACCGCGCAGCCAGGACGAGGTGGCCCGGCTCGCCGTCACGATGAACGCCACCCTGGACCGGCTGGAGGCCGCCGGGATCCGCCAGCGCCGGTTCATCGCCGACGCCTCGCACGAACTGCGCAGCCCCATCACGGTGCTCCGCACCCAGCTGGAGGTCGCCCAGGCCCACCCCGACCCGGCGCTGTGGGGCGAACTGGTCGGCGGGGCGCTGGAGGACACCGTCCGGCTCCAGGACCTCGCCTCCGACCTGCTCCTGCTGGCCCGCCTCGACACCTCGGAGCCGGCGCCGGACTCCGCGGTCGACCTCGCCGAGGTGGCGCGGGAGGCGGCCCGCGCGCGCCGCCGGGACCGCATCCCCGTCGACCTGGAGATCGCCGACGAGGCCACGGTGCCGGGCAGCGCGCTCTGGCTCTCCCGCCTGGTCGCCAACCTCCTGGACAACGCGCAGCGCCACGCCGGGCAGCAGGTCCTGCTCTCGCTGCGCGTCGACCGGGACCGGGGCACGGCGGTCGTGGAGGTGCGGGACGACGGCCCGGGCATTCCGGCCGCCGACCGCGAGCGGGTCTTCGAGCGGTTCACCCGCCTCGACGACGCCCGCAGCCGCGACGAGGGGGGCAGCGGCCTGGGCCTGGCCATAGCCCGGGACATCGCCACCCGTCTCGGCGGCACGCTCGCCGCCCTGGACTCCCCGTCCGGCGCCCGCCTGGTGGCCACCCTCCCCCTGGACGCAAGGGAGTAGGACGGCGCAGGACCCGGCGCGCCGGGGGGCCGCGGCGCGCCGGCGGACTGTGCGCATCGGACGCCGTTCCCCGGGCCCGGCCGCTGTCCAGCGGCCGGCGAGCGCGGCACCGTCGCACTCGCCCTCACCCGGGGTGTCGGCGCCCGCACCTGGTTCGCCGCCCGGTTCGGCCTCGCCGCGCTCTGCACCGTCACCTTCTCCGCCGCCGTCGCCGCGCTGATCGCCTGGTGGTGGGAGCCGGTCGCGAACGTCCTGGCCGGCGTCCACTGGTAGGACCCGTGCATCCTCAACGCCTCCGGCCCCTCCGCCGTCGCCGGCGCCCTGGGTGCGCCGGCCGTCGGCACCGCGATCGGCCTGCCGGTACGCCGTACCGTCCCGGCCGTGGTCATCACCGGCAGCGCGGTGCCGGGACTGGCCGCCGCCCTGACTTCTTCCGCCGCGACCTCGTCACCCCCGTGGACCGGATCACACCGGGTACGACCCCCACGCAGTCTGAGCGCCCCCGGCCGGCGCCCCACCCCCGTGGGAGCGCCGACCGGGGAGTCCCCCGGAGTGCCGCCGCGTCAGCCGCGCTCCGGCAGGTCCGCGTCCGCGTCCGCCGGAGTGGGCCTCGGCGTCGTCGCGAGGCCGCGGCCCGTCGGCCCGGAGGCGGACTTCCCGCCGCAGAAGACGGCCTCCAGCGTGCCGCCCAGCGCGGTGTTGGCCTGGCCCCGGTTCGAGGTGTTCGCCATGGCGGCCAGCGCGCGCCGCCCGTCGCGGGTGGCGAAGGCGTACGTGTAGTAGCCCTGCACCGTTCCCGTGTGGCCGTACACCCGCACCCCGCACGTCAGGTCGTAGCGCCGGAGGCCGAGCCCGTAGAACCGGGTCCGTGCGGCGTCGGTCGGGCTCATCACGAGCATCGCGTCCAGCATCCGCGGCGGCAGCAGCCGGCCCCCGAGCAGCGCGGACACGAAGGTGTTCAGGTCGGCCGGACTGGAGATCATCGCCCCGGCGGCCTGCGCCCAGGACGCCGTCTGCTCGGTGGCGTCCACCAGCGGAGCGCCCGCCTCGTCGGGGTGGAGGTAGCCGCGCACATGCCGCCCCGGGACCGCCGTCGCCGGGTGCACGTACGCCGTGTCGTCCAGACCCAGCGGCTTGATGATGCGCCGCTCGTACTCCTGCGCCACACCGTGCCCGGTGGCCTTCTCGATGAGCATGCCGACGATCACGAAGTTGGTGTTCGAGTACGCGTACGCCGCCCCCGGCTGCGCGGCGCGCGGCGCGCGCCGCACGAGTCCGACGAGTTCTCGCGGGCTGAACACCTTCTTCCTGACTGCCTCGAAACCGGGCACGGTGCGCTCGAACATTGCGTCCGTGTAGTCGGGCAGCCCACTGCGGTGGGACAGCAGATGGCGCACCGTGATCCGGCCGCCGTCGGGCAGCAGCCCGGGCAGGTGCCGCTCGACCGGGTCGTCCAGGCCCAGCCGCCCCTCGGCCGCCAGCTGCAGCAGGACGACCGCGGAGAACGTCTTGGTGACGCTGCCGATCCGGAATCGGGCCCGCGGATCCATGGCCGCGCCGCCGACCCGGTCCCGTACCCCGACGGCCTTGGCCACGGGGCGGCCCGGTCCGGTGAAGCGGGCCATGGCCCCGGGGGCGCCGGCCGCGGTCGTGCTGCGCAACGCCCGTACCAGCGCGTCGAGGTCGGGCCTCGGCGCCGGGGCGGTGGAGGCCCCGGCGGGTGTGGCGGCCGGCCGGATCACGGCGGCGTGGGCGGTGGCGGCCGGCGACAGGGCGGCCGCTGCGGCCAGCAGGGCGGCGCCGAAGGTCAGGCGGCGGTGGGCGGGCAGGCGCACGGTGCTCCTCGGGTGGTGCGGAGACAGGAGGGGAGGAGAGGCGAGGGG
>NZ_JACBGN010000510.1 GCF_013401435.1 Streptomyces sp. BR123
TTGTGTATAAGAGACAGGTCGGGAGCGCGGTGCCGGCCTTGTGGGCCGTCCCGGCGCTCCGGGAGGGGTCTTCGTGGGGTCGCACGAGGGTGGTGGCCATGGGCCCAGCGTCGTCGCGGGGCGGTCCGGGCGGCAGGGGCCGCACTTCTATGAGGCCATAAACTGACTTTATGGGTAATGAGGAGTGGATTCCGCTGGTGCACCGGGTGCCGGATCTGGGCGCACTGGAACTGCTGCTCGAGGTCGCCCGGGTCGGCAGCCTGAGCGGGGCGGCCAAGCGGATGGGCATCACCCAGCCCGCGGCGAGCAGCCGCATCCGGGCCATGGAGACCCGGCTCGGCGTCGCGCTCGTCGACCGCTCGCCGCGGGGATCCACGCTGACGGCGGAAGGCGCGCTCGTCACGGACTGGGCGCGGCGGGTCGTCGAGGCCGCAGAGGCCTTCGACGCGGGCGCGCAGGCGCTGCGCGGGCAGCGGGACTCCCGGCTGCGGGTCGCCGCCAGCATGACCATCGCCGAATACCTGCTGCCGGGCTGGCTGATCGCCCTGCGCGGCCAGCGGCCCGGCACGGCGGTGTCCCTGCACGCCGGGAACTCGGCGGTGGTGGCGCATCGGGTGCTCGCGCACGAGGCGGACCTGGGCTTCGTGGAGGGGCTCACCGTTGCGGAGGGGCTGGACTCGGTGGTGATCGCACAGGACCGGCTGGTGGTGGCCGTCGCCCCCGCTCACCCGTGGGCGCGCCGCGCCGGGCCGGTCACCGCGGCCGAGCTGGCCTCCACCCCCCTGATCCTGCGGGAGCGGGGGTCGGGGACCCGGCAGGTGCTGGACGGGGCGCTCGTCGGGAGCGGGGGGCTTGCGGCGCCGCTGCTGGAACTCGCGTCGACGACGGCCGTCAAGGCGGCGGCGGTGAGCGGGGCGGGGCCCTGCGTGCTGTCGGAGCTGGCGGTGGGGGACGAGCTGGCCGCGCGGCGGCTGGTGGAGGTTCCCGTGTCCGGGGCGGCGTTGGGGCGGGCCTTGCGGGCCGTGTGGCCGGCGGGGGCCCGGCCGGCCGGGCCGGCCAGGGACCTGCTGTCCCTGACCCGCGTCAGGGCGTAGGCCCCCGTCGGCTCTCCGGCCGCGGGCCGGCGGGTGGCCGGTCGCGCGGTTCCCCGCGCCCCTGACTCGGCTTCCGCCGGTTCTTCGCGTGCGGGCCGGCCGGCTGTGGTTTCTCGCGCAGTTCCCCGCACCCTGCCGGGGCTTGGGCCGGTGCCTGGGTGCGGTCGCGCAGGGGCGCGGGGAGCTGCGCGACGAGCGCCAACGGGCCCGCACCCGGAGAACGGGCGCGAGCACGTCAGGGGCGCGGAGAACGGTGCGAGCAGTCTCCGGCCGGGCCGCAGCGCGGGGGCTGCGCGGCAGCCGCGGCGGGGCCGGACTTCGCGGCGCGCGGGGTCAGCGGCCGCGGCGGGTGGGGTCTTCGGCGTCCTGGGGCCAGCCGTAGGAGGTGCGGGGCGGCTCGGGGACGGCGCCCATCGACGCCAGGTCGCGGTCGGCGGCACGCATCAGCTGGCCGGCGAGGTCCCGCATGGCCCGGCTCGCGGCGAGCTCGTCGCCGATGGCCGGCACCTCCACGTCCTCGGGGTTGCAGCGGGCCGAGCCGCGGCCGACGAGCTGTGTGGTACCGGTGTCCAGGACGGCCCGGGCGCGGGTGGTCCCGCCCTCCTCGGTCAGCGAGACACCGACCTTCCATTCCGCGGTGTGTGTCATGGCATGCCTCGTCATTCGGCGATCTCGGTCCGTTCCCACCACTCGAACACGGGCAGCCGGCCCTGGGGACCGTCCTGCTGCCGCTCCGTGGCCCGGAAGTGCTCGTACCCTCCGCGGTGCTGGATCTTCACGTCCTCGCCGGGGGCGGGAGCCTCGACGACCCGCTCGGGCAGGTCGGCCGGTCCGCCCTCCAGGACTGCCTTGTTCGTCATGCCTCCAGTGTTCCGACCCGCCGGACGCCCCGCACGTCGGCGCCGTCCGGCGGGCCGGACCGGTCACCGGGCGGGGGCCGGGCTGTGTGCGGCCGCCGCGGCGACCAGGGCCTCCAGGACGCGGGTGTCCTTGTCCCGCTCCGGGTGCCACTGCACGCCCACCACCCAGCGGTCGGGGTCGGGCAGCTCGATCGCCTCGACCGTGCCGTCCACCGCGTGGGCGGAGGCGATCAGGCCGCGGCCCAGCCGCTCCACCGCCTGGTGGTGGTACGTCGGCACCTCCGCCTCCTCCGGGACCAGGTCCGCGTACCGGGTGCCGGCGACCGGGCGGACCGGATGCCAGGACATGACGCCCGGGGCGTCGACGTGGCCGTCGATGTGCTGGACCAGCGTGCCGCCGAGCGCCACGTTCAGCGCCTGCATGCCCCGGCAGATGCCGAGCAGCGGGCGGCCCGCCGCGAGGGCGGCCCCGACGAGGGCGAGCTCCCACTCGTCCCGCTGCGTCGCCGGCGGTCCCGTACGCGGGTCCCGCTCGGCCCCGTAACGGACCGGGTCCAGGTCGGGGCCGCCGGCGACGACCAGGCCGTCCACCCGGCTCAACACCTCCGCCGCGGTCCCGGGTTCGTCCGGCGGGAGCAGCACGGCCGCGCCGCCCGCCGCCTGGACGAGTTCGTAGTACCCGGAGGGCACGAGGGACGTCGGGACGTCCCACACCCTGAAGCGGGTGGATTCCTCCACGTAGGTGGTGATGCCGATGAGCGGCCTGGGCACGAGTGCCACCTCCAGGGGCGTTTCGGGGAGGGCGGGCG
>NZ_JACBGN010000511.1 GCF_013401435.1 Streptomyces sp. BR123
GTGCGGGTTCCGTCCGGCAGGGTGACCAGCCGGATGTCCACCCCGGCCGGTATCGCAGGGAGGAGGGGCCCCGGCGCGAGGGGCGGGCCGGGGTGCCAGGTGATCGGCGCGGGGTGGTGGATGACGGGTTTGTGGGGCATCTGCATGCCTCCCGGGATGTGGGTCGGGCCCGCGCCGTGGTGGGTGGCGCGGGCCCGAGGGTGAGGTGTCAGGCGTCACTGTCAGGGGGTGTCAGACCGTGGGTGTCACGGGGTCTGACAGCGGGTTTGCCTAGGGGTTTGGGTGTCACGGCGGCCTGACAGTGTCAGGCGTCAGGCGATCTTGAGGTGGGGACGATCCGCCACCGGCCGGTGACCGAGGTCGGCTCCAGCCGGCCGTCCAGGGCCGCGTCCTTCAGGCGGGCGGAGACCCAGGGGCGGGAGAGGTTGTGTCGGTCGCACCAGTCCATGAAGTCCTTCGGACCGACCACCATCCGCCCGGCCGCCTCGAAGTCGTCCAGCGCGTCCGCGAACAGTTCCCGGGCCTCCTCCGGGGAGGGCTTGTGCCCGGGGGACTCCCACAGTGGGGTGTCGTCGCCGTCCTCCCCGTCGGGCAGGTCGACCTCGGGGTCGATACCGGCGTCCTCCGGATCCACGAGGAGCCCGGACGATTCCACTTCCACCCCCACCTCCTCGTCGATGGTCGGCGGGAGTGCCGGGGCGGTACCGGGGGCGGTGCGACCGGCGTAGTTCTGTCCGGCCACCGTCCGGGCCGCGCCGGCGGTGACCGGGTCCGCGGGCGCGCCGTTGGCCTGCGCCCACCCGGCCAGCTCTTCCAGGGCCGGGGTGGCGGTGTGGGGGACGGCGAGGGTGCGGCCCGGAGACGGGTAGCGGTCCTCGGGAATGCCCGGAGAGACGACGTAGCAGTAGCCCGGCCGCCGGTTGCCCCACGCGCCCGGGTGCGCACCCGCATCGATGACGGCCTCGGGGAGGGAGAACCCTTCGTCGCGGGGGTCGCAGCCGAGGGCGATCACGGACGGCAGGGACGCCCGGGTGGAGGTGGACATCTGGTCGTACGAGGGGCGCTGCAGGGACACGATCAGGGAGACACCGGCGGAGCGGGCCTCCTGGGCGATCCCGGTGAACGCGTCGTCGCCCATCAGCCGGAGCGTGTTGGCCGCCTCTTCCATCCACGTGACCAGGAACGGCATCCCCGCGCACCCGCACGGCCGACCGTCGGGGCGGCAGGTGTGATCTCGGTTGGTCTGCTGCTCGGCCGCCTCGGGGACCCACTGGCGGTAGCCGTGGGCCCCAAGCCAGCGCGTACGAGCGGGGATGACGACCTTGATGGCCTCCACCATGACCTCGGTGTCCGGCCCGCCCTCCGCGGCCCAGTCGATGCCGGGCAGCAGCGGGCGGAAGTCCTGGAACATCTTCGGGTCCGACACCCACAGCAGCACGTCCCGGCGGGAGAGGATCTCCAGCATCAGGTTCAGGGCGGTCTCGCCCTTACCCGAACCGGTCCCGCCCGCGATCAGCAGATGCGTGCTGTTCCGCTTGATCTCAGGGTCACCGGGGAGCCACAGCAGGAGCGGGGAACCATCGTCGTAGCGGCCGATGACCAGAGGATCCGCGATGCTCCCGCCCAGGTTCGACGGGCCCTCCCACTCCGCGACCTGCGCAAGCATGTCCTCCGGGACGATGACCAGTTCGCCGCGGCGGGCGGAGTCAGGGTCGGGCATGTAGCGGACGGCAGACTTGGGCAGGTCCAATGCCGACGCAATCCGCGGGAGCACCTTGGCCACGTCGTCGTTGGTCTGCTCCCCGGCCTCCAGGGCCATCTTCGCCGTGACCCGGTTCGGCTCCACCGACGTCGCCCCGATCTGCGCCCGGGCCAGTCCGACCTTCTCCAACAGGCCCTTGTCCGCCCCACCGGCGGCCGTGCCGTCGACGTTGCGGCGCAGCACCATGCGGATGTTCCACGACAGGGCCAGCGCCGGGCCGCCCATCAGGTACAGGTCCGGCAGGGGCCCAGTGGCCGGTCCGGCGAGGCAGGCCCCGGTCAACCACGCCGACCCCGCCGCCACCGTGATGGCCGAGTGCAGGCGACGCTGCTGCCCGGTGCTCCTACCCGCCCACCACGTCACCCCGGTCAACGCGACCGAGGCCAGCGTGAGGCCGACGCCAGCGGCGGCACTGCCCTCCCACTGGAGACTGCCCAGCAGCCCGGCCAGCCCCAGACCACCCGCGCACAGCCACGGCGGCAGGTGCGGCTTCGCCCGGTGCAGCACGTACGCACCCAAGCCGGCGCCGTCGGAGGAGCCGCGCAACTGGTCCTCGTACTGCTGCTCCGGTGTGGTGCGTTCAGTCGTTGCCATCACTCCCCCTTTTAGAGCTGGCCCCAGTCCATGCGCGGCGCCGACGGGCGCCGGGCACGGTGGCGGACACGGTTGATCTCTTCCTCGTACTCCTGCTGAAAGGCCGCGTAGGTGGCGGCGGCGTTCTTCGCCGCGTCCCTCAGGGCGTCCGCGGCGCGCTGCATCTTCCGCGCCACCTTCGCCGCCCGGAACCGCGAACCGCCGATCCGGCCGTCGGGGTCCGGGACGGTCACCAGGGTGGCCTTGAGGATCTCCGCACCCATCGCCACCTCGATCGACAGGGCGACGCCGGCGGCGCGGACGGCGTTGCAGTACTCGCGGACCTGTGCCGGGGAGGTGAACTCCGGCGCGGGCAGCAGCGACCGGTTCCGCCCCTGCCCACCCCCGGCCGCGG
>NZ_JACBGN010000512.1 GCF_013401435.1 Streptomyces sp. BR123
GGGTGGCGGCGGCGGGGTCAGTAGGCATCGGTGGCCCTCCTGCGGGCGAGTACGGCCTCGGCGAGGACCAGGTCGAGCGGACGGGTGACCTTGAAGGCCTCTTCGTGGCCGGGGACCACCATGACGGTGGTGCCGAGCTGTTCCACCATCCCTGCGTCGTCGGTGGCGCCCTCGCCGACGGCCGCGACGGCCTCGTGGGCGCGCCGGAGGGTGGCGAGGTCGAAGCCCTGCGGGGTCTGGACGGCGCGCAGCCGGGCGCGTTCGGGCGTGGCCACGACCGGCTCGGGCTCGCCGGGCCTGCCCGGCTCGACCTCCTTGACGGTGTCGGCCAGCGGCAGCGCGGGGACCACGGCCGGGGCGCCGGCCCGCACGGCCTCGATGACGGCGTCGACCGTCTCGACCGGGACGAGCGGGCGGGCCGCGTCGTGGACGAGGACGGAGGTGACGTCCGCGGGGAGCGCGGCGAGGCCGGCGGCCACGGACTCCTGGCGGGTGTCGCCGCCGGGGACGACGAGGAGATCGGTGCGCTCGGGCAGCGGGTGCTCGTCCAGGAGGCGGCGCACCTCGGCGGCGCCGTCGGACGGGGCGACGACGACCACGAGGGAGACGGCCCGGGAGCGGGCCATCGCGCGGACGGCGTGGATGAGCATCGGTGTGCCGCCCAGGGCCCGCAGGGCCTTCGGGGCGCCCGGGCCGAGGCGTACCCCGCGGCCGGCGGCCGGGATCACCGCGGCGGTGCGGTGGGGGCGCGATTGGTCAGACATGTGTTGTAGCTCCGAGCCAGGTTTGTGACTTCGGCCGACATGGGTATGGCCCTGGGGAGTGCCGGGCGCGACGCCCTCGCCCCTTCCGTGACGACCGGTCGAGCCGGCTGCCCGGGCCCGGTGCCGCGTGGATCCGGGTTGCGGTACGGCCGGTACGGCGTGAGTGGCGTGGGTGTCAGTGCCCGTCGGGTCTCAGTGCCCGGGGGGATCTCAGTGCCCGGGGTGTTCAGGGTGGGTACAGACATGCCGCAGCGCCCGGCAACGGCCCCCTCGTGGAGGAGAGGGCTGCCATCGGGCACCGCGGCACGACTGTGTACGGGGTTGTCGCGTCAGGACGCGAGAACCTCGTCGAGGAGGGCCTCCGCCTTGTCCTCGTTGGTGTTCTCAGCGAGCGCGAGCTCGCTCACCAGGATCTGGCGCGCCTTGGCGAGCATGCGCTTCTCGCCCGCGGACAGACCGCGCTCGCGCTCACGCCGCCACAGGTCGCGCACCACTTCGGCGACCTTGATGACGTCGCCAGAAGCGAGCTTCTCCAGATTTGCCTTGTAGCGACGGGACCAGTTCGTCGGCTCCTCTACCTGCGGCGAGCGCAGGACCTCGAAGACCCGGTCCAGCCCGTCCTGGCCGACTACGTCGCGGACGCCGACGAACTCTGCATTGTCGGCAGGCACACGAACCGTCAGGTCGCCCTGGGCGACCTTGAGCACCAAGTAGGTCTTGTCCACGCCTTTGATCTGGCGAGTTTCGATGGCCTCGATCAGCGCGGCCCCGTGATGGGGATAGACCACGGTGTCGCCAACCTTGAACGTCATGTGACAGGTACCCCTTCCGTGGCTATCCAGGGTAACACGAGAACTGAGTGTTATGAATGGCGTTTTCGCAGGTCAGAGCGCATCTCGGGGCTTGACAACCACGACAGGAACGTGCTGCGGAGGCCTTGCGGAACGGGGTATTCGCAGGTCGGAGGCGCTGTACGGACCGGGCGAAACGGCCACGTTACAGCGGAGCGGCAGCCTCGCCACTGTGACGTACATCCCGTTTTGCCGGTTTCGGAGGCGGGAAACCGGGCCACTCCACTCGACTGGAGGCCACCCGGACGGAGTGGTTCAGGCCCAATCCTGGAATTGATCACGGAGAGCCGTTCGGAGGAATCCCGGAATTGATCACGGGCGCGCCTCCGGACGATATAGCGGACAGCACGTGAACGGGATGCGAAGGACGTGCGGAATGCAAGATCGCGGAGCGGGCGCGGGGCCCCGCGCCCGCTGCGGAGGGTCGGGTGCGGGGGCGGGGCGGCGGCTCGGTAACCTAAGCGCGCTGACACACCCTTAGGGCGGCTTTACCTCGGCCGTCCGACACAACCGCCGTCCTTCCGTTCCGTACGTCCAAGGAGTTGCCGCCGCCGTGAGCCGCAGCCTTCGACGCGGCGCCCTCGCCGCCACCGCCGTCGTGTTCTCGATCGCCTCGCTGGCCGCCTGCGGTGCGGGCAACGACGCGCAGACGCTTCAGATCAAGCCGGACAACGCCTCCGCCTCGAAGGGCGAGATCGAGATCCAGAACGCCCTGGTGATCACCCAGGGCACCAAGGAGCGCACGGGCGGGGCCGTGGTCTCGGCAACGCTCTTCAACAACGGCATGAAGCCGGAAGTCCTGGAGTCGATCAGCCTCCCGGGCCGCGGCAAGGTCGTGCTCAAGGCCGCCGAGGGCGCCGGCAAGGTCGTCGTGCCCTCCGGCGGCTCCGTGGTCATCGGCGGCAAGGGCAACGCCTCCGCCGTGATCGAGGGCCCCAGCGAGGCCGTGAAGAACGGTGCCGCGCAGGACCTCGTCTTCAAGATGAGCAGCACCGGCGACATCCCGCTGGAGGCGTTCGTCGTCCCGAACACCGGTGCGTTCGCCCCCTTCGGCCCGACCGAGGCCCCCGCCGCGGGCCCGACCGCCTCGGGCAGCCCCGCCGCCGCCCCGTCGGGCTC
>NZ_JACBGN010000513.1 GCF_013401435.1 Streptomyces sp. BR123
ACCCCGCCCCTTCCCGAAACCGGGGCGTGGCCCCGGTTTCGGGAAGGGGCGGGGTGGGGGAATCGCTCCGCGCAGCGGCGCCCCACCCGGCACCTCCGCGGCGGGCGGCAGGCGGCAGGATCGCGGTCGGCAGGCGGCAGGCGGCAGGCGGCAGGCGGCAGGCGGCGGGATCGCGGTCGGCGGGGCGCCTAGAGCAGCTCGCGGAGGCGGTCGGCCAACAGGTCCCAGCGCCACCGCTCCTCGACCCAGGCGCGGCCCTGCTCCCCCATGCGGCTCCGCAGCTGCGGATCCTGCAACAGGGCCACGATGCGGTCCGCCGCGTCCCCGGGGTCGCCACCCCGGACCACCCACCCGGTCTCCCCGTCCAGCACCGCGTCCGGCGCCCCTCCGGAGTCCCCGGCGACCACCGGCAGCCCGGTCGCCGAAGCCTCCAGGTACACGATGCCGAGGCCTTCCACGTCCAGCCCGCCCCGCCGCGTCCGGCACGGCATGGCGAAGACGTCGCCGGCGCCGTAGTGCGCCGGGAGTTCGGACCACGGGACCGCGCCCGTGAAGACCACCGAGTCCGCGACCCCCGTCTCGCCGGCCAGCTTCCGCAGATCGGCCTCGTACGGCCCGCCACCGACGATCAGCAGCACCGCGTCCGGCACGGCCGCGAGGATCCGCGGCATCGCCTCGATCAGGGTGTCCTGCCCCTTCCTCGGCACGAGCCGCGAGACGCAGACCACCACCGGCCGGTCGGACAGGCCGAGCCGGGCCCGGACCTCGTCGCCACCCGACCCGGGATGGAAGGTCTTCTCGTCCACACCCGGCGGAAGCTGCACCATCCGGTCCGCCGCAGCACCGGTCAGCGCCGAGGAGATGCGGGAGCGCGTGTACTCCCCCAGGTAGGTCAGCGTGTCGGTGCCCTCGCCGATCCGGCGCAGCAGTCGGCGCGCGGCGGGCAGCTGCGCCCAGCCGGCTTCGTGGCCGTGCGTGGTCGCCACGATCCGCCGTGCCCCGGCCCGCCGCAGGGCCGGTCCCATCAGGCCGAGCGGGGCCGCGGCGCCGAACCACACCGACTCGCAGCCGTGTTCGCGCAGCAGCCCCACCGCGCGGCGGGTGACCCGCGGCGTCGGCAGCAGCATGGTGGTCCGGTCGCGTACGACCTGGAACGGCTGCTCGGCGTCGAAGGCGGCGGTGGCCTCGCGGCCTTCCGCGCTGTGCTTCCAGGTGGAGGCGTAGACGACGATCCGGTCGGGGTCCAGGCGCAGTGCCATGTTGTGCAGGAAGGCCTGGATGCCGCCCGGTCGCGGCGGGAAGTCGTTGGTCACGATCAGCGTCTTGTGCATCGCCTGCCGACAGTACCGGACCGGCCCCCGGGCCCGGCCGCTGCCGTCGGGAACGGGGCCGCCGCCCCCTACGGCACGGCGGGGGCGAGGTCGCCGCGCAGGCTGTCGCGCCAGGCCTCGGTCAGGCCGGCCTCGTCGGTACCGAGGGCCTCCCGCAGGGCCACGGGGAGCGGTTCGCGGCCCGCGCGGGCGTACAGGTCGGCGAGGGCCGCGTCGCCCCACCGCCGCGCGACGAGCCGACAGGCCAGCCAGGCGCCCTCGTACGCCCGGGCGAGCGCCTCGGGGTCGCCGCCGAAGGCGAATTCCTCGTTCCGCGGCAGCCGCGCGGGCAGCTCCCCGCGCCGTACCGCGCGGCCGAGTCCGGGCGCCGCCCCGTCGGGTGCGGGGTCGGTGCCGCGGTATGCCGCCCAGTCGGCGAAGCCCTCCGACAGCCACAGCGGGGTCGTGGCCGAGGTCGCCGTGCGGGTGGCCACGTGGGCGGCTTCGTGGGTGAGGACGACGGCCCGGCCCTCCGGGGTGAGTCCGGTGTATCCCTCCGGGTTGACGACGATCCGGTCGGCGGGGGCCGGGCCGCCGCCGACGCTGCCCGTGGTCACCGCGGCCATGCCGCGGTACTCGGCGGCGGGCCGCCCCAGCAGTGCCGCCATGGCGTCGAGCGAGCCGGGCACCAGCACCACCAGCCGCCCGGCCCAGGGCGGCGGCCAGGCGGCGTTCACCGCGGGCACCGCCCGGTCGGCCTCGGCCGCGATCGCGGTCAGGGCGGGACCGACCGGGCCGGAGCCGAGCACGAGGCTGTGCGCGCCCCGGACCACGGCCACCGGTCCCTGGTCCCACAGCTGCGGCGGGGCTCCGGGGGCGGGGGCGTCGCCGGTGACCCGCCACCGCCCGGCGGTCAGGCCGAGCCGCACCTCGCGGGCGGAGCCGGCCGCGGCGGTGTCGTACCCGGAGAGCCGGTAGCGCAGTTCGGCGGCGGCGGTGGCGCGGGCCCCGTCCCGCCGGACGCCGGTGACCTCGTACGCCCAGCCCTCCAGGGGGATCCCGGCGAGTTCCGCGGGCGGCCGCTGCGCCCAGGCGGCGACGGCGGCGCGGATGTCCCGGCCGGCGGTGTCGGGCGGCGCGGCCGCGGTGCAGCCGGAGAGCAGCCCGCACACCAGCGCGCACAGCAGCAGGCCCACCGGCAGCGTGAACCGCGGCGCCTGCGGCGGCGGTGGGACGGCACGGCGGAGCGGGGGCATCCGCAGATCCTAAGGCCTGTCTGATAATTGATCTTGTGGCAGGTCGAGGCGAGTTGACGGATGCGGCGTGGGAGCGGATAGAGCCCTTGCTGCCGCGCATGGACGGGCGTGGGCGTCCGTGGCGTGATCACCGG
>NZ_JACBGN010000514.1 GCF_013401435.1 Streptomyces sp. BR123
GGGGTGGAGGGAGCCGAGGGGGCGTCAGACGCCCCCGCCCTCAGACCCCGTAGCGGCGGTGGCGGGCCGCGTAGTCGCGCAGCGCGCGCAGGAAGTCGACCTTGCGGAAGGCCGGCCAGAACACCTCGCAGAAGTAGTACTCGGAGTGCGCGCTCTGCCACAGCATGAATCCCGACAGGCGCTGCTCGCCGCTGGTGCGGATGACGAGGTCGGGGTCGGGCTGGCCGCGCGTGTAGAGGTGCTCGGCGATGTGGTCGACGTCGAGGACCTCGGCGAGCTCCTCGATGGAGGTGCCCTTGGCGGCGTGCTCCAGCAGCAGCGAGCGGACCGCGTCGGTGATCTCCTGCCGGCCGCCGTAGCCCACGGCCACGTTGACGAGTATCCCCTCGACGTCGTGCGTGGCCTGCTCGGCCTCCTTGAGCACGGTCTGGGTCCGCGCGGGCAGGATGTCGAGGTTGCCGACGTGGTGGACGCGCCAGCGGCCGTCGGCGGCGAGGCCCCGGACGGTGTTCTCGATGATGTTGAGGAGCGGGCGGAGCTCGTCCTCCGGCCGGTCCAGGTTGTCCGTGGAGAGCATCCACAGGGTGACGACCTCGACGTCCGTCTCGGTGCACCAGCCCAGCATTTCGGAAATCTTGTCGGCCCCGGCCTGGTGGCCCTGTTCGGTGGTGCCTCCGGACGCCTTCGCCCAGCGCCGGTTGCCGTCCAGGATCACACCGATGTGCTTGGGCGACGCGGCATGGTCGAGGCGGCCTTCCACCCGGCGTGCGTACAGCCTGTACACCAGGTCGCGCAGCTTCACGATCTTCGAGCCCCTCCGTGCAGTGCCCCCGTGCGAAATGCGGTCCGTCCCCCGGTCCGCCACATTACTGCGCGGTGGGATCCGGTACCCAACTCGGCCTGTCACAGGTCCGTGATAGAGAGGACAACGTGACTGATAACAATCCCTATCGGGCAGAGCCCGCCCGCTACGACGCCATGGAGTACCGTCGCAGCGGCCTCAGCGGCCTCAAGCTTCCCGCGATCTCCCTCGGCCTCTGGCACAACTTCGGCGACGACAAGTCGCTGGAGTCCCAGAGGGCGATCCTGCGCCGCGCTTTCGACCTCGGCGTGACCCACTTCGACCTGGCGAACAACTACGGCCCGCCGCCCGGCTCGGCCGAGCTGAACTTCGGCAAGGTCTTCGCAGAGGACTTCGCGGCGTACCGCGACGAGCTGATCGTCTCCACCAAGGCCGGGTACCTGATGCACCCCGGCCCGTACGGCGAGTGGGGCAGCCGGAAGTACCTCCTCGGCTCCCTGGACGCCTCGCTGAAGCGGATGGGCCTCGACTACGTCGACATCTTCTACTCGCACCGCTTCGACCCGCAGACCCCGCTGGAGGAGACGATGGGCGCCCTGGCGTCCGCGGTCCAGCAGGGCAAGGCGCTCTACGTCGGAATCTCCTCCTACACCGCGGAGCAGACGGCGGAGGCGGCGCGGATCCTGCGCGGCATGGGCGTACGGCCGCTGATCCACCAGCCCTCGTACTCCATGATCAACCGCTGGACGGAGGAGGACCGGCTGCTGGACGCCCTGGAGGAGGCCGGCATGGGCTGCATCTCCTTCGCGCCGCTGGCCCAGGGTCTGCTGACCGGCAAGTACCTCGGGGGCGGCATCCCGGAGGGCTCGCGCGCCGCGCAGGGCAAGTCGCTCGACCCGGGCCTGCTCTCGCCCGAGGTGCAGCGCCGCCTGGAGGGCCTGAACGAGATCGCGGCCCGGCGCGGGCAGTCGCTGGCGCAGCTGGCGCTGACCTGGGTGCTGCGGGACGAGCGGATGACCTCGGCCCTGATCGGCGCGTCGAGCGTCCGGCAGCTGGAGGAGAACGTGGCCGCGCTCACCGGTTCGCCCCTGACGGAGGAGGAACTGAAGGAGATCGACTCCTTCGCGGTCTCCACCCCCGGCACCAACCTCTGGGCCCAGCGCGGCTGACCTGCACTTTTGCCGAGGGGGACGCGTGAGAAGGTCAAAAAAGAAAACGGGCCGGTCCGTGGGGGGGATACGGACCGGCCCGAGGGGGGGGTTCCACCATAACCCTTCGTAAAGCGTGATGCGTGCATCCACGCCGAATGATTACTCTCCGAAACCACCCAGCAGCACTCCGGTGAGGGCGCCGGCCGCCATGAAGGGACCGAAGGGGAAGGCCTGCTTCCGCCCATTGGGGCTGCGCAGGACCAGTCCGAGGCCGTAGAGGGCCCCGTAGAGGAAGCCGAGGAAGGCCCCGAAGAGCCATACCCCCCACCCGTACCACCCAAGAGCGACCCCCAGGGCGAGCGCCAGCTTGACGTCCCCGAAGCCCATCCCGGCGGGATTGATCAGGAACAGCAGGAGGTACGCGGCGCCCAGCGCGGCCCCGCCGAGGAGCGCGAGCCGCCAGGAGCCGGCGGCTCCGGGCACGAGGGCGGCGGCGCCGAGGGCGGCGGCCGCGGCGGCGGCCAGGGGCAGGGTCAGCACGTCGGGCAGGCGGTGCACGGCGAGGTCGACGAGGGCGAGCAGGACGAGCACGGGCGCCAGCCCGGCGAAGACGGCCGTCTCGGGCCGCGGACCGGCAGCCCAGGCCAGGGCGGCGCAGACGACACCCGTGAGCGCCGCGATCCCGCCGCTGCGGGGCCCGTAGCGGTGTCCGCGGATGCGGGGGTCCCGGCCGGGGGATCCGGGAC
>NZ_JACBGN010000515.1 GCF_013401435.1 Streptomyces sp. BR123
GCGCCGGTCTCCCCGCCGGTCACGGTCCCGCCGCCGGCCCCGGCCTCCGCCCCGACCGCCCCGCCGGCCGCGCCCGCAGCCGCTCCGGCCGGCACCGGGAAGATCAACCTGGACAAGGGCCGGGTCAGCCTCCAGAAGAACCAGACCGTGTCCCTGGTCAAACACGGCCGCCCGCTGCTCTCCCAGGTGAAGATGGGCCTCGGCTGGGAACCGGCCTTCCGCGGCCGGGACATCGACCTCGACGCGTCCGTCATCGCATACGGCCCGCAGCGCAACCACATCGACAGCTGCTATTTCGGCCGCCTTTCCATCCTGGGCGGCGCCATCCGGCATTCGGGTGACAACCTCACCGGCGAGGGCGCCGGGGACGACGAGGAGATCGTCGTGGATCTCGGCCGGCTGCCCGCCGAGGCGACGGGCCTGGTCTTCACCGTGAACTCCTTCTCCGGCCAGAAGTTCACCGAGGTCGCCAAGGCCTACTGCCGCCTGATCGACGCGGCGAGCGGCGAGGAGCTGGTCCGCTTCGACCTCACCGGTGCCGAGCCGCAGACCGGGGTGATGATGGCGAAACTGATCCGGCAGTTCTCGGGCGAATGGGAGATGACGGCCATCGGGGAGTTTGTGAAGTCCCGCACAGTACGCGGCATGGTGAAGCCGGGCGCCGAGACACTCTGAGCAGGTGGGCGGGCACATGGGGCGACCGCCGACGGCCCGGCCGCCGGCCGAGGTGATGGATTACACCCTTAAACCGGCAGTGACGGTCCGTGTCCGCCCGTAGCCTGGAAACCATGTACAGCACACTCAGGCCCGCGGGTCCCGCCCGCCCGTCCGCCGCAGAGGCGAACGAGGCGATACGGCACCTCGTCGAGACCCGGGTGGATGACGAATGGCCCTCAGCGGCGTACGAGTTCCTGCTCGAGCAATGGGCCAGCGCCAGCCGCGCCGAAACCGTCGAGGTCGCCGCCGCCCCGTGAGGGCGGCGGCGCAGCCGTACCCGCTGTGCGGGTACGGACACGGCAGCGGCAGCGTCCCGCAGGGAGTTCAGCGCGGCGTGCGCCGCCACGGCCCGGTGACGGCCAGCATGATGCCCGGTTCCTGGATGCAGGCGAACAGCGTGCGCCCGTCCGGCGAGAAGCAGACCCCCGCGAACTCGGAGTACTCCGGCTCCTCCGCGGTGCCGATGTTCAGCTCGTTGCGGGCCAGCGGGTAGGTACGGCCCGACTCGGTGGCGCCGAACAGGTGCTGGAGGCCCTCACCGTCCTCCGCGATGACCAGCCCGCCGTACGGGGAGACCGTGATGTTGTCGGGGCCTTCGCCGGCAGCGCCCCCGACCGGATCCGGGTTCACTCCGAGCAGCACCTTCAGCGTGATCGTGCGCCGCTTGGGGTCGTGGAACCACACCTGGCCGTCGTGCGCGGCGCCCGGGCTCTCCTCACGCGCGTACGAGGAGACGAAGTAGGCGCCGCCGTCGGCCCACCACATGCCCTCCAGCTTGCGCGCACGGGTCACCGCGCCGTCCCCGAACTGCTTGCGCACCGACACCGCCTGCGCGTCGCGGTCCGGTACGGGCACCCAGTCGACGCCGTAGACCGTGCCGGTCCTCGTCGCCCGGGACAGGTCGTCGACGAACCGGCCTCTGCTGTCGAAGCACTTGGCGGCCGCGAGCACCCCGGCGTCGGCCGCGAGGGTACGGAGCCTGCCGCGCCCGTGGCGGAAGCCGCTCGGCGGGGTCCAGCGGTAGAGCAGCCCGTTGGGGCCGGAGGCGTCCTCGGTCAGGTAGCCGTGGCCGAGGCGGGGGTCGATGACGACGGCCTCGTGCGCGAACCGTCCCAGGGCCTTGACCGGCTGCGGTGCGCGGTTGGCGCGGCGGTCGTGCGGGTCGACCTCGAACACGTAGCCGTGGTCCTTGGCCATCCCGTTCTTGCCGGCCCGGTCCTCGGTCTCCTCGCAGGTGAGCCAGGTGCCCCAGGGGGTGGCGCCGCCGGCGCAGTTGGTCGACGTACCGGCGATGCCGACCCATTCGGCGACCTCGCCTCCACGGCGGACCTCGACGACCGTGCAGCCGCCGGCCGCGGCCGGATCGTAGACGAGGCCCTCGGTGAGCGGCACGGGGTGGGCCCAGTCGCCGCGCCTGCCCTTGAGCTCGTGGTTGTTGACGAGGAGGGTGACACCGTGGTGGCCCTCGAAAGCGGCCGTGCCGTCGTGCTTCTGAGGGGTGAACTCACCGGATTCGAGGCGGGTGACGCCGCTGTGGGTGAGGACGCGGTACCGGAACCCGGCGGGGAGGGCGAGGATTCCGGCCGGGTCGGACAGGAGCGGGCCGTAGCCGGGCTCGCAGGGGCGGCCGTGCTCGTCGCGCTGCACGCTGTCGTCGGCCGCCAGCGCCCCGGGGGCGGTGGCGAGGGCGCCGACCGTGCCGGTGAGCGCGACTCCCGCACCGGCGAGGACGGTACGGGCGGTGAAGTCCCTACGGCTGAGCGGCATCGGGTCACTCCAGGGGGTGTGGGAGAGGGTGTGGAAGGTGGTGCGCCTGTCGTCGTGGCGGATGTGCCGCACGGCGGCCGGGGCTGCCGCGCGGCGCACACGCTCACGCCCGGACGTGAACGGCGGCTGAACTACCCCCCGGCGGCGAGCCGTCCGCTTGCCTCCGGCCGCATTGACCGACACCCACTCAGGAACGGCTCGTTCCGCCCCCTC
>NZ_JACBGN010000516.1 GCF_013401435.1 Streptomyces sp. BR123
GACGAGGACCGTGCCGGCGGTGTCGAGCGCGGGCCGGACCGGGTCCGGCGCGGCAGCGGTGGCGCTGGCCCGCGTACGGGGCGAGCAGTTCGAGCATGGCGGCGTCGTCGGCATCGCGGTCGCCGACCAGGGCGTAGCCGATGATGCCGGGGAGATGGAGGTCGCCGGTGGTGACGGCGTCCGGGTCGCCGTTGCTGCGCTGGAGGGTTTCGGCGGAGGTCCACGGCCCGATGCCGGGCACGGCCTCCAGCCGGGCCGCGGCCTCTCCCTGCGGCATGGCGGCCGCCTCCTCCATCCGGGCCGCCACCCGGACGGCCCGCACGATGGTCCCGGAGCGCTTCGCGTCGACCCCGGCCTTGTGCCAGCCCCAGGACGGGATCAGCGCCCAGGCGCGGGCGTCCGGCATCACGTACATGCCCATGTCCGTGTTGTTCTCGGGGCCCGGCGCGGGCTCCCCGAACGCACGGACCAGGCGGCGCCAGGAGCGGTAGGCCTCGTCGCTGGTGACCTTCTGCTCCAGGACGGTCGGGATCAGCGACTCCAGGACCAGCCCGGTGCGGGTCAGGCGCAGGCCGGGGCGGCTGCGGTGGCTGGCGTGCACCAGGCGGTGGCGGGGGACGAAGACGGACGGGTCGTCCTCCGCCCCGAGGAGCGCGGGCAGGCCGTCGAGGATCCACTCCGCGCCGGGGCCCCAGGCCTCGGCGCGGATCGTGCCGGCGGTGCGGTCCGCGGCGACCCGGAGCGTGGCGGGGCCCAGGGGGGTGCGGCTGGCGCGCCAGACGGAGCCGTCGGCCGTGACGCGGAACGTGGGGTCGTGGGGGCCGCGGCGCAGCGGGCCCAGCGTGAGGCCCAGGTCCACGGGGCCCTCGGGTGCCCATACCCGGCGCCGGGCTCCAGCCCCTGCCGGAGTGCCTGCGCCGGTGCCGGTGCCGGTGCCTGCGGGCACGCCGGTGCGGCCGCCGCGTACGGCGGTGCGGGTCAGGGGGTCGAAGCGGCCGGCCATGCCATGAGCGTATCCCCGGCCCTGGGGAGCCCTGCCCGCGCCGATCCGGCCCGGGCGCCCCGCCCGGGGTCCGGGTCCGGGTCCGCCTGCGGGCTGCGGGCTGCGGGCTGCGATGCCTGAACGCGCAGTTCCCCGCGCCCCCGCCCCGCGGCTGCGGGCCGTGAGGGCCGGGCGCGCGGTTCCCCGCGCCCCTGGGGCACCGACCCGGGCTGCAGCGGCCTTGCAGGAACGGGCAGCGCCACGCCCCACGCATGCAACGCCTTCCCACGGGACACCCCCAGGGGCGAGGGGAACCGCGCGACCGGCCACGCGCGGTCCGCGGCCGGACCCCGGACCCAGGGCCAGCCAGGGGCGCGGGGAACTGCGCGGCCGGGGCTCCGTGGCGGCTCAGCGGCCCTGGAGTCTGGCCGAGGCGGTGCGGGCCGGCGGGAGCTGGCCGTACAGGAGTTTGCCGGGGCATTCCGTGGCGAAGCCGTCCCGGTGCCCGGAGATCACGTTCATCTTCACGCTGCTGCCCTTGGCGTACAGGTTCCCGCCGCCCGACTTGAGCGTGATCGTGGCCCTCGGGTCCCGGTTGAACAGTCCCAGCTTCCAGGCCGTCAGCGCGGCCACCGAGTCCACGGCGGCGGCCGGCGGGGCGGTGGTCGTGAACGTCCCGATGACGGCGATGCCCATGCTGTCGGCGTTGAAGCCCATGGTGTGCGCGCCGAGCACCGGCCTGGTGACTCCGCCCGCCCGGCCTTCGTACACGGTGCCGCACTTGTCGATGGCGAAGTTGTAGCCGAAGTCCCGCCAGCCGGCGCTGACCACGTGGTAGCGGTACAGGCTGCGCAGCACGGCGGGGGCGTCCTTGCAGGCGTAGTTGTTGCCGGAAGCGGTGTGGTGGACGAAGGCCGCCTTGACGGTGCTGGTGTAGGCGAAGGCCTTCTCGCGCAGCGACTCGTCGGCGCCCCAGCCCAGCCGGGTCACGATGCGGGGGCGCGGGCCGATGTACGGGGTGCTGCTGATGGCGCCGTCGCCGGAGAGGGCGGCGTCGGCGATGGAGTCCTCCTGGTTGAGACCGGTGATCTCCTTGGCGCCGAGGGGGGCGTGCGGCACGTTGGCGGAGGAGGCCTCCGCCGTGGCCGTCGACATGTCCGGCAGGACGACGGCGTCGCCCTTGTCGTCGCCGGGTCCGCCGGCCGTGCCGACCGTGCCGTTCTTGGCATCTGCGGCGGCCGGGGGGTCGGCGGTGCCCGGGTCGACGAGTTCGATCCGCAGGCCCGAGGGAAGGCGGGAGGCCGTGGGGGCGGCACGGGTGGCCTTGGCCGGGGTGCCTGCTTCCGCCTGGACGCGGACCTCGATGCCGTCGGATTCGCCGACCCACAGCGGGGCGGTGCTGCCGCGGACGCGGCCGGTGCCCCGCTCCAGCGCTTCGGGGTCGGGGGCGTGCTCGCTGTTGTGGGTTTCGACGTCCTGCCAGCCGGACCAGGTCCCGGTGCTCGCGGAACGGGTACGGACCTGGACGCGGCCGAAGAGCTGGGTGCCCGCGTCGTCCCAGACGACGCCGACCATCGAGAACCTTTCGACCCCGCGGGCGGCGAGGCCCCGCGCTTCGGGCAGGCGCGGTGAAGTGCTCATGCCGGGTGGGCGGTCGGCCGCGGGCCCGAGGGGGGCGAGCGGCAGGGACTGGGT
>NZ_JACBGN010000517.1 GCF_013401435.1 Streptomyces sp. BR123
CCACCCGCGCCGCCCGGCCCCGGCGACCGCGCTACAGGCGCTCGTACACCGTGACCCGACGGCCCCGGACCTGCCGGTCTTCCACCGGCCTGAAGTGCTCCTTCAGCACGGCCGCCTTCGCCGCGTCCCGCGCCGCGCCCGACGGCTTGGCCACCTTCGCCGAGTCCGTGACCAGCAGCACCCGGCGCTGCCGCAGCAGCTCCGCCCGGATCCGCGCCGGTTCCGCCTCCTCGCCCTTGAGCGTCGCCGAGGCCACCGGATCCCGCTCCAGGGAAATGTCCGCCAACCCCGCGAAGGCGCCGGGGGAGACCAACGCCGTGTCCCGGCGCGCCGCCGGCACGAACAGCACCGCGTCCCCCGGCCGCTTCAGCCTGGCCACCTCGCCGGCCACCGCCAGCACGTCGTCGACCCGGCTCGCCGGAGCCCGCTTCGCCAGCTCCACCGGCAGCAGCGCCACCACCGCGACCCCGACCACGCCCGGCACCAGCAGCCGCGCCGCCCGCGGGAACCGGGGCGCGGCAGCCCGTACGGCGGCGCCCAGCGCGGCACCGAGCAGCAGCGCGAGGCCGACCATGCTGAACAGCACGTACCGGTCCAGGAACAGGGGCTGGGCCAGCGAGATCCCGACCAGGGCCAGCTGCGGCACCGCCAGCAGCGGCAGGCCCACCGCCGCCACCGACAGCCGGCCCGCCCGCGGCCGGTCCAGCCACGCCCCCAGCCCGCCGATCGCCAGCAGGATCCCCGGGCCGATCATCATGTGCCAGGTCAGCGGCGGAATCCACGACACCTGGTCGGACTGGCCCCGGCTGAACAGGATCAGCGGCAGCGCTCCCGCCACCGCCCCAGCCGCGGCGGCCGTCCAGCGCCCGAGCAGCCCGCGCCCCGCGCCCGCCCACCACAGCGTCGCGGCGTGCGCGGGCAGGACCAGCAGCGACAGCCAGTTCAGCAGCGCGCACACCAGCACGGTCAGCCCGTACGCCGTCCAGCGCGGCCACACGCGCCGCCCCTGCCCGCCGCGCCCGCCCTCGCCCTCCGACAGCAGGGACACCAGCAGCAGCGTCGACACTGCCGCCCCGGCCGCGACCAGCGCGTACGGCCGGCCTTCCTGCAGATAGAACTGCACGGCCGGCAGCAGCGGCAGCGCCAGCCCGCCGCCCAGCCCCGCCCAGAACCCGGCCAGCCGCCGACCGATCAGCGCCGTGCACGCCGCGGCCCCCGCGACGGCCAGTACCGACGGCAGCCGCAGCGTCGCCGTGCTCGCCCCGAACACCTCGAAGAGGCCGTGCATCAGCAGGTAGTACAGCCCGTGCACGGCATCCACGTTCCCGAGCATCCGCCAGATCTCGCCGGCCGACCGCCCCGCCGCCACCTGCCAGGTCGCCGCCTCGTCACGCCACACGCTGTCCTGCCGGGACAGCCCCCACAGCCCGAACCCCAGCGTCCACAGGACCGGTATGAGCCATACGAGGATCCGCCGTCGGCCTGGGGTGATGTCGGAAGTCATGAACGGATCGGATCCTCGCTGGGCACCTCGGGCGGAAAGCACCAGTCTATGGACGGCACGGCCGTTTCCCCGCCCCGCAGTTGTGCACAGCGGAGCGAGAGCGCACACCCGCCGCGCCTGGCCTCGCCCCGGCGACAACGGGACGACGAGGGGCGACCGGCAGCCCTGGCGTCGGCGCCGTCCACCAGGGCGTCCCGATGCGCACGGTGCGGTACGGCATGCGGTGAGGGTCCGGCTCCCCCGTCTCGAACGCGCCTCAGCCGGCGCAGTGGTACGTGAACCGGGTCGTTGCCGTGCGCCGGGTGGGGGAGAGGATCTGGATCTCGGCGGCGGCCGGGTAGGTGCCCTGGCCGCGGAAGCTCCACAGCAGGTGCAGCCGGGCCTCGTCCCGGCCCCGGGGCACCTGTTCCGTGAGCTGTTCCGAGTGGGTTCCGTCGCTGCGGATCCACCGGTACGCGACCGTCCCCGGCCGCCCGTTGGTCCGTACGACGGCCACCACGTCGGCGGTGGCGCCGCAGCCCGGGTTCTCCCCGGCGGCGGTTCCCACGGCCAGGCCCCGCACCTCCAGTCCCGGCCCGAACCGCTGCCAGGCGAGGTAGGCCAGTACGGCGAGCAGCACGGCTCCGGCGAGGGTGTAGCGGCGCCATTCGCGGCGGCGCCGCCGGGGCGGTACCACCACGGGGAACGGGGCGGGCACAGCCGCCGTCACCCCCGGTCCGAACCGCAGCACCGAGCCCTCGACCCGGTCCGGGGCGGCGTCCTGCGGCTGCGGCGGCCCGCTGATCCAGTGGCTGCCGAGGACCGTTGCGCTGTACTCGTCGTCGCTCATGCGGGGTGGCACCTCCTCGTGAGCAGGCTGTCGGTTGCGGGGCCCGTTCCGGCGGCGGGGGACGTCGTGACCCGGACGCCCCAGCCGCAGCCGCCGCCCTTGAAGGTGTGCGTCAGCGGGGCGTTCGCCGCCAGAGCCGCCACCGTCCCCGAGCCCACGGTGTGGTCGTACTCCGTGGTGCCGTCGGGCTCGGAGAACGGGTCGCCGTCGTCGCCGGTGTACCACCGCACGGTGACCTTCACCTTGCCCGTGCCGGAGGCCTTGATCGTGATGTCGGCCCGGCCGGTCTCGTCGTCGGTCTGGGACAGGCCCACCTCGACGGCGGACACGACCGGGGCGGGGGC
>NZ_JACBGN010000518.1 GCF_013401435.1 Streptomyces sp. BR123
GCGGGGGACCGCGCCAGGGGCAGAACCGGACGCGGCGGAGCCGGCGGCGGACGTGGCGGAGCTGCCGGAGGGGGCGGGCGTGGCGGAGCTGGCGGGCGTGGTACCGGGGGCCGTGCCTCGGGAGTTGGCTGCCTTCACCATCCCATGACGCAACGTGGCCGGGAGTTTGTCCACAGGCCTGACACATTGTGTGACCGGAGGGGGCGGTGGGACAGGGCACTCGGACGACTCGGGAGGGGGTGGAGTTTCGCAGGTCAGAGGGTGCGGAGAGGGGGGTTCCGGAGGCTGGGATCGGAAAAGTGGGGGCGAATGCTCCGATCGGGCGGCGGTCCGTCGGGGGCTGCCTCTTCTGAATTGACTCTGGCTCAACTATGTTCGTATCTCGTCGAGGAGTGAGACCGGGGCCACTGACCGTGGCCAACCTCGACACACTGCGGGGACGTCTCCGGGGGGAGACAAGCGATTACCGGGGGATACATATGAACATGTCCGATTTCCATGGTTCTGCGACCGCGCTCACGAGCGAGAGCGGCGGTCGGGTGATGGCCGGCGGCGCGAGCACCACCGCGACCGGGGTGGGGCGCACCACGCCGCTGCGCGTCGACGCCCAGCGCAACCTCGAGCACGTGCTGCGTGCTGCCCGCGAGGTATTCGGCGAACTGGGCTACGGGGCCCCGATGGAGGACGTGGCGCGGCGCGCGCGTGTCGGTGTCGGCACGGTGTACCGGCGCTTTCCCAGCAAGGACGTCCTGGTCCGCCGAATAGCCGAGGAAGAGACCGCCCGGCTGACCGAGCAGGCCAAGACCGCGCTGGGGCAGGAGGAGGAGCCGTGGCAGGCGCTGTCGCGCTTCCTGCGCACCTCCGTCGCTTCGGGCGCCGGGCGGCTGCTGCCGCCGCAGGTGCTGCGGGTCCGCTCCGCCGAGGACGCCGAGGAGGCTCCGGAGGTACGGGTCCCGCACCAGCGTCAGGCCGGTGAGGGCGGCGGGGCTCCCGAGCTGCGGGTCGTGGGCGCGCGGACTGCCGCGGAGGACGAGCCGTCGGCGGACGCGGGCGCGGGCGCGCTGCTCGAAGTGGTCGGCCGGCTGGTCGACCGCGCCCGGGAGGCCGGTGAACTGCGGGCCGACGTCACGGTGGCCGATGTGCTGCTGGTCATCGCCACGGCCGCGCCGGCCCTGCCCGATGCGGCGCACCAGGCGGCGGCTTCGGCCCGCCTCCTGGACATCCTGCTCGAGGGGCTGCGCTCCCGCTCGGCCTGATCGGCAATCAGGCACGTGCAGGTGCGCGCCCGGTCCCGGGGCCGGATGGCCCGGGGACCGGGCGCGTCTCGTGGGGCGAGCGGGCCGGCAGGGCCGGGCGGCCTGTTCGGTCGGACCGACCGGCGGGGCGGATCGGCGGGGCCGGGTTCGCCCGTGCGGGTGAGCGTCGTGTTGGGCGCTCGGCCCGAGGCTGCCCGGATGCGCGGAAGGCGTGGAGCGGGGTCCGGCGCGCGCCCCCCGTGTGACAGGCTTGAACGGTGTACCGGTTGAGTCTGGCGTGCGGGAGCTTCCGCGATGAGCGTTGACGGTCGGGAAGAACCGATCGGTGGTACCGGCGGCGAGGTCGAGGCGGCGAGTCGGCCCGCACGGCGAGTCCCGGCCCAGCGCGAGCCACGCGGCCGACACGCCCGCCCGGGTGCCGCAGGGAGCGAGCTGCCGCCGTCCGACGGCGATCTGATCGCCCTGGTGCGCGCCGGGGACGACGGGGCGTACGCGGAGCTGTTCCGCCGACACGCCGATTCCGTACGGCGCTACGCGCGGACCTGCTGCCGGGACGAACACACGGCCGAAGACCTGACTGCCGAGGTGTTCGCGCGGACGCTGCAGGCGGTACGCGGCGGGGCAGGGCCGGACCAGGCGGTGCGGGCCTATCTGCTGACCACTGTGCGGCGGGTCGCCGCGGCGTGGGCGAAGACGGCCAAGCGGGAGCATCTCGTCGAGGACTTCGCCCTGTTCGCGGAGCAGGCGGCCGCGGGCACCGAGTCCGGCAGCGGGCTGTCCGGCCTGTCCGGGGACGGCGCGCTCGAACCGGGCGCGGACGTCCGGGCGATGCACCGGGCCGAGCAGTCGCTGGCCGTACAGGCCTTCCGGAGCCTGCCCGAACGGTGGCAGGCCGTGCTGTGGCACACCGCGGTCGAGGACTCCCCGCCGAGCGCGATCGCCCCGCTGTTCGGGCTGAGCGCCAACGCCACCGCGGTGCTGGCCGGCCGGGCCCGGGAGGGGCTCAAGCAGGCGTACCTGCAGGCGCATGTGAGTTCGGCGCTGAGTGCGGGCGGGGACTGCGCGCGGCACGCGGACCGGCTGGGCGCCCATGCCCGTGGCGGGCTGCGGATGCGGGCGGAGCGGGGGCTGCTCAAGCACTTGGAGGAGTGCGCGAAGTGCCGGCTGGCCGCCGGGGAGCTGAAGGACCTCAACGCGGGCATGACCGCGCTGCTGCCGGTCGCGGTCATCGGGTGGTTCGCCGCCGGGTACGCGGCCAAGGCGGGCGGCGTGGTGGCCGGCGGTGCCGTCGCCGCCGGCGGTGCGGGAGTTGCTGCGGCTGCCACGGGTGCCGCCGGCTCTGCGGGTGCTGTGGGCGGGTCTTCCGGTGGTGGGGCCACTGCCGGTGCGTCCGTTCCGGGTGGGGCTACCGCCGGTG
>NZ_JACBGN010000519.1 GCF_013401435.1 Streptomyces sp. BR123
GGGGCGGCGGTCGGCGGTGCGGGCTGTGGCGGTGCCGGGTCGGTGCCGGCCCCGGCGAGGGTGTCGAGGATCCCCTCGGCGTACTTGGTGAGCTTCGCCTCGCCGATGCCGCTGATGGTGCCGAGCTCCTCGACGGTGGCGGGCAGCCGCGCCGCGATCTCGCGCAGGGTCGCGTCGTGGAAGACGACGTACGCCGGTACGCCCTGCTCGCGCGCCGTCGCCGCCCGCCAGGCCCGCAGGGCCTCGAAGACCGGTACGGCGGCCGCCGACAGGTCGGCCGGGACGCGCGCGCCCTGCTTCCCGGAGCGTGCCCCGGACTCCTTGCGGGTCCGGCCGGCGGCGGGCGCGGTCTCCTTGCGCAGGAGCACGGTCCGGCGGCCGCCCAGCACCTCGCCGCTGGCGTCCGTCAGCACCAGCGTGCCGTAGTCGCCCTCCACCGCCAGCAGGCCCTGCGCGAGCAGCTGCCGTACGATTCCGCGCCATTCGCCGGCGCCCAGGTCGGCGCCGACGCCGAACACC
Organism: Streptomyces sp. BR123; assembly: GCF_013401435.1. Classification (GTDB taxonomy): domain Bacteria; phylum Actinomycetota; class Actinomycetes; order Streptomycetales; family Streptomycetaceae; genus Streptomyces. The sequence goes on from NZ_JACBGN010000519.1 coordinate 520, forward strand.
GACAGCGTGTCGTGGTCGAACTGGATGACCTTGGCCGTCTTCTTGCCCTGGAGGATGTCGATGATCTGGCCGGCGCCGAACTTCTGCCGCCGCTCCCGGGCCAGTCGCCACACCGTCGACAGCAGTTTCTGTGCGGCGACCGTCCCGTCCCAGGACTCGGCCGGGGTCAGGCAGGTGTCGCAGTTGCCGCAGGGGCCGGACTCCTGCCCGAAGTAGGCCAGCAGCCGCACGCGGCGACATTCGACGGTCTCGCACAGGGCGAGCATCGCGTCGAGGTGGGCGGTCAGCGAGCGGCGGTGGGTGTCGTCGCCCTCGGAGCCGTCGATCAGTTTGCGCTGCTGGACGACGTCCTGCAGGCCGTACGCCAGCCAGGCGGTGGCCGGTTCGCCGTCGCGGCCGGCGCGGCCGGTCTCCTGGTAGTAGCCCTCGACGGACTTCGGCAGGTCGAGGTGGGCGACGAAGCGGACGTCGGGCTTGTCGATGCCCATGCCGAAGGCGATGGTGGCGACGACCACGATGCCGTCCTCGCGCAGGAAGCGGGCCTGGTTCGCGGCGCGCGTGGCCGCGTCCATGCCCGCGTGGTAGGCGACGGCGTCGATGCCGTGCTCCACGAGGGAGGCGGCGGTCTTCTCCACGGAGGCCCGGGAGAGGCAGTAGACGACGCCGGCGTCCCCCTCGTGCTCGGTGCGGATCAGGTCCAGCAGCTGCTTGACGGGGTTGTTCTTGGCGGCGATCCGGTACTGGATGTTCGGCCGGTCGAAGCTGGCGACGAAGTGCCGGGCGTCCTGCAGGCCGAGGCGGCCGGCGATCTCGGCGTGCGTGGCCGGGGTGGCCGTGGCCGTCAGGGCGATCCGGGGCACCTTGGGCCAGCGTTCGTGCAGCATCGACAGCGCGAGGTAGTCGGGCCGGAAGTCGTGGCCCCACTGGGCGACGCAGTGCGCCTCGTCGATGGCGAAGACGGAGATCTCGGCGCGGTCGAGGAGCCGTTGGGTGCCCTCGGTGCGCAGCCGCTCGGGGGCCAGGTACAGCAGGTCCAGCTCGCCGGCGAGGAGGAGCTGCTCGACGGTGCGCCGCTCGTCGAGGCCCTGCGTGGAGTTGAGGAAGCCGGCCCGCACCCCGAGCGCGGTCAGCGCGTCCACCTGGTCCTGCATCAGCGCGATCAGCGGCGAGATCACCACGCCGGTGCCGCCTCTGACGAGGGCCGGGATCTGGTAGCAGAGCGACTTGCCGCCGCCGGTGGGCATCAGCACCAGGGCGTCGCCGCCGCCGGCGACGTGCTCGATGATCTCCTTCTGCTCGCCGCGGAAGGAGTCGTACCCGAAGACGCGGTGAAGCACCTGCAGGGCATCGCGGGTCTCGGGGGACGCGTCCGAAAGGGTCATGTCCGGCAGCCTACCGACCTCCGGCGACACCCCGCTCCGCCCTGTGGAAGACCGGGCCCGCCGGACGGTGGCCCCGCGGCCGGTCCGCAGTCGCGGCGGGGCACCACAGGCGGGCCGCGGCGGCGGCCGAGACGGCGGCGACCGCGCCGAGGACGGCGGTGGCGGCCGTCAGACCGGCGGTGGCGCCGACCCAGCCGGCCAGCGGGTAGGTCAGCAGCCAGCAGGCGTGGGAGAGGGAGAACTGGGCGGCGAAGGCCTCGGTGCGCCGCTCGGCCGGGACCGCACGGCGGATGAGCCGGCCGGCGGGGGTGAGCACCAGGGAGCCTCCGGCCCCGAACGCCGCCCACGCGGCCAGCAGGGCGGGCCAGCGCCAGCCGCCGGAGCCGGCCGCGGTCAGGGCTCCGGCGGCGGCGAAGACGGCGGTCAGGCCGAGGGCTCCGCGCAGCATGACCGTGCGGTCGGGGGCCCGGTCGAGGACGCGGGGCAGGAGCAGGGCCACGGCCATGGAGCCGGCCCCGTAGGCGCCGAGGGCGAGGGCGACGTCCCCGGTGGGGCGGCCCAGGTGGTCGCGGACGTGGACGACGGTGTTGACGGTGACGAGCGCGCCGGCCGAGGCCACGGCGAGGTGGAGCAGCAGCAGGGCGCGCAGCTGCGGGGTGGCGAGGAAGACCCGCGCACCCGCGGTGGCGGCCGCGTACAGCCGCCGCCCGCGCCGGGCTGCACCGGGCTCCCCGCCTGCACCGGACCCGGCCCCGCAGCCCTGCACCCCGG
>NZ_JACBGN010000051.1 GCF_013401435.1 Streptomyces sp. BR123
GTCGGGCGGGGCCCGGGGGGCGGGGTCGTGGCGCACGGATGGCGGGACCGGGGGAGAAGCACCTTGAAGCGTGCGGGACAATGGAGCACGGAATGCATCCCCCGGGGAGACCCCCCGGAAGCCCCGGCCGGGGCGGCGCTCGGCCGGGTAGACGTGAGGCGGAGTTTTCGTGACCCGGATCGTGATCATCGGCGGCGGACCCGGCGGGTATGAGGCGGCCCTCGTGGGGGCCCAGCTCGGCGCGGAGGTGACCGTCGTCGACTGCGACGGCCTCGGCGGGGCCTCGGTCCTCACCGACTGCGTGCCCTCCAAGACCCTCATCGCGACGGCCGAGGTCATGACGAACTTCGACTCCTCGTACGAGGAGCTCGGCATCGTCGTCGCCGACGACACCCCGCCCCTCGAGCAGGCCGCCCGCATCATCGGCGTGGACCTCGGCAAGGTGAACCGCCGCGTCAAGCGCCTCGCGCTCGCCCAGTCCCACGACATCACCGCCTCCGTGACCCGGGCCGGCGCCCGTGTCATCCGCGGCCGCGGCCGGCTCGGCGGCCCCCAGGGCATCGACGGCACGCGCGACGTCATCGTCACCGCCGCCGACGGCACCGAGACCGTCCTGACCGCCGAATGCGTGCTGATCGCGACCGGCGGCACCCCGCGCGAGATCCCGGACGCCATGCCCGACGGCGAGCGCATCCTCAACTGGACCCAGGTCTACGACCTGGACGAGCTCCCCGAGGAGCTCATCGTGGTCGGCTCCGGCGTCACCGGTGCCGAGTTCGCCGGCGCGTACCAGGCCCTCGGCTCCCGCGTCACCCTGATCTCCTCCCGCGACCGCGTCCTCCCCGGTGAGGACCCCGACGCCGCCGCCGTCCTCGAAGACGTCTTCCGCCGCCGCGGCATGAACGTCATCGGGCGCGCCCGCGCCGAATCCGCCAAGCGCGTCGGCGACCGCGTCGAGGTCACCCTCTCCGACGGCCGCGTCGTCACCGGCACCCACTGCCTCATGGCGGTCGGCGCCATCCCCAACACCAAGGGCATGAACCTGGAGGAGTCCGGGGTCAAGCTCAAGGAGTCCGGCCACATCTGGACCGACAAGGTCTCCCGTACGACCGCCCCCGGCGTGTACGCGGCCGGCGACGTCACCGGCATCTTCGCCCTCGCCTCCGTCGCCGCCATGCAGGGCCGCATCGCCATGTACCACTTCCTCGGCGACGCGGTCACCCCGCTCAACCTCAAGACGGTCTCCTCGAACGTCTTCACCGACCCCGAGATCGCCACCGTCGGCTACACCCAGGCCGACGTCGACGCCGGCCGGATCGACGCCCGCGTCGTCAAGCTCCCGCTGCTGCGCAACGCCCGCGCCAAGATGCAGGGCATCCGCGACGGCTTCGTGAAGCTGTTCTGCCGCCCCGGCACCGGGATCGTCGTCGGCGGCGTGGTCGTCTCGCCGCGCGCCAGCGAACTGATCCACCCGATCTCGATCGCCGTCGACAACAACCTGACCGTGGAGCAGATCGCAAACGCGTTCACCGTGTACCCCTCCCTGTCGGGATCGATCGCCGAGGTCGCGCGCCAGCTGCACACCCGCAAGACCGGCACCGAGGCCTGATCCGGGCCTCCCGGGGCCACAACCTCCCCTTTTCGCAAGGGGACTTGGGGCAGGGCGCCGGTGCGCGGCGGTGTGTTCACGCACTCGTCCGGCCGCGTATACCACTAAGTGCCCTGCCTTATGGACAACTTCGGTATTCCGGCGCAAGGAGCTGAAACCAGACGGTCGCCCGGGTTACTGTCAGTTTCGTGTTCGCTGCAGAACGTCGCCAGTTGATCCTCGAAATGGTGCGGGCGAACGGAGCCGTGTCGCTCCGTGAACTCGCCCGCGTGGTCCAGACCTCCGAAGTGACCGTACGCCGGGACGTGCGGGCACTGGAGGCAGAAGGACTCCTCGACCGCCGGCACGGCGGTGCTGTACTGCCCGGAGGCTTCACGCGGGAATCCGGGTTCCCGCAAAAGTCCCATCTCGCGACGGCCGAGAAGACCGCCATCGCCGACGTCGCCGCCGGCCTCGTCGAGGAAGGCGAGGCCGTCGTCGTCGGCGCGGGCACCACCACCCAGGAGCTGGCCCGTCGGCTCGCCCGGGTGCCGGGCCTCACCGTCGTCACCAACTCCCTGCTCGTCGCCCAGGCGCTGGCCCACGCCAACCGGGTCGAGGTCGTCATGACCGGCGGCACCCTGCGCGGGTCCAACTACGCGCTCGTCGGCAGCGGCGCCGAACAGTCGCTGCAGGGCCTGCGGGTCTCCCGCGCCTTCCTGTCGGGCAGCGGCCTCACCGCGGAGCGGGGCCTGTCCACGTCCAACATGCTGTCGGCGAGCGTCGACCGGGCGCTGGTGCAGGCCGCGGCGGAGGTGGTGGTGCTCGCGGACCACACCAAGCTCGGCACCGACACGATGTTCCAGACGGTCCCGACCGATGTCATGACCCGTCTGGTCACGGACGAGCCGCCGACGCACGATGACCGGGCGGCCGCTGAGCTGCAGGCGCTCGCCGACCAAGGGGTGCAGATCACCGTGGCCGGGGCGGTTGCGCCCGCGGGGCCGCTGGAAGGGGGCATGGCCGGGCGGCGGCCGCGGCGGGACGCACCGCTGCCGGTGCAGCGCCGCGGGGCCCCCGGCCTGCGCAGTGCGCCCGCCGCCGCCCTGCTGGAGCCGCCGCCGGGCGACCGCCGCGTAGCCGACCTCCGCCGCCGCTGACACCTGGCCGGGCGTCGCCGACCCCGCCCGGGCGCCAATGACCCCGGAACCGCCACTGAGCCCGGCACCGCCGCTGCCGCCGGCCACCGCTCCGCGCCGCCGGGGCCGCGGCCGTACGTCCGGCCCCACCTCGGCGGCCCTGCTGCCGCTGCGCGGAGCCTTTCCCTCACCCGACCCCTCCCCGAAACCGAGCTCCGCCCGCACCCCCGCGCCTCGAACGCCGGCGAGGCATCGATCACGGTCGGCCGGACGACGATCGTTCTCTGCGCGTTCCCGGCAGCCGTGTCGCTTGCCGGGTCGGCGAGGCGCATTCTTGAGACGAGACCCCAGGTACGGGTTCGGGTCGGGTTCCGTTCGGCCCGGGCGCGGGCCCAGCCCCGTCCTACGGCAGTGCCGGACCAGGGTTGCGCAGGCCGCGCGTTTGGAGGCACTTGGATGGCAGCCGGACAGCGCGGGGATCCGGATCGCTCCGAGAGTTTCGGCGAGGAGCTGTTGGGCGGGCTCCTGGACCTCGCCCCGGAGCTGCCGCCCCATCGGGTCGGTCCGGTCCTGGCCGGCGCGGTGGCCCGGCTGGGAGGCCGGCAGCCGCAGATCCTCCTCCAGGACTACGGGCAGGAGAAGCTGGTCCCTCTGGTGGGCGAGGGGCTGGAGGGTGGTGAACCGCTGCGCATAGACCGCTCGGCGGCGGGCCGGTGTTTTCTCACGTTCCGGCCGGTCGAGCGCGTGCTGAGCGACGGGGTAAGGGTCTATGTGCCGATGTGGGACGGTGGCGACCAGGCCGGCGTCCTGGCCGTCACCCTGGACCGGGTCGATGAGGACGATCGCCGTATCCTGCGCAGGATCGCGGGTCTGATCGCCGACATGATGCAGACCAAGAACGGCTACACCGACCTCTTCTTCCGCACCCGGCGCAGCAAGTCGATGAGCGTTGCCGCGGAGATCCAGTGGTCGCTCATGCCACCACTCGTCATGGTGACGCCGCGCGTCACCATCGCCGGAGTCCTGGAGCCCGCCTACGACGTGGCGGGCGACAGCTTCGACTACGCGCTGAACGGGAACACCTTCCACCTCGCCATGATCGACGCCATGGGACACGGCCTGAACGCGGCCACGATGGCCACCGTCGCCATCGGTGCCTATCGGCACGCCCGCCGGATGAGCATCGAGCTCTCCGAGATCTATCTCTTCATGGACCGGGCGGTTGCCGAGCAGTTCGCCCCCGACCACTTCGTCACCGCGCAGATGATGCGCCTGGACACCGGCACGGGCCACCTCCAGTGGGTCAATGCCGGCCACCCTGCTCCCATGCTGATTCGCGGGCACCGCGTCGTACGCCGACTGGACAGTCCCACGACCCTGCCCGTCGGCTTCGGAGGAGCACAGCCGCAGGTCAGCGAAGTGGCGCTCGAACCGGGGGACCGCATCCTCTGCTTCACCGACGGGTTGATCGAGGAACACGAGAGCGGGCAGGAGCAGTTCGGCGAGGATCAGCTGATCGACTGGGTGAACCGACTGGAGAAGACGGACCGAGGGGTCCGCGCGGTGGCACGGGACCTCTCCCACACGCTCAAGCGGGCACGCGGCGAGGTCACCTCGGACGACGCCACCCTCGTCCTGGTCGAGTGGCGCGGATGACGCAGGGGCCGAGCGGGACGGGCAGGGGCGGTGTGAGGGCCGCGAGCGTCGGCCGGGCCGTGTTCCCCCGGGGAAGCCACTGATCCCACTTCTCGTCAGTCCCACCACGGCGCGGAGTAGACTGGGATTACCGGGAGTAACTCGCGCACCCGCTCCCACGCGGACGTCGTTTCCGGCGATCAAAACACGGGCTGCCGCAAGGCGGCCGGGAATGAGTTCGCGATCATGACTGCCACCACTCCCCTGGTCTCGGCCCGTTTGGCCCTGACGCCGAAGACTGCCCTCGCCGGCCTGTTGGACGGGGCCTGGTGGCCCCGATCCCGAGATCTCGCAGCCGAGCTTCCGCCACTGGTCGACGCGCTGGAGGGCCGCTTCGGACGCATCACCCGCGTCATGGTGAACCCCACCTGCTGGCCCGTCGTACCGCACAAGGTTCCCGTCGCAGGACACACCGTGCACGTGGGCTGGTTCACGGAACAGGATTCCGACAAGATGATCCTGCTCTCCTACAGTGTCGGCCGCTGCGACCTGCTGGTGATCCCGCCCGAGACCCATCCTGCCGCCGCAGCCCGGCTCATGACCGCCGCCTCCCTCCCCGGCAACGTCCGGGCCGTCGGCACCCTCATGACCGACGAAGCCGCAGCCGGCCTCCGTATCCGAAAGGCCAGAAGCAGCGAGGCTGCCCGTGAGGCGGGCGGCAGGGAGGCCATGTCGCCCGAGCGGCACCCGGTCGTCGGAGCACGGATGATCGCGCTGCCGTGGAACCGGTGGAGGTGAGCCTGAAGATGGGCCTTGCGCCCTCCCGGCAGGGGCAGGCGGTCTCCTCCTCCCGCCGACCGCACCGACTGCGACGGTGGGCAAGGTCGTCATCGAGGCCCGGTACGACGGCGAACGCCGGCGGCTGGGAATCAGCTCGCCGGCGTTCGGAGGTGCGGGGCGTCAGTCCTTGATCTCGCAGATCGCGGCGCCCGACGTGAGGGAGGCGCCGACCTCGGCCGTCAGGCCGACGATCGTGCCGGAGCGGTGCGCGTTCAGCGGCTGCTCCATCTTCATCGCCTCCAGGACGACGATCAGGTCGCCCTCGTTGACCTGCTGGCCCTCCTCGACCGCGACCTTGACGATCGTGCCCTGCATGGGCGAGGCGAGGGTGTCGCCCGAGGCGGCCGGGCCGGACTTCTTCGCGACGCGGCGCTTCGGCTTGGCGCCGCCCGCCGCGGCCGTACGGGCCAGGGTCATGCCCAGGGAGGACGGGAGGGAGACCTCCAGGCGCTTGCCGCCGACCTCGACGATGACCGTCTCGCGGCCCGGCTCCTCCTCGGCCTCGTCCGCGACGGGGGCGGCGAAGGCCGGGATCTCGTTGACGAACTCGGTCTCGATCCAGCGGGTGTGGACCTTGAACGGGGTGCCGTCGGCCGGGGCGAACGCCGGGTCGACGACGACCGCGCGGTGGAAGGGGATGGCCGTGGCCATGCCCTCGACCTCGAACTCGGCCAGAGCGCGGGCCGCACGCTGCAGGGCCTGCTCGCGGGTGGCGCCGGTCACGATCAGCTTGGCCAGCAGGGAGTCCCAGGCCGGGCCGATGACCGAGCCGGACTCCACGCCCGCGTCGAGGCGGACGCCGGGGCCGGACGGCGCGTTGAACTTGGTGACCGTGCCGGGGGCCGGCAGGAAGCCCCGGCCCGGGTCCTCGCCGTTGATGCGGAACTCGAAGGAGTGGCCGCGCAGCACCGGGTCGCCGTAGCCGAGCTCCTCGCCGTCGGCGATGCGGAACATCTCGCGGACCAGGTCGATGCCGGTGACCTCTTCCGTCACCGGGTGCTCGACCTGGAGGCGGGTGTTGACCTCCAGGAAGGAGATCGTCCCGTCGAGGCCGACGAGGAACTCGACGGTGCCGGCGCCGACGTAGCCGGCTTCCTTCAGGATGGCCTTCGAGGCGGCGTACAGCTCGGCGTTCTGCTCCTTGGAGAGGAACGGTGCGGGGGCCTCCTCCACGAGCTTCTGGTGGCGGCGCTGCAGCGAGCAGTCACGGGTGGAGACGACGACCACGTTGCCGTGGCTGTCGGCCAGGCACTGGGTCTCGACGTGGCGCGGCTTGTCGAGGTAGCGCTCGACGAAGCACTCGCCGCGGCCGAAGGCGGCGACGGCCTCGCGGACGGCGGACTCGTACAGCTCCGGCACCTCGTCGAGGGTGCGGGCGACCTTCAGGCCGCGGCCGCCGCCGCCGAAGGCGGCCTTGATGGCGATCGGCAGGCCGTGCTCCTTGGCGAACGCGACGACCTCTTCGGCGCCCGACACCGGGTCGGGGGTGCCGGCGACGAGCGGGGCGCCGGCGCGCTGCGCGATGTGCCGGGCGGCCACCTTGTCGCCGAGGTCGCGGATGGCCTGCGGCGGCGGGCCGATCCAGGTCAGGCCCGCGTCCATGACGGCCTGCGCGAATTCGGCGTTCTCGGAGAGGAAGCCGTATCCGGGGTGGATGGCGTCCGCGCCGGAATCGGCGGCGGCCTGCAGGACCTTGGAGATGTCCAGGTAGCTGGCGGCCGGGGTGTCACCGCCCAACGCGAAAGCTTCGTCGGCCGCGCGGACGTGCAGGGCGTCCCGGTCCGGGTCGGCGTAGACGGCTACGCTCGCGATCCCGGCATCCCGGCAGGCCCGAGCAACGCGGACAGCGATTTCGCCACGGTTGGCGATGAGCACCTTGCGCACGATGGCTCCCTCCTTGAAACAAGCTGAGTTTAGGGACTGCCCACACGGCCTTTCGACCCTTCCCCAGAGGTGACCTTGCCCACACGGAGTGTGATCCGAGGCTGCCTCTGGCGCGGAAAGTCCTTGTGGAGCCCCAGGTCAAGGGGATCCCCGACTGCACAGTAACCCCGTCAGATAGCCACGGTCTCTGTCCACCCGGTCAGCGGCCCCCGGCGATTCTTTGTGGATTCCCTACGAACGGCCCACAGATTCTTTGCGCGGCCGCCGCCCGCCCGGCGCTCGGGCACCGCTCGGGCACCCTTTCGCGTAACGAACGCGCGCGCACCCCTTGTCCGTACGTTTACCCGTTAGTAGCCTCCAGGCGTCGAACGGGCTTGTGCCCCGTGGGCCTTGGAGGGTGGGGCGTCGTGGATGCCGTGCTGCGCAGACTCGTGGCCGGGCTGGCGGCCGCCGCGCTCGCCGCCGAGGGGGTGCTGCTCGCCCTCGTCCACTTCGTGCTGGGGCGGACCACGCACAACCAGTCGATGTCCATCGCCGGCTCGGACCCCGAGGTCATGGCCGTGGGCACGTATGTGCTCGGGGCGGCCCTCGGGGGCTTCCTCCTGCTGTGCGCGGTGCTGCTCGCCGTGGCCGCCGTACGGGACCGCGCGCCCGGCCGCTTCGCCCGCGTCGTGCTGATCACCGCCGCCGTCGCGCACGGGCTGCTCGGCGCCCTCGCCGTCTCGGCGGTGGGCTGGGGCGCCTTCGCGGTGACGATGGCGATCCTGTGCCTGATCGTGCTGGCCCTGACGCTCCACCCGGCCCGGGACGGCCGGGTGGACGGCCGGGTGGACGGGCTTCAGGAGGCGGCCGGGGGGTTCAGGCCCACAAGTCGGTGATGGACACGCCCAGTTCTCCCAGCAGGGAGCGCAGCAGCGGCATCGACAGCCCAATGACGTTGCCCGGGTCACCGTCGATGCCCTCGATGAACGGCGACGACAGCCCGTCCAGGGTGAACGCCCCCGCCACGTGCAGCGGCTCGCCGCTCGCCACGTAGGCCGCGACCTCCGCGTCCGTCGGCTCGCCGAAGTGCACCGTCGTCGATGCCGTCGCCGACACCCGGCGGGCCGAGGCCGTGTCGATCACGCAGTGCCCGGTGCGCAGGACGCCCGACCGGCCGCGCATGGCCTTCCAGCGTGCCGTGGCCTCGGCGGCGTCCGCCGGCTTGCCGAGCGCCTCGCCGTCCAGCTCCAGCACCGAGTCGCAGCCGATGACCAGGGCGCCCGCGGCTTCCTCCAGGCCGGCCACGACGGCCGCCTTGGCCTCGGCCAGGGCCAGGGCCAGCTCGGCCGGGGTGTCCGCGGTCACCGAGTCCTCGTCGAAGTTGCTGACGAGCACGTGCGGGGCGAGCCCGGCCTGTCGCAGCAGGTTGAGCCGTGCGGGGGAGGCGGACGCGAGGACGAGGGCGTGAGCCGGGGCAGCAGTCATGCCCGTCATCGTAGGCGGCGGCCCGGAAACCCGGCCCGGGGCCCCGGTCCGGAAACCCGGTCCGGAAACCGGTCCAGAACGGTCTAGAACCCCACGCCCAGCACATACACGACGACCACCATGGCGAGGACGAGCACGACGGTCATCCGCCGGAGCATCGCCTGCGTCTCGCGCATCTCCTCGGGCGGCTCGTTCTTCGGGTCGGACCAGAGCATGCCCCGATTCTGTTTCCGAAGGCCCGTGCGGCGCCTGAGTACGGGTACTCAGGCGCCGCCACCGGATCGCACCATTTTCCGGCCGGGGCCTCAGCCCCGGCCGGGCCAGTACGTACGGGCCCACGCGCGCGGGCCGGGCTGCGGCAGCGTGCGCGCCGCCAGCCGGCCCGGTGCCGCCCAGGCGTCGGCCACCCGCGGCGCGCCCGACGGTGCCGACGCCAGCACCGCCGCGCGCGCTTGGACCACCGCCAGGGCGGCGGCCAGCTCCTCCGGCGTCGGATTCCCCTTGACGACCTTGATCACCACAGGACTGGACCTCCCGGACCTAGAGGGGGATGTTGCCGTGCTTCTTCGGCGGCAGGGACTCGCGCTTGGTGCGCAGCTGGCGCAGGCCCTTGACGACGTGCGCGCGGGTCTGCGACGGCATCGTCACCGCGTCGACGTAGCCGCGCTCGGCGGCGGTGTACGGGTTGAGCAGCGTGTCCTCGTATTCGGTGATGAGCCGGGCGCGGACGGCCTCCACGTCCTCGCCGGCGGCCTCGGCCTCGGCGATGGTGCGGCGGTGCAGGATGTTGACCGCGCCCTGCGCGCCCATCACGGCGATCTGCGCGGTCGGCCAGGCCAGGTTGAGGTCGGCGCCGAGGTGCTTGGAGCCCATGACGTCGTAGGCGCCGCCGAAGGCCTTGCGGGTGATGACGGTGATCAGCGGGACGGTGGCCTCGGCGTAGGCGTAGATCAGCTTCGCGCCGCGCCGGATGATTCCGTTGTACTCCTGGTCGGTGCCCGGCAGGAAGCCGGGGACGTCGACGAAGGTCAGCACCGGGATGTTGAAGGCGTCGCAGGTCCGCACGAACCGGGCGGCCTTCTCGGAGGCGTTGATGTCGAGGCAGCCGGCGAACTGCATCGGCTGGTTGGCGACGACGCCCACCGGGTGGCCCTCGACCCGGCCGAAGCCGGTGAGGATGTTCGGGGCGAACAGCGACTGGGTCTCCAGGAACTCGCCGTCGTCGAGGACGTGCTCGATCACCGTGTGCATGTCGTACGGCTGGTTCGCGCTGTCCGGGATCAGCACGTCGAGCTCGCGGTCGACGTCGGTGACCTCGGTGTCGGCCTCCTCGGGGAAGGCGGGCGGCTCCGAGAGGTTGTTCGACGGCAGGTAGGACAGCAGGGACTTGACGTACTCGATGGCGTCCTTCTCGTCCCCGGCCATGTGGTGGGCCACGCCCGAGGTGGCGTTGTGGGTGCGGGCGCCGCCGAGCTCCTCGAAGCCGACGTCCTCGCCGGTGACCGTCTTGATGACGTCCGGACCGGTGATGAACATGTGCGAGGTCTGGTCGACCATCACGGTGAAGTCGGTGATGGCGGGGGAGTAGACCGCGCCGCCGGCACAGGGGCCGACGACCAGGGAGATCTGCGGGATCACCCCGGAGGCGTGGGTGTTGCGGCGGAAGATCTCGCCGTACATGCCGAGGGCCATGACGCCCTCCTGGATGCGGGCGCCGCCGGAGTCGTTGATGCCGACGACCGGGCAGCCGGTCTTCAGCGCGAAGTCCATGACCTTCATGATCTTCTGCCCGAAGACCTCGCCCAGGGAGCCGCCGAGCACGGTGAAGTCCTGGGAGAACACCGCCACCGGGCGGCCGTCGACGGTGCCGTAGCCGGTGACGACGCCGTCGCCGTACGGGCGGTTCTTCTCCATGCCGAAGTCGGTGGAGCGGTGCCGGGCGAACTCGTCCAGCTCGACGAAAGAGCCCTCGTCCAGCAGCAGGGCGATCCGCTCGCGGGCCGTCAGCTTGCCCTTGGCGTGCTGCTTCTCCACGGCCCGGGCGGACCCGGCGTGGGAGGCCTCCTCGATACGGCGCTGCAGGTCCGCGATCTTGCCCGCGGTGGTGTGGATGTCGATCGGCTCTGACGGTTGTGACATCGGGGTCGCGGCTCCCTGTGTGGTGTCAACTGCCTGGTCAATGAATGACTACTGCTGGCTACTGGTGCGTAGCGTATCGGCGGGCATGGCGCTCGGCAGTGCGGCGTTTGACACACCTACTGTGGGTTGCATGACGCCATCAGATGCTTCAGGAGGAACCCCTTCCGGGGCCTCCGCGGGTCGTTGGTCGAACCTCGACCGGCCGCCCCTGAACGCCGCCGCCCTGCAGCGCGCCCTCGTCACCGGGCAGGGGCTGTGGTCCTCGGTGGAAGTGGTTCCCACCACCGGCTCCACCAACACCGATCTCGCCTCCCGCGCCGCGCAGCTGCCCGAGGGGGCCGTGCTCGTCGCCGAGGAGCAGACCGCCGGGCGCGGGCGGCTCGACCGCAGCTGGGTCGCGCCCGCCCGGTCCGGGCTGTTCTTCTCCGTCCTGCTCAAGCCGGGCGAGGCCGTGCCGCAGGAGCGGTGGGGCTGGCTGACCCTGCTGGCCGGCGTGGCCACGGCGGCCGGGCTGTCCCGGGCCGCCGGGGTCGACACCGCACTCAAATGGCCCAACGACCTGCTGGTCACGGTGGAGGGAGCCGAACGCAAGGCCGCCGGCATCCTCGCGGAGCGGGTCGCGGACGGGATCGTGATCGGGATCGGCCTCAACGTGTCGCTGACCGAGGACGAGCTGCCGGTCCCGGAGGCCGGGTCGCTGCGCCTGGCCAAGGCGGCCGTCACGGACCGCGAGCCGCTGCTGAAGGCCGTACTGCGGTCCCTGGAGGAGTGGTACGGGAACTGGCGCGCGGCCGCCGGCGATCCTGCGGCCAGCGGCCTGCAGGAGGCGTACGCGGCGCAGTGCGCGACCCTCGGCCGGCACGTGCGGGCGGACCTGCCCGGCGGGCGGTCGCTCACCGGGACGGCCGAAGCGGTCGATGCGGAGGGGCGGCTCGTCGTGCGGACGGAGGACGGGGCGCACGAGGCCGTCGGCGCCGGGGACGTGGTGCACCTCAGGTCGGTGCGGTAGGGGCGGGTCACGGCAGGTCGCGGCCGGTCCGGGCGTGTTCCGGGCCGGTCCGCCGGCCCCCTCCGGCCCCGACGGGGGCGGGCCCGGGGCGCACGCCCGGCGGGCTCGCGGACCGGTCCGCGACCCCGCCGGGCGCCGGAGGTAACGGGAGTGGGGAGTGAGCTACGGCACACCTGCCGTATGGTTTAGGCGATCCCGGTCCCTGCCGGTGATCACCCGGCTCGGCAGGGCAGTGCGCACGGAATGGACAGGAGGCGGCCCTTGACCGTCGACGACTCTACGTCCGGCGCGTCCGCCCGCGGACCCGGCAACCCGGGCGGCCCGGGAAGCCCGGGAACGCCGATCGGGCGCGACCAGCACACCCCCCACCACGAGGTGGACCACACCGCCCAGCCGACGGCGGACCCGCTCGCCATCCGGCTGGAGCAGCTGATCCTGGGCGCCGAGCGCCGCTACACCCCCTTCCAGGCGGCCCGCAGCGCCGGCGTGTCGATGGAACTCGCCTCCCGCTTCTGGCGGGCCATGGGCTTCGCGGACATCGGCCAGGCCAGGGCCCTGACGGAGGCCGACGTCCTCGCGCTGCGCCGGCTCGCCGGCCTGGTCGAGGCGGGACTGCTCAGCGAGCCCATGGCGGTGCAGGTGGCACGCTCCACCGGACAGACCACCGCCCGGCTGGCCGAATGGCAGATCGATTCCTTCCTGGAGGGGCTGACCGAGCCGCCGGAGCCCGGCATGACCCGTACGGAGGTCACGTACCCGCTGGTCGAGCTGCTCCTGCCGGAGCTGGAGGAGTTCCTCGTCTATGTGTGGCGCCGCCAGCTGGCGGCGGCGACCGGCCGGGTCGTGCAGGCGGCCGACGACGAGGAGATGGTCGACCGGCGCCTCGCGGTGGGCTTCGCCGACCTGGTCGGCTTCACCCGGCTGACGCGGCGCCTGGAGGAGGAGCAGCTCGGCGAGCTGGTCGAGTCCTTCGAGACGAACGCCGCGGACCTGGTCGCCGCGCACGGCGGCCGGCTGATCAAGACGCTCGGCGACGAGGTGCTGTACGCGGCGGACGACGCGGCGACGGCGGCGGAGATCGCGCTGCGGCTGATCGAGACGATGGAGTCCGACCCGCAGATGCCGGAGCTGCGCGTCGGCATCGCCTTCGGAACGGTCACGACCCGGATGGGCGACGTCTTCGGGACCACGGTGAACCTGGCCAGCCGGCTGACCTCGATAGCCCCGAAGGACGCGGTGCTGGTCGACGGGGCGATGGCCGAGGAGCTGGGCCGCACCGGTGCGGCGCCGCTCTCCGAGAAGGAGGCCGAGGCCGAGGAGGGCGGCGGGTCCTACCGCTTCGCGCTGCAGCCGATGTGGCAGCGGCCGGTGCGCGGGCTGGGCGTCGTGGAGCCCTGGTCGCTGACGCGGCGGAAGCCTAAGATCCCCGGGTAACGTTCGTTAACCGGGAGGGCCCTGTGTCGGTGGAGTCGGCGATGGAGTCGGAGTTCGTAGCGGTACGTCGGCACGGTGACGACGGGGTCGTGGAGCTGGTCCTCGACCGGCCGAAGGCGATGAACGCGGTGTCCACCGCGATGGCGCGGGCCATCGGCTCGGCCTGCGCGCGGCTGGCGGCGGACCCGTCGGCCCGGGTGGTCGTGCTCACCTCGACGGCGGAGCGGGCGTTCTGCGTCGGCGCGGACCTCAAGGAGCGCAACTCGCTCAGCGACGCGGAGCTGGTGCGCCAGCGGCCCACCACGCGGGGCGCGTACGGAGGCGTGCTGGATCTGCCGATGCCGACGATCGCGGCGGTGCACGGGTTCGCGCTGGGCGGCGGCTTCGAGCTGGCGCTGGCCTGCGATGTGATCGTGGCCGACGAGACGGCCGTGGTCGGCCTGCCCGAGGTGTCCGTGGGCGTGATCCCGGGCGGCGGCGGTACCCAGCTGCTGCCGCGGCGCGTGGGCGCGGCCCGGGCGGCGGAGCTGATCTTCACCGCCCGGAGGGTGGAGGCCGCGGAGGCGCTGTCGCTGGGCCTGGTCGACTCGGTGGTCCCCGTCGGCCGGGACCGCGAGGAGGCCCTCGCCCTGGCCGCCCGGATGGCGGCGAACTCCCCGGTCGGTCTGCGGGCGGCCAAGCGGGCGCTGCGGCTGGGTCACGGGATGGACCTGGCGGCGGGCCTGGAGATCGAGGACGCGGCCTGGCGGACGGTGGCGTTCTCCGGCGACCGGGCGGAGGGCGTGGCGGCGTTCAACGAGAAGCGCCGCCCCGACTGGCCGGGCCAGTAGCCGCACGGTTCCTGCACGGCGCCCCCGCCGGGCCCGGTCCGGCAGGCGGCGCGGCCTGGCAAATCGGGTGAAACTCCCTAATCTGGGGTGATGGGACTCGACGCGCGGCTGGGAGCCGTCGTGGGCCTGGCGCAGGCCATGGCCGCCGCGGGGGCGCCGCGGGACAGCATGCGGGCCGCCGCGCGGGGAGCGCGCCTGGCGATGGACGGGTCGTTCGCCGCGATCTCCGCCTGGGAGCGCGAGCGGGGCCGGCTGAGGGTGCTCGTCAACGAGGGCGGGCGCCGGGCGGACGAGGCCGAGTTCCCCGAGGACGAGTCGTACCCCGTGCACGACTTCCCCGAGATCACCGAGTTCCTGCACGAGCGCTGGGTCGGCGGCGGGGGCCCGCACGCCTGGGTCGAGAGTGCCGCCGCGGCCCGCCCCGGCCGCCGCGGCGAGACCCTGCGCCGCCGCGGCCGCGGCACCTGCGTCGTGGCGCCCGTCGTGCTGAGCGGCCGCGCGTGGGGTGAGCTGTACGTGGCCCGGGACGACGGGCTGCCCGACTTCGACGAGGACGACGCCGAGTTCGCGACCGTGCTCGCCGCCGTGATCGCCGCCGGGCTCGCGCAGAGCGACCGGCTGGAGGAGGCCCGGCGGCTGGCCTTCACCGACCCGCTGACCGGGCTGGCCAACCGCCGCGTCGTCGACACGCGGCTCGACGCGGCCCTGGAGGAGCACCGGCACGGCGGTGCCGTCGTGAGCCTGGTGGTGTGCGACCTCAACGGGCTGAAACGGGTCAACGACACCCTCGGCCACGCCACCGGCGACCGGCTCCTGGAGCGCTTCGGGTCCGTGCTCAGCCTGTGCGGCGCCATGCTGCCCGGCGCGCTCGCCGCCCGGCTCGGCGGGGATGAGTTCTGCCTGGTCAGCGTGGGTCCCTCGGCCGACGAGGTGGTGCGGGTGGCCGAGGAGCTGTGCCGCCGCGCCGACGGGCTGGAGCTGGGCGAGGGGGTGGCCTGCGGGGTCGCCTCGACCGGGGACCCGATCGGCCCCGTGAAGTCCTCCCGGCGGTTGTTCCGCCTGGCCGACGCCGCCCAGTACAAGGCCAAGGCCGCCCGCTCCGCCGGCCCCGTCGTCGCCGGGCGGGACACCGCGGTGGTGCATCTGGCCGATACGGCCCGGCAGGAGGCCCCGGGCGAGCGGCGCCGCTTCCGCGGCCGGGCGTGACGGCGTACGGGCGCTGCGGCGTTGCCCGGCGTGACGGCGCACGAGTGCTGCGGCGTTGCAGGGCGTAGCGCCGTACGGGCGCTGCGGCGTTGCCCGGTGTGACGGCGCACGGGTGCTGCGGCGTTGCAGGGCGTGGCGCCGTACGGGCGCTGCGTGCGCGCCCCGGGTGGCGGGAGAGTTCCTCGTGAACGTCACTAGTGACATGAAGCGATTCAGTCCGTAGGGTGCTGAATATGGATATGCACACTGTCGTGGTGGGGACGTCCGGGACCACCCCCGAGGACGTCATCGCCGTCGCCCGCGGCAACGCGCGGGTCCAGCTGTCCCCCGAGGCCCTGGACGCGCTCGCCCGCTCTCGCGAGATCGTCGACTCCCTCGCCGCCAAGCCCGAGCCCGTCTACGGGGTCTCCACCGGCTTCGGCGCCCTGGCCTCCCGTCACATCAGCCCGGAGCTGCGCGCCCAGCTCCAGCGCAACATCGTCCGCTCGCACGCCGCCGGCATGGGCCCGCGTGTCGAGCGGGAGGTCGTGCGCGCCCTGATGTTCCTGCGCCTGAAGACGGTCGCCTCCGGTCACACCGGTGTCCGCCCCTCCGTCGCGCAGGCCATGGCCGACCTGCTCAACGCGGGCATCACGCCCGTCGTCCACGAGTACGGCTCCCTCGGCTGCTCCGGCGACCTCGCCCCGCTCTCGCACTGCGCGCTCGCCCTGATGGGCGAGGGCGACGCCGAGGGTCCCGACGGGGCCGTCCGCCCGGCCGGCGAGCTGCTCGCCGAGGCCGGCATCGAGCCCGTCGAGCTGCGCGAGAAGGAGGGCCTCGCCCTCCTCAACGGCACCGACGGCATGCTCGGCATGCTGATCATGGCCCTCGCCGACCTCCGCAGGCTCTACACCTCCGCGGACATCACCGCCGCCCTGACGCTGGAGGCCCTGCTCGGCACCGAGAAGGTCCTCGCCCCCGAGCTGCACGCCATCCGCCCGCACCCCGGCCAGGGCGACTCCGCCGCCAACATGGCCGCCGTCCTGAAGGGCTCCGGACTCACCGGGCACTTCCAGGAGGAGTCCGCCCCGCGCGTGCAGGACGCGTACTCGGTGCGCTGCGCTCCGCAGGTCGCCGGCGCCGGCCGGGACACCATGGCGCACG
The DNA here is from genome assembly GCF_013401435.1 of Streptomyces sp. BR123. GTDB lineage: Bacteria > Actinomycetota > Actinomycetes > Streptomycetales > Streptomycetaceae > Streptomyces. The sequence continues at coordinate 16,315 of NZ_JACBGN010000051.1, forward strand.
CAGCCCTGGTCGCCTCCCGCGAGCTGGCCTCCGCCGTCGACAACCCGGTGGTCCTGCCCGACGGGCGCGTGGAGTCCAACGGCAACTTCCACGGCGCGCCGGTCGCGTACGTCCTGGACTTCCTCGCCATCGCCGCCGCCGACCTCGCCTCCATCGCCGAGCGGCGCACCGACCGGCTCCTGGACAAGAACCGCTCGCACGGCCTGCCGCCGTTCCTGGCCGACGACGCCGGCGTCGACTCCGGCCTGATGATCGCCCAGTACACGCAGGCCGCCCTGGTCAGCGAGATGAAGCGGCTGGCCGCCCCGGCCTCCGCCGACTCCATCCCCTCCTCGGCCATGCAGGAGGACCACGTCTCGATGGGCTGGTCGGCCGCGCGCAAGCTCCGCACCGCCGTCGACAACCTGACCCGCGTCATCGCCATCGAGCTGTACGCGGCCACCCGCGCCATCGAGCTGCGCCACGGGCTCACCGCCGCCCCCGCCAGCCTCGCCGCCATCGCCGCCACGCGGGCGGCCGGTGTCGAGGGCCCCGGGCCGGACCGCTTCCTGGCGCCCGACCTGGCCGCCGCCGACGCGTTCGTGCGCTCGGGCGGGCTGGTCGAGGCCGTCGAGGGGGTCACGGGCCCGCTCGCCTGAGCAGCCCGGCCTGCTTGTCCGGCAGTGCGGTGAACGGAAACGGCCGGGGGCCGCTCCCGGGAGGAATCCCGGCGGGCGGCCCCCGGCCGCTGTGCTGTCGGGTCCGCGGCCCCTACTGGCTGCGGGTGCGGCGTACCGAGAACGCGACGAATCCCGCGCCGACGCCCAGGAAGAGGGTGCCGGCCAGCAGGTACGGGGTGGTGTCGATCCCGCCGGTGTCCGCGAGCGCCAGGGTGGCGGCCCGGCTGCCCGGCGCGGTCCCGCCGACGTCCGTGGCGCCTGTGGCGCCTGTGGCCTCCGCGGTGTCCGTCGCGCCCGCGCCGTCGGTGTCGGCGGCGGTCATCGTGACGGTGCCGGAACCGCCGGCGTTCCCGGAGGCGGGCGCGACGGAAGCGGGGGTCGCGGACCCGGGTGCGGTCGCGTTCGCGGACGGAACGAACCAGAGGGCGGCGAGGAGAGTGGTCGCACCCAGCGAGGTGAGCAGGGGCGGGCGTGCGGACACGGGGCGATCCCCCTTGCGGAAGCAGCGAATTGACCGTGTGCGGTGATGCTACGGAAAGGGGCGGGTCGTGGGAAAGCCGGGGCGTGCGCGGGCTTACTCTCCGACGTATGAACCCTTCTGACACATCACGATACGTACGGCTTCGCGTGGATTTGGTGCTGGAGGTGCCGGACGCCGACGCCCTCACCGGAGCCGCACTCGACCACATCGCCGACGACGAGTTCATGCCGGACGACGAACGCAGCCACGCCGAGTCCGCGGTCCGGGATGACGAATCGGAGGCCCTCGCGTACCTCGTCGACCCCACTGACCTGGTCGTGGACATCCCCGGGGTGGACCTCGTACAGGCCTCCTGGAGCAGCGAGCCCGTCGAATACGACCCCGAGTCACTGGAGTACGAGCTGGACGAGGAAGATGGAGGCTTCGACAGAGAGACCGACAACGCCTGACCGTGGGGTAGCCCACATCCTGACGGAATGTGGAACCGATCCGAGCCGTCAACGCGTTGCCTGGTGAGTGGCAGGGGGTCTGTCCCCCTGCCCGGGGATGCCCCCGGGGGGTTCAGCAGCGATGGAGTGGCGTGTGAGGACGGACAGCAAGCGGCGGAGAAGGTCCGTGGCGGCCGTATCGGCCGTGCTCGGGGGCGTACTGATGCTCACGGCATGCGGCGGCGGTGACGAGGACAAGGCGAAGGGCGGCGGTGACACCGCCAAGTCGCAGTCCGACGTCGACGCGGCGGCGGCCAAGGACGCGTCGAAGGCCAAGATAACGATCGCGCCGAAGGACGGCTCGACCAACGTCGGCATCGACACCACGGCCGTCAGCGTCGCCGACGGCACGCTCACCGCCGTCGAGCTGAAGACCTCCGAGGGCGCGGCCGTGGCCGGCAGGATAGCCGGCGACGGCAAGAGCTGGAAGCCGGACGCCCCGCTGAAGCGCTCCACGAAGTACGCGCTGTCGGCGACCGCCAAGGACGCGGGCGGCAAGGAGGCGCACGAGAACTCCTCCTTCACCACCGTCTCCCCGGAGAACAGCTTCATCGGCTCGTTCGTGCCGGAGGACGGTCAGACCGTCGGCGTGGGCATGCCCGTGTCGATCACCTTCAACAAGCCGATCAAGGACAGGAAGGCCGTCCAGGCGGCGATCAACGTCACCTCCGACAGCGGCCAGGAGGTCGTCGGCCACTGGTTCAGCGATCAGCGGCTCGACTTCCGCCCCGAGAACTACTGGAAGGCGAACTCCACCGTCACGATGAAGATGACGCTGGACGGCGTGCAGGGCGCCCCCGGCATCCAGGGCGTGCAGAACCGCACCGCCACCTTCAAGATCGGCCGGAGCCAGGTCTCCACGGTCGACGCGAAGTCGAAGAAGATGACGGTCACCCGGGACGGCCAGGTCATCAAGACCATCCCGATCTCGGCGGGCGCCCCGGCGAACCCGACGTACAACGGCCAGATGGTGATCTCCGAGAAGTTCAAGGAGACCCGGATGAACGGCGCCACCGTCGGCTTCACCGACGCCGACGGCAAGGGCGAGTACGACATCAAGGACGTCCCGCACGCGATGCGGCTGTCGAACTCCGGCACCTTCCTCCACGGCAACTACTGGGGCGCGGACTCGATCTTCGGCAACGCGAACACCAGCCACGGCTGTATCGGCCTGAACGACGTCAAGGGCGCGGGCGACCCGAACCAGCCGGCCGCCTGGTTCTACGACAACTCGCTCATCGGCGACGTCGTCACGGTGGTCAACTCCCCGGACAAGACCATCAAGCCGGACAACGGCCTGAACGGCTGGAACATGAGCTGGGCGGACTGGAAGGCCGGCTCGGCCGCCTGACCCCCGTCCCGCCGCACGGCGGGCCGGACCGTACCCGCGGATGGCGGGGCACCTCTCGGCGGGTGCCCCGCCATCCGGCGTTTCCGGCGGCAGCCCGGTGGCCGCTCGACGCCCGCACCGCCGCCGCAAACTCCCGGGCGGGCGGCCCCGTCCCCGAACTAGGGTTCGGCACATGACGAGCGACTCCGCGATCCGCGCCCTCACCCCGCCGCCGTCCGACGCCGAGGCGGAGGCCTGGCGGAAGGTCCTGGCCGACGCCCTGGCCGCCGACCTGCCGCAGCTGTCGGCGCCCACCCGGGTGGAGGTGGCCGGACGGCTCCGGGTGCCGCCCGCGCGCGGGCGCGCCGCCCTGTGGGCGGCCGAGGACGGCGTTGCCGGGCTCCTGCTGTTCACCGACGAGGAGAACCGGCACACCGCGTTCCTCGACGTGCTGACGGTCCGTCCGCGGGCGCGCCGGCAGGGCCTCGGCACGGCCCTGTGGCAGCAGGTCCGCGAGGAACTCCTCGCCCGCGGCCGCACCTCGGTCACCGCTCAGATCGACCTCGGCGGCCCGGGCCAGGCCTTCGCGGAGTCGCTGGGCTTCACCAGCGTCCTGTCGATGGCCTGGTACGTCCAGGACGTCCCGCAGGCACAGCGCTCCCTGCCCGTCCGGGAGGCCGCCGCCCCGCCCGGCTACGAGCTCGTCTGCTGGCCCGGCCCGGTGCCCGACGCGTGGGCCGCCGCCGCGGCCCGGGCCCACTGCGCGATGGACGACGCCCCGACGGGCGACGCCGACGTGCAGGTCCCCGCCTGGACCCCGGACCGCCTGCACGCCGCCCAGCAGCTGATCCTGGACCGCGGGGGCGCACTGACCACGGTCGCCGCCGTCACCCCGGAGGGCGAGGTGGCCGCGTACACGGAGCTCGTGCTGCCCGACCCGGACGGCCCGCGCGCCCTCCAGTACGACACGGTCGTCGTCCCCGGACACCGCGGCCTCGGCCTCGGCCGCACCGTCAAGCTCCGCATGCTCGCCGAGGCGGCCGACCGCCACCCGGCCCTGCGCGCCGTCGCCACGACCGTCGCGGACGAGAACGCCCCGATGCGCGCCGTCAACGAGGCCCTCGGCTACCGCCGCGAACGCGGCACGGCCCTCTTCCAGCTCACCCTGTAGCGGCGGCCGGGCGGCGCGCCACGAGGGAGTACAGGGCGGGCAGGTGCGTCTGCCCGAACGGGAAGCGGTACCTGCCGTCCTGACCCCGCGGCAGGATGCCCCGGCCGTCGGACTCGGCGTCGGTGTGCTCGCCGAGCCGCTCCACGGCCAGTCCGGCGCCGGCCGCGGCCGTCACGATCTCCCCGAGCGTGTGCGGGTACTGCACCGACTCCCGCGGCTCCGTGCGCAGCTCCGGATCCGCGTACGTCCCCGTCACCGGCTCCCGCTGCGGCAGCCCGCCGCCGTACGGCCAGTCGGCGACGAGCGGCTCGTAACTGGCGAAGACCTGGTACAGCGGGTGCAGGTCGACCATGACCAGTCGGCCGCCGGGCCGCAGCGCGGCCGCCGCACCCCGCATCCAGGCGTCCAGGTCACCGATCCAGCACAGCACCCCGTACGTGGCGACGGCCAGGTCGAACCGGCTGCCGAGCGAGGCCGGCAGCGCCTGCGTGTCCGCCTCCACGAACTCGGCCCGCTCCGCGAGTCCCGCGCGGGCCGCCAGCCCCCGGGCCCGCTCCACGGCCACCGGGGAGAAGTCCACCCCGGTCACCCGGGCCCCGAGCCGCGCCCAGCTCGGCGTGTTCATGCCGGAATGGCACTGCAGGTGCAGCAGGTCCAGCCCGCGCACGTCCCCCGCGAGCTCCCGCTCCAGGTCCCACAGGGTCTGCCGGCCGGCGAGGAACGACTCGACGTCGTAGAACCGGTCCCCGGACGTCGTCCCGTGCACCCGCGCCAGCTCGTCCCACACGGCCCGATTGGCCGCAACCCCGTCCCGCTGCCCACTGTCGTCCACCGCCCCAGTCTCCCGACCCTGACCGGGCCGCGCGACCGATTTCGCCGTCACGCCAGACGGAGGGCGGCGTCGGGGCCTTGCATGCGGGAGCTACGGCGGCGTGTGCCCTGAGCTCGGCTCGGCAACGCTCACGGCACAATCGGGTCGCGGTAGCGGGCGACCACGGCGTCGCGCTCTCGCTCCCACGTCCAGTCCGCCTCCCTGCGGCGGAATTCGGTGACGGCCAGCTCGAAGAACTGGTCGGAGGGCCTGCGGCTGGACGCATTGACCACCAGTGCAGAGAGCATCGGCTCGGCTCCCGTGCTGTCCTGGCGACAGACGTCTGCCAGCAGGAGCGACATCACCCTCCCGCGGTAGTGCACGCGGTGCTCCGGCGCCACGGCCTCGCTCAACGCCTTGTAGGAGCCGGTCCGTCCCTCGCGGGCCCAGCCCCTGAGAACTGCCGTCATGGTTTCCAGCGCAGCCATGTAGTCCGCATCCCGGTGCTTCACGCGAGCCCCCTCCGGTCGACAGACCGTCACGGTACCGAGCTGCCGACGTTGTGGCGGCCGGTTTGCGCAAGAAGTCGACGGGGCGACCCTGCAGCTGTGGGACGGTGTCCGACCGGCCAGGAGGGCCCAGTGGTCAGTATCCCGAGGGGTGCGCTGACAGCCAGGCGGAGTGGCGGTCGCGCAGGCGGTCGCGTTCCCCGGGGGTGGGGAGGATGACGTCGGCGCCGCCGTCGTACGCGTGGTGGATGCGGGTGAGGTCCGGGTCCGTCACGAGGACCCCCGACACGGCCGCGTCGGCGGCCGCGCGGAGCAGCGGGTCGAGGCAGCCGCGTACCCAGGGCCGCCGGTCGGCGTAGAAGTACCACAGCTGGTCCGGACCCGGGTCGGACGGCTCGTCCAGGACGGTCCACAGGGTGCCCGCCGGGTGGAGGGCCCTGCGCAGCACCGTCCACTCCGGAGGATCGGCCGTTTCGGCCGGGTCCGTCCAGTCGATGGTCACCACGCAGACCTCGCCGTCCGCGAAGAGCTCGTCGAGGACCGTGTTGTACCGGTCGAGGAGGACCGCGTACTCGGCCTCGTCGTCCGCGTAGCGCTTCGACTCCGGCAGGCTGTGGAAGCGGACCCAGCGGTTTCCGTACACCGTCTTCAGATCCCACGGCAGCACCGGCCCGGCAGGCCTCTGGGCCTGCCAGAGCCGGGTCAGCCGCTCGTGCGCCGGGTCGGGGAGCAGGGCGCTGCTCACTCCGCGGGCGTCTTGGCCACGCCGATGGGGCAGGAGACGCCCGTGCCGCCTATGCCGCAGTAGCCCGCCGGGTTCTTGTCCAGGTACTGCTGGTGGGCGGCCTCTGCAGGCCAGAAAGGGCGGTCCTCGGCCGGGAGGATCGCCGTGGTGATCGGGCCGTAGCCGGCGGCGTTCAGGACCTGCTGGTAGGCATCGCGGGAGGCTTCGGCCTCGGCCTGCCGGGCGGGGGAGTGGGTGTACACGGCGGAGCGGTACTGGGTGCCGACGTCATTGCCCTGGCGGAAGCCCTGGGTGGGGTCGTGGGACTCCCAGAACAGCTTCAGCAGGGTGGCGTAGGAGACGGTCGACGGGTCGAAGACCACGCGGACGACCTCGGCGTGGCCGGTGAGGCCCGAGCAGACCTCCTCGTACGTGGGGTTCTGCGTGTGGCCGCCCTGGTAGCCGACGAGGGTGGTCCACACCCCGGGGGTCTGCCAGAACTTCCGCTCGGCGCCCCAGAAGCAGCCCAGCCCGAAGTCCGCGACCTCCAGGTGCTCCGGGTAGGGGCCGGCGAGGGGGGTGCCGAGGACGGTGTGCTGCGGCGGCAGGGCGAACAGGGGCTCCGGGCGGCCCTTGAGGGCCTGCTCGGCGGTGGGGAGCTCGGGCGTGCGGCGGTACGAGAACATGGACTTCCCTCCTTGGTACCTCCCTCAACGGACGGGGGCGGGCCCGGATTCCCCGCCCGCGGCCCGGGCCGGAGGGCTCGGGCGGGAAGGGTCCGGACCCGCCCGTCGTCGGCCGGCCACCGCCCGCGCGTCCGGCACCGCCTGGTGCTGCGCGTCCGTCGTCACGCGGACCGCCCGGCCGCGTGCGTACAGGTACCGCCGCTTCGGCTGGAGCGGTCGCCCGGACCCGTCGGCCGGCCCCGGCGCCCGGACCCGTCGGCCGGACCCGTCGGCCACGGGGGATCACGCGGCCCCGCGACCACGTATCGCTTACGGCAACCTCATGGCCCGAAGGCGGTGCGTCAGTGCGGCAGGGTGGCCGGGGAACCGCCGTTGGCCTCGTAGCCGGCCACCGCCAGGGCGCGGTACACCGCGTACTCGGCCGCCGGGTCCTGCGCCGCCGACCAGGGCAGGGCGCCGACGCAGCCGTCCACGTGCCGCACCTGCTCCATGGCCTCCGCCCACCGCTCCATCGGCACCAGGAACGACAGCAGCAGGTGCCGTACGTGCGCCAGCATCGGGTCGTCGGGCCGCGCCTGGTGCACCGCGTACAGCGCGCCCTCGACCGCCCGGGTCACCACCGCGCTCTGCCAGAAGGCGCCCAGCACCAGGTCCGGCTTGTGCTCGTACACCGCGAACAGCGGCAGGGCCGCCAGCAGCGAGCCGTGCGGGGCGCGGGCCGCCGCCGCGTGGGCGAAGGAGTCGGCCTTCTCCCGCGAGCCGTGCCACTTCTCGCACCAGTAGTGCAGGGCGGCCAGGTGGGCGCCCATGTGGTTCGGGGCCACGTCGATGACCTTCGCCCACAGCCCGTCGAACTCCGCCTCCGAGTAGCCGAGCGCCCGCGCGACCGCCAGCTCCGTGATGTAGGGGACCGGGTCGCCCGGGGCCAGCAGCACCGCCTTGCGGCAGGCCTCCCGGGCCTCCTCCAGGATGATCCGGTGGTCCTCGGAGCCCACGCCCCCCGAGTGCCGCCACGCCTGCTGCACCAGCAGCTCCGCGTGCACCTGAGCCCCGCCCGCGTCCTTCTCCGCCTGCAACCGCCACGCCTTCAGCCAGGAAGCGCCCGCCCCGGGCTGCGCCGCGAGCTCCAGTGCCGCGGCCCCGGCGAAGGCCTGGACCCGCTGCCAGCGCAGCTCCCCGTCCTTGGGGGTGCCGGCCAACAGCTGGGAGGCCGCCTGCCACTGCCCGCTCTGCTGCACGACGGCGAGCGCGTCCATCAGGTCCCGGTCGGGCCCGGGGATCCGGACGTCGAGCTCTTCCTGCAGGGCGAAGCCGTAGTCGGCGGGGTCGGCGGCGTCGGGGCTGCCGGGCGGGACCAGGCGCAGGCGGCCGTCCCGCCTGCGCCGTATGAGCGGAGCGAGGGCGGCCACGAGCAGGCCGACGGCGATCAGGAACCACAGAATCTCCATGGCCTCAAGCGAACCAGACCGACCCGTGCCGAGGCGAATGCGAACGCCGTGTTGCAGGACCGGCCCCCCGGCAGCGGCCGGGGGTGGCGCACGGCCGTACGGGCCTTAGGCTCTGCCCATGAGCGACGACAGCCACGAGCACCAGAGCTTCGAAACCCGCGCGATCCACGCGGGCAACACGGCGGACCCGCTGACCGGCGCGGTCGTGCCCCCGATCTACCAGGTCTCCACCTACAAGCAGGACGGCGTCGGCGGCCTGCGCGGCGGCTACGAGTACAGCCGCAGCGCCAACCCGACCCGCACCGCGCTGGAGGAGAACCTCGCGGCGCTGGAGGGCGGCACGCGCGGCCTGGCCTTCGCCTCCGGACTCGCGGCCGAGGACTGCCTGCTGCGCACGCTGCTCGTCCCGGGCGACCACGTGGTCATCCCGAACGACGCCTACGGCGGCACGTTCCGCCTCTTCGCGAAGGTCGTCTCCCGCTGGGGCGTGGAGTGGTCGGTGGCCGACACCTCCGACCCGGAGTCCGTGCGCGCCGCCCTCACCCCGAAGACGAAGGCCATCTGGGTGGAGACCCCCTCCAACCCGCTGCTCGGCATCACCGACATCGCCGTGGTCGCCGAGATCGCGCGCTCGGCCGGCGCCAAGCTGGTCGTGGACAACACCTTCGCCTCCCCCTACCTCCAGCAGCCGCTCGCGCTCGGCGCGGACGTCGTCGTGCACTCGCTGACCAAGTACATGGGCGGCCATTCCGACGTCGTCGGCGGCGCCCTGGTCACCGCCGACGCGGCCCTGGGCGAGGAACTGGCCTACCACCAGAACGCGATGGGCGCCGTGGCCGGCCCCTTCGACTCCTGGATCGTGCTGCGCGGCATCAAGACCCTCGCCGTGCGCATGGACCGGCACGCGGAGAACGCGGCGAAGATCGCCGAGATGCTGACCCGCCACCCCAAGGTGCACAAAGTCCTCTACCCGGGCCTGGCCGACCACCCGGGCCACGAGATCGCCGCCAAGCAGATGCGCAACTTCGGCGGCATGATCTCCTTCCGCGTCCTCGGCGGCGAGGAGGCGGCGGTCGAGGTCTGCAACCGGGCCGAGCTGTTCACCCTGGGCGAGTCCCTCGGCGGCGTCGAGTCCCTCATCGAGCACCCGGGCCGCATGACCCACGCCTCGGTGGCCGGTTCGGCCCTGGAGGTCCCCGGTGACCTGGTGCGCCTCTCCGTCGGCATCGAGAACGCTGACGACCTGCTCGCGGACCTGACCCGGGCCCTGGGCTGACGGAGCCGAGGGGCAACCGGCGGCAGCGGACCCCGGTTCGCCGCTGCACGCCCCGCGCCGGCAGGCGGCTCCGCCGCCACCTTCGCCGCCGGGCGGTGGCTACCAGCCCTCCAGGGGCGGGGAGACATCGCTCGGCGGGACCTGCCACGGCTGGGTCAGCGAGGCCCACACCGCGAAGGCCACCGCCGCCGCGAGCAGCAGCGCCCACCCGGCCCGGCGCACGATGCGGCGGCGACGCAGCAGCCGGTCCCCGCGGGCCGCGGCGGCGGCCGCCAGCCCGGCCGGAACCACCGGGTACGGGCCCTCCATCAGCCGCCTGACCTGGGCTTCCTTTCGGTCCGGGATGCTCATGCGGCCTCCTGCCGCCGGGCACGCAGCGCGGCCACGGCCCGCCCGGACAACACCCGCACCCGCTCGACCGGCAGCCCGAGCTGCGCGGCCGCGACCTCGTGCGCCACGCCCTCGTACACGCACAGCACGAGCACGAGCCGTTCCAGCGGGGGGAGCGGGGCGAGGAGGCCCCGGCCGCCGTGGTGGCGGCGCCCGGTGCAGGCGAAGGCGGCGCACAGCTCCCGGCGGGTGTGGTCGTAGGGGTCGTCGCCGCGCAGCCGCTCCCAGCCGGCGTACGTACGGGCCAGCGCGTCGGCGAGCAGCCGGCGGGCGGCCGGGCAGTCGGCGCCGGACACGGCCCCCGAAGCGGCGCCCGACATGCCGCCCGCCTCGGCCGTCAGCAGGACCGCGACATGCAGGAGCCGCCCCGCCGCGCCCGCGACGAAGGCCTCGAACTCGGCGTAGGGCCCCGCTCGGTGGTCCACACGGCCTATGGTGCGGGCAGGGGGACGGCCCCGGTCAAGGGGTCGGACACGCCCGGTCCGGGCCGCCCGCGGAGCGCCGCCTCAGGAGGCCGGGCCGGCCTCCGTCACGGTGCCCATCAGTTCCGACAGCGAGCCGTTGAAGCGGGTCAGCAGTCCGGTGAACGCCTCCCGCTCCTCCTCGCTCCAGCCGTCGGTGACCCGGGCCATCAGCTCGCGCCGCGACACCCGGACCTCCTCCAGCCGTGCCAGCCCGCGCGGGGACAGCGCCAGGACCACGGCCCGCCCGTCCTCGGGGTGGGAGGCGCGTTTGACCAGCCCGGTGTCGACCAGCGGGGCGACCTGCCGGGTGACGGTGGAGGAGTCGATGCCCATGCCGCAGGCGAGGGCCTTGACGCCCATCGGGCCTTCCAGGTCGAGCCGGTTCAGCAGCAGGTACGCGGCGCGGTCCATCGAGTTGCGGGCCTGTCCGACCCCGCCCAGGCGGGTCTGCTCGGCGCGGCGCGCGAAGACGGCCACCTGGTGCTGGAGCGCGTCCAGGAGACCGGCTTCGGGGCGTGTTTCGGCCGCCGCGGGCAGGTCGGAATTGGCCGGGTTGGAAGGCATGGCCGTGAGCTCTCTTCGCGTGGGGCCGACAGGATGGGGGACAGAGTACGCGGCCATGCGGCGGCTCGTACGCCGCGTGGGAGAACTGGTACGACTGGTACGAGCCCGGTACGGAACCGGCGCGGACCACGGCACGGACCGAACTCCCGCACCCGTCCCGCATGGCCGGATTTCGTCCCTTCCGCGTGGTCCGCCCGGTCCGCCGGAACACGCCCGTGACAGGTGGGGGCTGCGAGACTGGCGGCATGAACTACCGCGTGCTGCAGCCCGTCCCGCCCGTCATCCTCGACGACGTCCTCGGGGCCCAGAAGATGCTCTCGGGCGTCGCCCGGATCACCCCGATGGAAGGCAGCCGGTACCTCTCCTCCCTCACGGGCTCCCCGGTCCACTTCAAGTGCGAGAACCTCCAGCGCACCGGCTCCTTCAAGCTGCGCGGGGCGTACGTGCGCATCGCGGGCCTGCGGCCCGAGCAGCGGGCGGCGGGCGTCGTCGCCGCGAGCGCCGGCAACCACGCGCAGGGCGTGGCCCTCGCGTCCGCGCTGCTCGGCGTCCACGCGACCGTGTTCATGCCGGCCGGGGCGCCGCTGCCGAAGGTCGCGGCGACCCGGGAGTACGGGGCCGAGGTGCGGATGGAGGGCCAGGTCGTCGACGAGACCCTCGCCGCGGCCGAGGAATACGCGGACCGCACCGGGGCGGTCTTCATCCACCCCTTCGACCACCGCGACATCGTCGCCGGGCAGGGCACCGTGGGCCTGGAGATCCTGGAGCAGTGCCCGGAGGTGCGCACGATCCTCGTCGGGATCGGCGGCGGGGGCCTCGCCGCGGGCATCGCCGTCGCGGTGAAGGCGCTGCGGCCGGACGTGCAGGTGATCGGCGTGCAGGCGGCGGGGGCGGCCGCGTACCCGGTCTCGCTCCGGGCGGGCCACCCCGTCTCGATCGACAATCCGAGCACCATGGCCGACGGCATCAAGGTCGGCCGCCCCGGCGACGTCCCCTTCCGGATCATCGGCGAACTGCTCGACGACGTCCGCACGGTGTCGGAGGACGAGCTCTCCAGCGCCCTGCTGCTGTGCCTGGAGCGGGCCAAGCTGGTCGTCGAGCCGGCGGGCTGCGCCCCCGTGGCCGCGCTGCTGAGCGAGCCCGAACTGTACGGGTCGGGCCCCGTGGTGGCGGTCCTGTCCGGCGGGAACATCGACCCCCTGCTGCTCCAGCGGATCCTGCGGCACGGCATGGCGGCGGCGGGCCGCTACCTCTCGCTGCGGCTGCGGGTGGCGGACCGGCCGGGGGCGCTGGCCGGGCTGCTGGCGGTGCTGTCGGTGGTCGACGCGAACGTGCTCGACGTGAGCCACGTACGGACCGACCCGCGGCTTGGGCTGACGGAGGTGGAGGTCGAGCTGCACCTGGAGACGAAGGGCCGGGAGCACTGCACGGAGGTCGCACGCTCGCTGCACGCCGCCGGATACACGGTGATCGGCTAGCGGCCGGCCGCTCCGGCCGGGCCCTCGCCGCAGGGAGCGACGTCCTGCGGCACCCCGACCGGCCGGCCGGAGAAACGGCGGAGCCCCCTCCGGACCGTACCGATCGGTCCGGAGGGGGCCCCGCCGTGTCGTGCGGCGTCTTCCGGGGTGGTCAGCCGGTGAACGGCTTGACGTCGAGGATCCGGACCGAGGCCGTCTTGCCGTTCGGCAGCTCGTACTCGGCGTCCTCGCCGATCTTCTTGCCCATCACGCCCGCACCCAGCGGGGACTGCGGGGAGTAGGTCTCGAAGTCGTCCGAGGCGTATTCGCGGGAGGCGAGCAGGAAGGACATCGTGTCGTCCTCGTCGCCGTCGAAGGCGATCGTGACGACGGTGCCCGGCGCAACCTCGCCCTCGGCCGACGGGGGCGTGCCGACCTTGGCGTTCTCCAGCAGCTGCGTCAGCTGCCGGACCCGGAGCTCCTGCTTGCCCTGCTCCTCCTTGGCCGCGTGGTAACCGCCGTTCTCGCGCAGGTCGCCCTCTTCACGGGCAGCCGCGATCTTGATGGCGATCTCCGTGCGTGCGGGACCAGAGAGGTAGTCCAGCTCGGCCTTCAGCTGGTCGTACGCCGCCTGGGTCAGCCAGGTGACGCTCTCGCTCGTCTGGGTCACGGGTGCTCCTCGTCGGTACAGGGGACTACTTGTCCGCCGGTGGCGGGCGAAACCACGAGCCTAACAATTCGGGAAGAAAAGGGGGAGGACGCCGTGGGTATGAAGTGTGTCATCGGGCCCCTGAGCAGCAACGGGACCCAAGTGCCGCCCGGCCCTCGCCCTGGCGCGCCACCGGCGCTCCCTCCGGCGTGCCCGTGTGCTCGCGTGCCCGCGTGCCCGCGTACCCCCGTGCCCGCCGGGGCCGAAGGTCAGCCCGCGGACCCCGCCGCCTGGCAGCCGACCAGTTCGACCGTGGTGGCGCGGCCGGTGGTCTTCACCGTGACGACCTCGTCGACGCGCGACTCCTTCTGCCCGAAGGCGAAGTCCGCGCGGCCCACCTCGCCGTGCCCGGTGTCCTGCGAGATCAGGGTGCACACCCCGGTCACCGAGGCCTCCTTGCGCACCTCCAGGTGCACCTTCACCTCGGAGTCCGACACCACCTGGAACTTGATCACCTCGGCGCTGACGTCCTTGCCGGCCACGTAGCCCCAGCCGATCCAGCCGACGACGGCCAGCAGGCCGACACCGAGTACCGAGCCGACGATCTTCAGCGTGCGGTCCGCGCGCTCGTCGGCCGACCGGCCGTAACGGCCCTCGGGCAGACCCTCGCGCACCGTGCTCATGATCGTTCCTTCCGAGAGTGTCGGGTTCCGCTTGATTCCGGGCTCGACCCCGGAATTTTTCCGCCCCCCGATTCGGTCACTATAGGAGCCGTCCGCCTGACGAATCACAGAGGATCCTGTCTTGACCGAGCAGCTGCGATTGATGGCCGTCCACGCCCACCCCGACGACGAGTCGAGCAAGGGCGCGGCCACCATGGCCAAGTACGTGTCCGAGGGGGTGCCCGTGCTGGTGGTCACCTGCACGGGCGGTGAGCGAGGCTCGATCCTCAACCCCAAGCTCCAGGGTGACAAGTACATCGAGGAGAACATCCACGAAGTCCGCGCCAAGGAGATGGAGGAAGCCCGCCAGATCCTCGGCGTCGACCAGGAATGGCTCGGCTTCGTCGACTCCGGCCTGCCCGAGGGCGACCCGCTGCCCCCGCTCCCCGAAGGCTGCTTCGCCTTGGAGGACGTCGACGAGGCGGCCGGCCGCCTGGTGAAGAAGATCCGCGCCTTCCGGCCGCAGGTCATCACCACGTACGACGAGAACGGAGGCTACCCGCACCCCGACCACATCATGACCCACAAGATCACGATGGTGGCCTTCGACGGGGCGAACGACGCCGAGAAGTACCCCGAAGCCGAATTCGGGCCCGTCCACCAGCCCCAGAAGCTCTACTACAACCAGGGCTTCAACAAGCCGCGCACCATCGCCCTCCACGAGGCGCTCCTCTCCCGCGGGATGGAATCCCCCTACGGGGAGTGGCTGGAGCGGTGGAAGGAGTTCGAGCGCAAGGAGCGGACGCTGACCACGCACGTCCCCTGCGCCGACTTCTTCGAGATCCGCGACAAGGCGCTCATCGCCCACGCCACGCAGATCGACCCCGACGGCGGCTGGTTCCGCGTTCCCATGGAGATCCAGAAGGAGGTCTGGCCCACCGAGGAGTACGAGCTCGCCAAGTCGCTCGTCGACACCTCCCTCCCCGAGTCCGACCTCTTCGCCGGCATCCGGGAGAATGTGTAGCCATGAGCGCTACACAGGCAGCACTGATCCAGCTCGTTCCGCTGGCGGGCGACACCTTCGACAAGAACAAGGTGACGCCCGGGATCCTGGGCTTCCTCGTCTTCGCCGCCCTTGCCCTCGGGGTGTGGGGGCTGATGAAGTCGATGAACCGGCACATGGGCCGGGTCGACTTCGAGGAAGCCCCGGAGCCGGGCACCGGCCCGAAGCCGACCCCCTCGGCCTAGCCGAAGCGGGCCCGGCCCGTCCTGGCCCTGGCGACCCCGCCCGACGGTGTGCCACCGCCGGGCGGGGCTCCGGCGTGCCATGGCTCGGGCCCTGAGGGGCCGGGGCCGGCGTGTGCCGCTGCGCGGAGTCGATTTCCGTGGGCTCCGCCCCGCTGGAATTCCCGCGCAGCGGCACGACCCGGCGGGCGGCCGGCACGACCCGGCGGGCGTCGGGGCGTACCGGTGGTCGGCCGGGGCGTACCGGTGGTCGGCCGGGGTCAGGGGGAGTCGGGCAGGGGGACGCCCATGAGCTCCCGGGAGAGGAGGGTCGGGGTCAGGGCCAGGCGCCAGGCCTGCCAGCCCTCCGCCGGGTCCACACCCCGCCCCAGAACCACCGTGTAGGTGTCCAGGCAGTCGGCCAGGCGGGCCTCCCGCATCAGGTGGGGCGAGCCCGCCAGGCGGGTCAGCTCGGCCCGCGCCTCCGCGACACCCGCGCCGGGCACCGCGTACGGCAGCAGCGTGCACCGCAGGAACCGCGCCCAGTCCTCCCCGCGCCGGTCCCCGTACGAGATGAAGAGCCTGGCGGCCTCCTCGCACAGGCCGAGTGCCTGCGCCACCCGCTCGTTGCCGGCGTCGACCACGGCCAGCTCGACGCAGGTCCACGCCTCGCCGTGGGCGAGCCCTATCCGCCGGAAGTCGGCCCGGGCGTCGACGAGCAGCTGCCGGGCGAAGCCGGAGTTCTTCAGGTTCCCGGTCTGCGCGGCCCGCTGGTCACGGGTGACACGGCCGGAGTGGTGCCGGGCGTAGGCGAGCCCGTACACGTCCCGCATCCGCGAGAACATGGTCCGGGCCCGTTCCAGTTCCCGTACCGCCTGGTCGGGGTCGCCGGCCTCCTCCAGCGCGTGCCCGAGGTAGTACAGCGTCCACGCCTCGCCGCGCGCGTCCTCGGCTTCGCGGTGCCGGGCCAGCGCTTCGCGCAGTTGTCCGACCGCCGGCCCGGGATCCCCGTCGACGACACGCGCCCGGCCCAGCTGGGTCAGGGCCCAGGCCCGGCCGCGGTCGTCGCGGGTGCGCCCGTACAGGTCGAGGGCGAGCCGCAGCTCCTCCTCGGCCCGCGGCACCGCGCCGAGCCGCAGGTGGACCTGCCCGAGCTGGAAGTGCGCCCAGGCCTCGCCGTGGACGCTCTCGCTCTCCCGGTGCAGGGCGAGCGACTGCTCCAGCAGCGCCATCGCCTCGGCGAGCCGCGCCCGGTCGCGTTCGACCGCGGCCAGGGCGTGCAGGCCCCACGCCCGGTCGCCCGCGAGCTTGTCCGGCTCCTGCAGCTCCAGCGCCTCCCGGATACGGGCCGCGGCCTCCGGCAACTGACCCTGGTGGTGCAGGGTGATGCCGAGCGAGATCAGGGCCATGCCCGCGCCGGCGTCCTGCTGCGCCTCCCGGTACTGGTCGACGACCGACGCCAGCGTGGTGCGCGCCTTGTCCAGTTCGCCGATCTGGCGTGCCGCGATGCCGGTACGCCACTGCACCGACCGGACCATCCGGCCCTGCCCCGGCTCCCCGTGGGCCGCCTCGACGGTCCGCGTCAGTTCGTTGATCTCCCCGAGGCGGTACAGGTCCCCGCGCAGCAGGCAGAAGTCGCAGAGCGCGCCCAGCAGGTCCAGGACCGCCTGCTGGTCCACGTCCTCGGTGTGCCGCAGGGCTGCCGTGATGAAGCTCGACTCCTCGTCCAGCCAGCGCAGCGCCGCATCGAGGGAGAGGAAGCCGTGGCCGCCGAAGTGGCCGGCGCGGTGCGAGGTCTTCCCGTCGACCATGCGGATCACGGTGTCCGCGAGCTGCGCGTAGCTGCGGATCAGCCGGCCGTGGGCCGCCGAGGCCGTGGCGCGGTCCTCGTCCGCGGCGAGCCGCGCCTCCGCGTACGCGCGCACCGCGTCGTGCATGCGGAACCGTTCGCCGCGTACGGGGTCCAGCAGGCCGGCCCGGGCCAGGTCGTGCAGCAGCCGCCCGGCCGCCGCCCGGTCCGTGTCGATCAGCGCCGCCGCGGCCGACGGGCCGAGGGAGGCCCGCCCGGCCAGGGTGAGGCGACGCAGCAGCCGGCGCCGCTCCTCGGGCAGGCAGGCGTAGGCGAGGCCGAGGGCCCGCTCCAGCCGCGGGCCGGAGGCCTCCGCGGGGTCGGGGCCCTGGCCGGGGTCCTCCGCGCGGGCGGGCAGGGCCTCCGCGGCGGCGGTCAGGGCCTCCGGGGCGGTCGCGGCCACCGGGGCCAGGACGCGCAGGGCCAGCGGCAGCCCGCCGCCCAGGGCCAGGAGCTGCGGCGGCCCGGGCAGGGAGCCGCCGTCGTCGGCGGAGGGCGCCACACCGTCGGCGGCCGCCCGCAGCAGCTCGGCCGCGTCCGGGTCGGCGAGGGGCTCCACCGGCAGCTGGTGCACCCACGCCCGTACCTCGGGGGGCAGCTCCAGCGGCTGCTGCGCCGTCACCAGCACCAGGCTCTCCGACCGCTCCGGAACCAGCATCCGGACCTGCTCGGCGTCGACCGCGTCGTCGAGCACCACCGTCACCGGCAGCCCCTGCAGGTGCTGGTGGTACAGCTCGCCCAGCCGCCGCACCTGCTGCTCGCCCGCGGCCCCCTCGCGGAACAGCAACTGCTCGCGGGGCCCGCCCAGCCGGTTCAGCAGGTGCAGCAGTGCCTCCCGGGTCGGCAGCGGCGCCTCCCCGCCGACGGGGCCGCCGCCGCGCAGGTCCACCACGCACGCGCCGCGGAACTGGTCGCGCAGCGCGTCGGCGGCCCGCAGCGCCAGGGCCGTGCGTCCGGCTCCGGGCTCGCCGTGCAGGACCACGACCACCGGGCGGGTCTCCGTGCTGGCCCGCGCCGTCTGCACCCACTGCGCGATCCGGGCGAGTTCCGCCCGCCGCCCGGTGAACGAGGCGGCTGGCTGCGGGAGTTGCGCCCAGGACTGCTCCAGCACGGTACGCCGCCGGGCCTCGGCACTGCGGTCGCCGCCGCGCAGCGGCGGGGCGGCCGGGCGCGGGGCCTGCCGGGCGGCCTGCCGGGCCGCGGCCGCCACCGCGCGCTGCTGCTCCAGGAACGGGCGTATCCCGCGTACCTCCAGCGCCGACAGCCACTGCAGTTTCAGCTGCTCCGGTCCGCCGGGCCGCCCCCGTTCACCGGCCCGACGGTTCGCTGCAGGCAGGTGCAGGGCCGTCACCTTGGCGACCGTGGCGGCAGCGCCGGCGATCCCGGTGACGGCCCCGGCGGTCAAGGCCGTCCCCGTGGCCACGCCCAACGAGAGGTCCACACCGGCCGCCGCGACCGCCGCGACGGCGGTGACGAGCAGCGCCGTCGAGGTGTTCTGCCGCCGGAAGGCCTCGCCGAGGGACTCCTCCCCGTCGGCCGCCTCGTCCAGGGCCCGCACGTACGCCTCGTACTCCTCGGCGGCGCTCGCCGCGAGGGCGTCCAGCGTCTGGCGCCCGCGCGCCAGCAGCGCCTCCCTGTCGACCGGTGCACCCGCCGCGGCAGCCCGCCGGTCCTCTTCGTCCACGGCCCGTTCCAGCAGTCGCTCGGCCTCACCGCGATGGCTGTCCCGCATCGGCATCCCCTCAAGAGAGCTCCGGCAACGTGCCCCAAGTGTGGGACCGCCGGGCCGTGCGCGACATAGAAGTTGAGCTAGATCAGAGGGAGTTGGCCCGCATGCGGGAAACCGCGTGCATATATGTGCGTTCCCGGCCCGCCCGGCCGGTGCACCGCCACGCGCAGTGACCGACCGCGGGGCCGGTACTCCGACGGAAGGGTCCACCTCCGCACGACGCTCCCCCGACTACGGCTGGAAGGTGCCCCCGGGCACGGCACCCCGCCGCGGTATCGGACCGCGCGAGCACGCCGAGTGCGCGCTGCCGCTGCGGCCCACCGCCTCGCGATGCGCCGCACCGGACGCCGCGAGCCGGCGAACCGTTGCGACCGCAGCACTAGACGAACGGCACGGTGATGCACGCGAGGCGCGGGCCCGCGCTCCCCGCGTGGCCGGGCCCGGTGTGGGTCGCGTGCTCGTGCACCACGACCGAACCGGCCTCGCCGACCCGGATCCGCCAGCCGACGGTCGTCTGCGAACGTCCCCGGCCGTGCGCGTCCGTGGCCAGGTCCAGCCATGCCTCGTTGCGGGGGTTGGCGTACACCGGGTCGACGGAGGGCTGCACCGGGTCGACGGCGTCCTGGTAGTGCGCGCCGGCGGCCGCGGGATCCTTCCCGCAGGGATTGCGGTGCACGTGGGCGCCGAAGGTCCGGCCGGCCCCGACGCCCTCCAGCCGGAGCTCGAAACGGGTGCCCTGGTCACCGGTCCGCTCCGTGACGCGGATGCGGCTGCCGATCGGCACGGCCCCGGGGGCGTAGGTGACCGCCCCGTACCCGGTCTCGTCGGTGACCGCCCCGTACCCGGTGTCGCCGACCGGCAGGAAGGCACCGGACACGCTCACCGCGCCCTGTTCGGGGCTCGGCGTGCCCACGCCTGCCGTCAGGGCCAGCGACGCGGCGAACACCGTCGTCATCAAGGCCATCTCGGGCCCTCCTCGGTCGGGTGCCAGGCCGTACACCATGCTGACCCATGATCCGCCGGAACACGACTTCCGCGCGGCCGATCGTGCACCGGCGCGGCCTCGCAGCGGCACTGCGGGCGGTCCGCACCCGCCCGGACCGGGGGCGTCGGCACCGGCCCCGTAAACTCCGGCAAGATCCAATCGCGCAGCCCAGGGGACTTGGTGACGGTACGAGAGATACGCACGGCGGCCCGGCTCATCGGCCGCCGCACCACCCTGCGCTACCTTGCGCTCGGCGCCGGTGCGGCGCTGCTGTCGGCCTGCACCGGCAAGGAAAAGCCCGCCGCCCCCGCCTCTCCCACCAC
>NZ_JACBGN010000520.1 GCF_013401435.1 Streptomyces sp. BR123
GGTGCCGTGAGGAGGCCGGGGCAGGGCGTGGCGGCTGCGGCGCAAGGGACCGAAGCCGTGGTCCGGGCGGCTCGGGCTCCCGTATGCTGGTCGCAGCAGAAGGGGAGTAGCTCTTCGCCGGACCGTCGACACACTGCTGGGTCATCCAGCCGGCGCCCGGAGGCAGGCCGCACATGCGCGGTCGGCCAGCGAGACCTTCGGCCGCAGTGCCCCGTCCAGGTTCACTTGCATCCGTCCGCATCGGGGCGCGTGCGCGTGAACACCGTCAGGGCGCCGCCGAGCCGAAGCGACCCCTGACACAGCCCAGGTCTCTCGGAAACGGTGGCGCCCAGCCCACCCGATCGAGGTCCCAGCCCCGTGTTCAGCGCGAACTTCAGCATCACCGTCACGGCCATCGCCTTCGGCGTCGTCTTCCTCGCAGAGCTCCCCGACAAGACGGCCCTCGCCGGCCTGATGCTCGGCACCCGCTACCGCGCCGGCTACGTCTTCGCCGGAGTCGCAGCCGCCTTCGCCGTGCACGTCGCGCTCGCCATCGCCGCAGGCAGCGTCCTCACCCTGCTGCCCCACCGGCTCGTACAGGCCGTCGTCGGCGTCCTCTTCCTCGCGGGCGCGATCATGCTGCTGCTCAAGAAGAGCGACGGCGACGAGGAGATCGAGACACCCGCCGACCAGTCCTTCTGGAAGGTCTCCGGAGCCGGCTTCATGCTGATCCTCGTCGCGGAGTTCGGCGACCTCACGCAGATCATGACCGCCAACCTCGCCGCCCGCTACGACAACCCCGTCTCGGTCGGCGTCGGCGCCGTGTTCGCCCTGTGGGCGGTGGCCGGCATCGGCATCCTGGGCGGCCGCACGCTCATGAAGTACGTGCCGCTGCGCCTGATCACCAGGATCGCGGCCGCCGTGATGGCCGCCCTCGCCGCGTTCTCCCTGTACGAGGCCATCGCAGGCTGACGCGGAGAAGCCGACCGAGTGGCTCCCTGACGCCGCTCCTCCTGCCTCCCGGCGGGCGCGACCACCATGGGGAATCTGGCGCGGCCGCTTCGGTGAGGGCTGACGGTTCACCGCTGAGGCCGCCGGGGGCAGCCGGTCGCGTGCGGCGCCCGTAGGCCGTCGGCCGGCGCGGGGCCGAACGCGGGCGGCGGCTGCTCCTGCTTCTCGACCGCCGACGCCGCCGGAAGCGGCGCCTCGGGAGTGGCGCCTCGGGAGTGGTGGTCAGGGCGTGGGCGTCAGGGCGTGGGCGTCAGGGTGAGGGCGTCAGGGTGAGGCGGATGGAGCCGTCCGGGGTGGTGGAGACGCGTACGGCGGTCAGATCGGGGACCTGGACCGTGGGGGCGTGCTCGGCGGCGCGGGGGCCGACGCCGATCACGCGCATTCCGGCGGCACGGCCCGCGGCTATTCCCGCGCCCGAGTCCTCGAAGACGATGCAGTCGGCGGGATCGACGCCCAGTTCGGCGGCGCCTTTGAGGAAGCCCTCGGGATCCGGCTTGCTGGCGGCGACGCTCTCGGCGGTGATCCGTATCCCGGGCATCGGCAGGTCGGCTGCGGCCATCCGGGTCGCGGCCAGCGCCGCGTCGGCAGAGGTGACCAGGGCGTGCGGCAGCCCGGCGATCGCCTTCATGAACTCCGCGGCCCCGCCGACCGGGACCACGCCCTCGGTGTCGGCGGTCTCGCGGGCGAGCATGGCGGCGTTCTCGGCGTGGTTGACCTCCATCGGGCGGTCCGGCAGGAGGAGGGCCATCGTGGCGTGGCCCTGGCGGCCGTGCACCACCCTGAGGGCCGCTTCCGGGTCCAGCCCCTGGGTGACCGCCCACTCGCGCCAGCAGCGCTCGACCACCGCGTCCGAGTCGACCAGGGTGCCGTCCATGTCGAGGAGCAGGGCCTTGGCGGTGAGGACGACGGGGGAGGCGGCGGTGGTGGCCGGCATCGGCAGGGGCTCCAGACGGGGCGGGAGAAGAGAACAAGTGGTTCCGTCCACCGGTCAGGGAATGCGGACGGAACCACTTTGTTCCTACACGATACAAAACAACGGGCGGTGTGCGCCACCGCCGGGTCGGAACGTCAGCCGGCGCCCTCCAGCACCTTGCGCGTCTCCGGGCCGTAGACGCCTTCCGGGTCGCCCTCGATGTCGTTCTTCCACTGGAACCAGGCGACGGCGCTCTCCGTGCGATCGTCGTACTTCCCGTGGTACTTGCCGCGGTACAGGCCCTGGGCCGCCAGGAGCCGCTGCAGCTTCTCCACCTCGGGGCCGGAGTCGCCGGGCTTCAGCGTCGGCGCCTTGGGAGCCGCCGGGGAGCTCTTTGCCCGCGGGGCCGACGACGGGCTCGGCGATGCGGGTGCCGAGGAGCGGGAGGCGGTGGGCGACGCCGACTTGGAGGGGGAGGCCGACTTGGAGGCCGAGGCTTTGGGGGGCGGCGCTGCCGAGGAGGCCGTCTCCGCAGGATCGGTCGGCACCACGCTGGCCGCCGGCCCCGTCGGCTTGGCGTCCAGGAGGACCGTGTCGCTCTCCGCGGAACGCGGCAGCATCGCCAGCGCCAGAGTGGCCGTGCCGACCGCGACCACGGTGCCGGCGCCGGCGAGGACCGTCGGAAGGCGCCGACGGCGGGAGCCCGAGGAGAACCGCTTCCCGGGGGCCCCACCC
>NZ_JACBGN010000521.1 GCF_013401435.1 Streptomyces sp. BR123
CCGGTCTCGTGGGCTCGGCGTTGCGGGTTGGGCGTCACGGGTCGGGCGTCGTGGGTCGGGCGTCGTGGGCGGGCCGTTGTAGGCGGCCGTCGTGGGTTGGCTGGGGGCTTGCGTTCGAGGTTGGGGGCGGAGCCCCGGCCGGGCGCAGCGGGGTGGCTGTTCAAGGTCACCCCGCTGCGCCCGTGCGTCACTCAGCCCTTGGTCGCCGCGCGGCGGCGGCGTCCCGCGTAGAGCAGGCCCGAGCCCGCGCCGAGTGCGGCCGCGCCCGCTCCCGCCGCCACGGCCAGTTGCGCGTTGGCGCCCGTGCTGGCCAGCGGGCCGGAGCTGCCGGGCGCGGTCGCCTTGCCGGCGTTGCCGGTGCCGGTTTGGGAGCCGGTGTCCGCCGCGGACTTGGTGGAGGAGTCCTTGCCGCCGTTCTTGTCGCCGTCCTCGGTCCCGGCCTTGGCGTCCTTGCCGCTGTCGCCTGCGGCCTTGTCCTTGGCGCGGGCGGTGTGCTGCCCGTTCTTGAGGAACTCGATGCGGTCCGCGGGCGTTCCCTTGAGGGCGGCGAGCGCGGCCTTCTTCAGCTCCGGTCCGGCGCCCTTCACCATCGCCGAGATCAGGACGGCGTTGTCGTCGTCGCGCAGCGTGTGCTGCGTCGTCGTGATGAACGTACGCAGTTCGGCCGGGGTCGGGTTCTTCTCGAGGAGCTTGACGATCCCCTCCTTCAGGCCCGGCCCGGCGTCCTTCAGCATGCCCTGCAGCGCGACCCGGTCGTCCTCGGCGCGCGCCTTGTGCTGGCCGGTCTGGACGAACTCGCGCACCTCCTCGCGCTTCCCGCTGCCCAACAGCTTGTTCACCGCCTCGGTGACCGCCTTGCCGGCGCCGGGGAGCATGCGCGCCAACTCCCCCTTGTCGTCCTCGAAGCGGGCGATGTGCTGCCCGTTCCGCAGGAACTCGCTGAGGGCCTCGATCGTGTTGACGGCCAGGGCGGCGTTGCCGGCCTTCCGCACGGCCGGGCCGCCGGCCTCGGTGATCTGCGCGACCAGCATCCGGTCGTCCTCGAGCTGCTGCTTGCCCCACTCGACATCGAGGAACTTCCGCATGTCCTCGGGCGTGCCCTTGAGCGCCTTCTCGGCGGCCTCGCGTACGCCCGGGCCGGTCGCCGGGTCCGCCAGGAGCGCCTGGATGGCGGCCCGGTCCTTGGCGGCCTGGGGGCCCTCGCCCGGCTTGCCCTGCTGCTGCCCGTTGTCCACCGGGTCCGTGACGGGGACGGTCGGAGCCGCCGGCTTGGTGACCATCGCGGCGGATGCCTCGGCGGCGAAAGCCGACGGGGCCAGCAGGACGGCCGGGGCGATCGCGGCCGTGGCGACGGCCGACGCGATCCGGGACAGCTTCACGAGGCGAGTCCATTCTTCACAAGTGTGATGATCGTCGGAATGTGAAGGATAGGTTGTTCGGCTCGGGCACAGCGTCCATTGGTCGTGTTGTGCGCAGCTTGGGACACAAGTCTCAGAGTTCGACCGTTACGCCGTCCCGGGACGAAACGCGAGCAGCCTCCAGTACCGCCAGGCAGTGCGCCGCCTCGTGGGCCGTGACCGGAGCCGGCCCGCCGTTGCGCAGTGCGGATGCCACCGCCTCGTAGTACGCCGGGTAGTTGCCCGGGAGCGTCGGGACCGGGGTGCCGCCGCCGGTCAGCGGGGACTCGCCGGAGCCCACGAGGCCCCACAGGTGCTCGGGCTCCTCACCCCACGGGCTGCCGTCGCCCGGCCGGTGCCCCTCGCGCAGCGCCGCCTCCTGCGGGTCGAGGCCGTACTTCACGTAACCGGCCCGGGAGCCGAGCACGCGGAAGCGCGGGCCGAGTTGGGCTGTGGTCGCGCTGACGTAGAGGTGCGAGCGGATGCTGTTGGTGTGCGTGATCGCGATGAAGGTGTCGTCGTCGGTCTCGGCGCCCGGGCGGCGCACGTCGGTCTCCGCGTACACGCGTGCGGCCGGACCGAAGAGGACGAGAGCCTGGTCGACGACGTGGCTGCCGAGGTCGTACAGCAGGCCGCCGACCTCCTCGGGCGCGCCGGACTCGCGCCAGCCGCCCTTGAGTTGCGGGCGCCACCGCTCGAAGCGGGACTCGAAGCGCTGGATCTCGCCGAGCTCGCCGGAGGCGAGGAGGCGGCGGAGGGTGAGGAAGTCGTTGTCCCAGCGGCGGTTCTGGAAGACGGAGAGGAACGTTCCGGTCCGATCGGCGAGCTCGGCGAGTTCGCGGGCCTCGGCGGCGGTCGCGGCGAGCGGCTTGTCCACGACGACCGGGATGCCGGCGTTCAGCGCGGCTGTGGCCAGGGGGACGTGGGTCTTGTTCGGGGAGGCGATGACCACCAGGTCCGGGGAGGCTGCGGGGGCCTGGGGGGCCCACAGGGCTTCGGCTGAGGTGGCGATGCGGACGTCCGGGTACGCCTCGCGCGCCTGGGCCTGGCGGCTGGGGTCGGAGGTGACGACCGTGTCGAGGGCGAGGCCGTCGGTGGCGGCGACCAGGGGCGCGTGGAAGACGGATCCGGCGAGGCCGTAGCCGATGACGGCTACGCGGAGGGGGTGGGTGGGGGC
>NZ_JACBGN010000522.1 GCF_013401435.1 Streptomyces sp. BR123
GGGCGGGGGTGGGCGCGGTGTCGACGTAGACCTCCTCGTCTTCTGCCGCACCCTGGTTGTTCGATTTTTGTTTCACGTGGAACACGCGCCGGATGCCGTCGGCTTCGAGGACGACGCGGTGCGGTTCGGCGGCCAGTACGCGGACGCCGGGGTGGTCCACGAGCTGTGGGGGCCCGCTGCGGGAGGGCAGGTAGCGGACCTCGTACGGGGTGTCTGCGCCGGCGGTGTCGGCGCAGACCACGAGGTAGCTGCGGGACTGGGGGGCGGAGCGGACGTTGCGCCAGCCGCCGATGCGGGCGGCGAGCGGGGCGTCCGTGGCGGGCGCGGCGGCGGCCAGTGCGGCGGCGGCCGCAGCCAGCGAGGCCGCCCGGCCGGCGTCCGGGGCGGGCTCGGTGAGGGCGCCGAGGTGCCGCTCGTAGAACCCGGTGTCGGGCCGGGCCGCGGTGAATTCGGGGTGGGTGAGGGAACGGACGAGGAGTTCGCGGTTGGTGGCGACGCCGTGGATGCGGGCTGCGGACAGGGCACGGACGAGGGCGCGGACGGCCTCGGCGCGGGTCGGGGCGTGCGCGATGACCTTGGCGAGCATGGGGTCGTAATGGACGCCCACGGAGTCACCGTCGGCGTAACCGGTGTCGACGCGGACCGCGGCGGGCGCGGGCGGGACGGCCGGGGGCGCCGGAATGCGGAAGGTGGCCAGGGTGCCGGTCTGCGGGCGCCAGCCCTGCGCCGGGTCCTCGGCGTACAGGCGGGCCTCGACGGCGTGCCCGGCTGGCTGCGGCGGCTCCGGGGGCAGCGGCGCGCCCTCGGCGACGCGGATCTGGAGGGCGACGAGGTCGAGGCCGAAGACGGCTTCGGTGACGGGGTGTTCCACCTGGAGGCGCGTGTTCATCTCCAGGAAGTACGGGCGGCCGTCGGCGGTGACGAGGAACTCGACGGTGCCCGCGCCCCGGTAGGAGACGGCCCGGGCGGCGGCGACCGCCGCCTCGTGGAGGGCGGTGCACAGGACGTCGGGCAGGCCGGGCGCCGGGGCCTCCTCGATGACCTTCTGGTGGCGGCGCTGGAGGGAGCAGTCGCGGGTGCCGAGCGCCCAGACGGTGCCGTGCCCGTCGGCGAGGACCTGCACCTCGACGTGGCGGCCGCGTTCGACGTAGGGCTCGGCGAACACCTCGCCGTCGCCGAACGCGGACCGGGCCTCGGCGGCGGCGGCGTCGAGCTCGGCCTTCAGCTCGTGCAGGTCGCGGACCACGCGCATGCCGCGCCCGCCGCCGCCCGCCGCCGCTTTCAGCAGCAGCGGCAGGTCGGCGGGGGTGGCGCCGGCCGGGTCGACGGCGTCGAGGAGCGGCACCCCGGCGGCCCGCATCAGCTCCTTGGCGCGGGTCTTGGAGGCCATGGCCTCGATGGCCTCGGGCGGAGGCCCGATCCAGACCAGGCCGGCGGCGAGGACGGCCCGGGCGAAGTCGGCGTTCTCGGAGAGGAAGCCGTAGCCGGGGTGGACCGCGTCCGCGCCGGCGGCCAGGGCGGCCTCGATGACGAGGTCCCCGCGCAGGTACGTGTCGGCGGGGGCCGCACCGGGCAGGCGGACGGCCGCGTCGGCCTCGCGGACGTGCAGGGCATCGGCGTCGGGGTCGGAGTGGACGGCGACGGTGGCCAGGCCCAGGGCGCGGGCGGTGCGGAAGACCCGGACGGCGATCTCACCTCGGTTGGCCACGAGGACCGAGGTGATCAGCGGGGCCGGGGAGCCGGCGGAGTCCGCGGCGGCAGTGCCTTCGGCAGCCGCGGACGCGGTGGAGGCGGTGGACGTGGTGGAGGCGGTGGACGTCGTGGAGGTCATGGGCGGGCTCACATCCGGAAGACGCCGAAGCCGCCGCGGGCGCCCTCGACGGGGGCGTTGTGGACGGCCGAGAGGCACAGGCCGAGGACGGTGCGCGTGTCGCGGGGGTCGATGACCCCGTCGTCGTACAGCCGCCCGGAGAGGAACATCGGCAGGGATTCGGACTCGATCTGGGCCTCGACGAAGGCGCGCATCCCGGCGTCCGCCTCCTCGTCGTACGGCTTCCCCTTCGCGGCGGCGGACTGGCGGGCCACGATCGACAGCACCCCGGCCAGCTGCTGGGGGCCCATGACCGCGGACTTGGCGCTGGGCCAGGCGAACAGGAACCGGGGCTCGTAGGCGCGGCCGCACATGCCGTAGTGGCCGGCCCCGTAGCTGGCGCCGATGAGGACGGACAGGTGCGGGACGCGCGAGTTGGAGACCGCGTTGATCATCATCGAGCCGTGCTTGACGATGCCGCCCTGCTCGTACTCCTTGCCGACCATGTAGCCGGTGGTGTTGTGGAGGAACAGCAGCGGGATGTCGCGCTGGTTGGCGAGCTGGATGAACTGGGCGGCCTTCTGTGACTCGGCGCTGAACAGCACGCCCTGGGCGTTGGCGAGGATGCCGACCGGGTGACCGTGCAGGGCCGCCCAGCCGGTGACCAGGCTGGGCCCGTAGAGGGGCTTGAACTCGTCGAAGTCGGAGCCGTCGACGATCCGGGCGATGACCTCCCGCGGGTCGAAGGGGGTCTTCAGGTCCTCGGGGACGATGCCGAGGAGCTCCTCCGGGTCGTAGAGGGGCTCGGG
>NZ_JACBGN010000523.1 GCF_013401435.1 Streptomyces sp. BR123
CGTCGCACGACCGTTGTCGAGGTTCGTCACCTTCAGCTTCGTCCCCACCGGGAACGTCCCACTGCTCGCCGCCGGCGCACCCGCCTCACCCGACAACGTCACCGTCGACCCCGGACACACCACCTCCGGGACGGCGGCGTTACCGGTCGCCACCGTCACGGCGACACCTCCGGTCACCAGGGCTCCCCCGACCACAGAGAGCACGAGCTTCTTCTTGAGACTCATAGTCCGTTTCCTGGACATTGACACTCCTCGATCCGATGGACGCTCCCACCCCACGTCCTGCATACGAGCGACGCCGCACGTGAGTTCAGTCCCGTCACCCCCTCACGAACCCCTCGCCGGTTCGGGTTTGGCCGCTCCGCGGGCGCACCGTGCTGCTCGTACCTCACTCCCCACGTTCGAAGAAGCAGGTCACGGACCTGAAGCCGACGGAAGTCGAAGGGGCTGCGGCGCCGGCACCGAGGGCACACGGTCGATGCGCGGGCGAGGCCACCACAGGTGCCCTTAAGGTTCAGTTGATCTGCGGTTAAGCAGTTCAAGGCACGCAGCGGTGCCGAGCGCCTGCACGCACCCCGCACCAGAGCCACGGCCCTCTGGCGCACCCCGACGGCCATGGCCGCCCCGAACTCGCGGCACTGACCACCTGACCACCCGGCAGGCCGACAGGGCCGTCCTCAACCGCCAGTGGGGGGCGGCTGGTCCTCACCCGGCAGACGGGGCGCCGCTGGTGCCCCGTCAGCCGGGGCGGCCGGGCGGCGTGCGGCCCGTCGGTGCCCTGCCCCTTCAAGGTCTGACGGTGGGCCACGGCGGCGCCGCCCGGCCGACCGGGCGGCGCAGGCCCTTGACGGGCATGCCGGGGCCGATCGCGGGCAGACGCGCCGATGTGAAAGGCGTTCAGCACAGCGGCGCGCCCCCGCGGCGCCGCGCCGGCGGCACATGCTGCCGGCCGGCGCCGTCGGCGTGCCCGGCGGGCACCTCACCACCAGGTGCCCATTGGCCTGGACTTCGATCCCGTACCGAGGAGGCACACCCATGCGCGGCATAGGCGGCTGCATCGCCCTGGTCCTGGTAGGAGCGATCCTCACCTTCGCCAGCGACTGGAAGA
Organism: Streptomyces sp. BR123; assembly: GCF_013401435.1. Taxonomy (GTDB): domain Bacteria; phylum Actinomycetota; class Actinomycetes; order Streptomycetales; family Streptomycetaceae; genus Streptomyces. The sequence continues at coordinate 1,109 of NZ_JACBGN010000523.1, forward strand.
TGGAGAGCGTCAACCTCGACGTCGTCGGACTGCTCATGATGGGCGTCGGCATCCTGGGGCTGGCCGTGTACGCGAGCGTCCTGCGGAGGCGCCGTGTCTCGGCCGCTCTGCCCGTGGTCGACGAAACCCGCGATCGCATCTGACCGGCGGCGGACGGGAGATCCTCTCGATGCGCCGGGGACGCTGAGCGGCAAAGGCCCGGAGGCCAGGGGCGTCCGGTCGGCCGGAAGTGCGTACGCCCGTACGGTGCTCCAGGCCGTGGTTCGAAATCCTCTTGCCGACGGCAGTGCCCGCACACGATTCTCCTGGCATGGACCTTCCACAGCAGGTGATCGAACTGGACGGCCTGACGCTGCGCCGCTTCGACGGCGAGGCGGACCTCCCGGAGTTCTTCCGGGTCATCGAGGAGTCGCTGGAGCACCTGCGCCCGTGGATGCCCTGGGTCGCTGAGCACAGCCTGGCCAGGACCACCGATTTCCTGGCGCGCCGCCAGGAGCTCTGGGCCGGCGGCGAGGCGTTCACCTATGCGATCGTGGTCGACGGGGCGATCGTCGGCGCGTGCATGCTGTTCCGGCGCGGGGAGACCCCGGACAACGGCCGCGAGATCGGCTACTGGCTGCATCCTGCCGCCACCGGCCGCGGCCTGGCCACCCGAACCGCGCGCGCCCTGGTCGAACAGGCCTTCCGCCTCCCCGGCGTCGACTACGTCGAGGTCGTCCACGACCCGGCCAACCGCGCCAGCGGTGCCGTCCCGGCCCGCCTCGGGTTCACCGAACACCTCCGCCGCCCTGCCGAGCGCCTCGCCCCGGCCGGGACCGGCGAGGATCAGGTCTGGCGGCTGACCCGCAGCGGGAGGAACGCCCTCGCCGCCGCAGAGGAACGATGACGGCCACGGTCGGAAGCTCCGGAGCGGTGTCGGGGGCACGTGCTTGCTGCCCCGCTCGGCTGCGGTACGCCCGGCTCTCGGTTTCCTTCAGCCAGAGGACCACGGACGCGGCGACCACACCGGTACGGCAGCGGGCGGCGAGCTTGTCGATCCGGGTCGCGGCGGCCCCCCGGAGCCGCCTCGACCGCGCGAAGCAGCGCCGGTCGGCGGCGGAATGCCCCACCGGGGTCCGGCCCCCGGCTGTCGCTGCGCGCTCCGACGGCTGCGCCGGTCGCGTCCGCGCGCGCATCATCGAAAGGAGGAGAGGGTGCCTGGGAGTGGTGGTGAGCGATGAGGCTGTCTTTCCTGGAACCCCTGTACACGGAGTCCGGCCCGTTCGCCTCGGTGTACCTGGACACCTCGCGGGACGTGGACCAGCCCGACCGGGCCATCGCCCTGCGCTGGCGCCGACTGCGTGAGGACCTGACCCGGCAGGGTGCGGACCGGGCGCTGCTCGGCGTGCTGGAGGACGCGGTCGGGGCGGATGCGGACGTGCCCGGAACGCACGGGCAGGCGATCTTCGCGGCCCACGGCACGCTTGTCCTGGACGGGGAGCTGCCCGCCCCGACCG
>NZ_JACBGN010000524.1 GCF_013401435.1 Streptomyces sp. BR123
GCGGCGGTGACGGCCGGCCAGGTGGCCGGTTCGGCGGCGGCCGACGGGCGGGGGAGCGCGGCCAGTTCGGTCAGGAGGCGGGCGGCGAGGTCGCGGAGTTCCGGCGGGCTCGGCTCGGCGCAGGCGCCGGCCCGGGCGGGGGCCGGGCGGCCGCCCGCCGCCAGCCAGCGGCGCAGCAGCGGCTCCGCGTCCCGCCCGTCCTCGGCGGCCTGCCGCAGCTCGTGGCCGACGAGGTCCTCCGGCTGCACCCAGGTCAGCCGCAGCCCGCCGCCCGGACCGCCCGTCACAGGGCCGCGATCGTCGCAAAGGCCGCCTCGTGGGCGCGGCGCCGGGACCGGTCCAGGGCGAAGACCTCCCGGGCCACCGCGGACAGCACCGCCGCCGGCGCGTGCAGATCGAGCCGGCTGGCCTCGGCGACCTGCTTGGCCCAGCCGGTCGGGACCGCTGCCTCGCCCGCCAGCGCCCCGGCGACCGCCCCCGCCATGGTGGCGATGGAGTCGCAGTCCCGCCCGTAGTTGACCGCCCCGAGCACCGCTTCCTCGTACGCGCCGTCCGCGACGACCAGCATGCCGAGCGCGACCGGCAGTTCCTCGATCGAGTGCAGCCGGGACGGCCGCCGGGCGCCCAGCGAGGGCGCGCGGTAGTCGTCGCCGACCGAGTCGTACGGGGCCACCGCCGCCCGCAGCGGCCCCAGCGCCGACTCGAAGTCCCGGTGGCGCCCGGCCGCTTCGCAGACCGCCTCGATCGCGGCCCGCGTGCCGTCCTTGGCCAGGGCGAGCACGGCGTCCACCACCGCCGACACCGTCGCCCCCGGAACGCACGCCGCCGCCACCGCCGCCGCGAGGACACCCGCGGCCTCCCGCCCGTACGAGGACTGGTGGGCGGCCGCGATGTCCAGCGCCTCCGCGTACGCGCCCGCCGGATTGCCCGCGTTGACGATGCCGACCGGCGCCATGTACATCGCCGCCCCGCAGTTGACGATGTTCCCGCTGCCGGCCTCGCGCGGGTCCGCGTGCCCGTAGTGCAGGCGGGCCACGATCCACTTCTCGGCGAGGAAGATCCGCTGGAGGGGGAGGGCCTCCGCCTCCAGCTCGGGGATCCAGCGCGGGCGGGTCATCAGGTCGGGGACCAGGTGCTCGGCGACCGCGTACGCGTCCAGGTGGTCCCGTACGGCCTCGTAGACCCGGACCAGGGCGTGCGTCATGAGGGTGTCGTCGGTGACGCGGCCGTCGCCCTTGTGGTACGGGGCGATGGGCCGGGCGGTGCGCCAGTCCTCGTACCAGGGGCCGACGATGCCGTGGACGCGGCCGCCGTGGCGCTGCGCGATCAGGTCCGGGGACCAGCCCTCCAGCGGGCCGCCGAGGGCGTCGCCCACGGCGGCCCCGACGAGGCAGCCGGCCGCCCGGTCTTCCAGAGTGAGCGTCATGTCCGAATCATCCCTTGGGTGAGGTGAGTTCCCGTGCGAGCGAGCAGCGCGGCGAGTTCGACGAGGTCCGTGCCGGCGAGGCGGGGCAGGGCGCAGCCGGAGAGGACGCGGCAGGCCTCGCGCCAGGCGGAGGGGATCGCGTCGCCGCCGCCGAGGGCGCCGGTGAGCGCGCCGGCGAGAGCGGGGGCGGAGTCCGCGACGCGGGACAGGCAGGCCGCGGCAGGGACGGTGTCGACCGTCCGGCCGCGGGCGGCGGTGGCCAGGGCGAGGGCGACCGGGACGGTCTCGGCGGCGGCGATGCCGTAGCTGTAGACGTGGTCGACGATCTCGTGTTCGAGGGTCGGGACGATGGCGAAGGCGCCGCCGCCCTCCGTGTGGGTACGGGCGAGCTCCACGGCGTGGCGGGCGTTGCGGCCGATCTCGGTGGCCTCGGGGAGCTGGCTGAGGGCGGCCTCGACGGCGGTGTCGGTGTCCGCGCCCGCGAGGGCGGCGGCGAGGGCGGCGGCCATCGCGCGGGCGCCGTGGACGCCGTCGCCGTCCTGGGTGTAGCGGGCGTCGAACTCGGCGAGGTCGGCCGCGGCCTGCGGGTCGCCGGGGTGGACGACGGCGAGGACGCAGGCGCGGACGCAGGCGGCGTCGTCGAAGTAGTGCGGGTTGTCGTGGCCGGTGGCGGGCGGGCGCAACCCGGCGGCGAGGTTGCCGAGGCCGGCCCGTACGGAGATCCGCGCGCGCAGCGGCAGCACGGCGGACTCGACCTCGGGGGCGCGCTCCGCCGCGGCGGCGACCTCGCTGGCCAGGGCGTTCCAGGCGAGGTCGATCGCGGCCCGCATCCGGCGGGACGGGCTGAGGTCGCTGAGCAGGCCCTCGGCGGCGGTGAGCACGGACTCGGCGGAGAAGGCGGCCCACTCGGCGTCGTCCGACGGGCCGAGGAGCAGGGGCTCCGGGGGCTGGTTCAGGGCGATCGGGACGGGGAGGGTCGTGGTGGCGTTCTGCTCGGCGAACGTGTCCAGCTCCCGGGTGAGCCGACGGGTCCACTGGGGCATCCGGCTGGCCCGGTGCCGGGCGGCGGGCCACCCGGCGGCATCCCCCACGGCCAACCCGATCAACAACCCCTCGATCCGCCCGCGCCGCGCCTCCCCACCCGGGCCTGCGCCGCCCCCGGG
>NZ_JACBGN010000525.1 GCF_013401435.1 Streptomyces sp. BR123
ACGCCGCGAGCGTCGTCGGCAGGGTCAGATGTGTATAAGGGACAGGCCCTGCGCCTCACCGCGCTCGTCGCCCTCCCCCTCGCCGTGACCACCCTCGGCTCCGCGCCCGCCTCGGCCCACGGCTCCACCGCCGACCCGGTGAGCCGCAGCGTGGCCTGCACCAAGAACCCGAAGGCGAGCGAGGCCTGCCGGCTGGCCCTCGCCCAGAGCCCCGGCATCCCGGGCGACTGGAAGTCCATCGTCCAGGGCCGGGCCATCGACCACAGCACCCCCACGTCCTCCCCGCAGCACCGCGCCCGCATCCCCGACGGCAAGCTGTGCAGCGCCGGCAACGCGCAGTTCTCCGGCCTGGACCTGGCACGGGACGACTTCCCCTCCACCACCCTGCCCGGCGGCGCCGAGTACGACCTGCGCTACGACATCAGCGCGCTGCACAACCCGTACCGCATGGAGATGTACGTCACCAAGGACGGCTACGACCCGAAGAAGCCGCTGAAGTGGTCGGACCTGGAGGACACCCCGTTCCTCAGCGCGGACAACACGGCGGCCACGGCGGCGCCCTCGGGCTTCCTCGGCGCCAAGGCGTTCACCTTCAAGGCGGTGCTCCCGGAGAAGAAGGGCAAGCACCTCATCTACACGGTCTGGCACGGGCTGAAGCGGCCCGACGGCTCCTTCCAGAGCGAGGAGGCCTTCTACTCCTGCTCGGACGTCACCTTCAAGTAGGCGACGCCGGCAGGCGACCCCCGGGCCCGGGCGCCCCCACCCGGGCCCGGGGGCCTTTCACTCCCCTGTCTCGGCGCACCAGCGCACCGAGCCCGTGCCGAGGGCGACCGCGGCGCGGGGTCGCATGGGCCCCTCGCCGCGGCGGGAGAGCAGCACGACCTCCTCCACCCTCGCCGCCAGGCTGCCCAGGCGGGCCGCGCAGTCCGCGGCCAGGCTCCGCGGATCGTGCGTACGGCCCAGCGAAAGGTGGGGCGTGAAGCGCGGGAAGCGGCCGCCGCAGCGGGGGAACGGCCCGACCAGATCCCGCTGGAGGGCCGCCCAGGGAGCAGGTCCGGCCGCGGCGGGGTCGAGCCACACCGTCGCGTACGCGCGGTGGCGGAAGAAGCGCACCCCGCTGAGGCGGACGTCGAACGGTTCCGACGCGGCGGCCGCGGCGGCCAGCAGCGGCGCCGCCACCGGGAAGTCGGACTCGGGGACGAAGCCGAAGACCAGGTTCACGTGCGGCGGCCACCGCCGGATCTGGGGGTCGTGCACGGCCCGGATGCTCTGGATGGCCGGCCACAGCCCGGCCGGAGGCAGCCACGCGACGGCGGTCCGCGGTGTGGGGGCGGCGTCGAGGAAGCCCGGGAGGCCGGGGACCCCGGCGGCTCCGCTTCCGCCCCCGCCGCTCGGAAACGCGTTCACGGTCCCATGATGACGCCGATGCGCAGCGAGTCCGGACACCGGACGAGGGAGGGGGGAACCCTGCGTCGGCATGACGGATCGCCACGGCGCCACGGCGCCACGGCGCCGCGGTCATGCGGTGCCGTGGCGCCCGGACGGGTGTGCCTCAGGGGCTCGTGTTGAGTTCGGCGACGATCGAGGCGGGCGTGTGGCCGCTGCTGTCCGAGAGCCGGTGGAAGTCGACGGACACGAAGTTCGGGGTGCGGCCCCCGGTCGCCTGCCGGCACTGCTCGGCGATGCGGTTCCGCAGCTTGCTGCCGTTGTCCAGGGCGGCCGTGAGGACGGTGGGCACGTTGCGGTGGTGGCTCATGGTGAACAGCCGCCGGAATCCGGGTTCCCGGCGGTCCAGGGGTACGTCGGCCCAGCGGCTGACGCACGCGAGGTCGTTGCCCATGTCCCCGAGGCTCCAGTAGTTGCTGACAGTCCAGGACCGGTCGTACATGACGCCCAGGTGCTCGCGGTCGGACCGGTCGGAGAAGATCAGCAGGCGCTTGCCGGCGGTGACCATGTCGGCGACCTCGGGCCAGCCGTGCTGCCGTACGCTCCACTCGTCGGGCCGGAACAGCAGCTCGGGCAGGCCCCGTACCCGGCCGAGGGACTGCTGCAGCTGCTCGGCGGAGACGTAGTCCTCAAGGAAGACGGTCACGACCTCCTGGGGGTGAGCGGCGAGGAAGTCCACCACCGTCTGCATCGTGCCGTGGAAGGACTGGCGCGGCAGGGCGTACGTGGCCCCGGCGAACGTCTTGCAGTCGCCGTGGCACAGGTACACGTCGCTGGGGTAGCAGTCGCTGCCGAAACTGATCACGCACAGCCAGGTGCTGCGCTCGTACCAGTGCGTGTCCAGGCTCAGGCCGCGGACGCCGTTGTCGAGCTGGTGGCGCACGGACTCGGACTGGTTCACCGAACTCCAGCGGGAGTCCTCGTAGTTGGTGAAGGCGTTGTGGGTGGTGAGGAACGCGGCCTCGTCGAGGCGGCGCTCGCCCCAGCGGGCGGTCGCCGCCTCGGCCGCCCGAGTGCCGGCGGGGGCGGTGACGGCGGTGGGGGG
>NZ_JACBGN010000526.1 GCF_013401435.1 Streptomyces sp. BR123
TAGGCGCCGGGGACGGCGTAGGCGCCGGGGACGGCGTAGGCGCCGGGGACGGCGTAGGCGCCGGGGACGGCGTAGGCGCCGGGGACGGCGTAGGCGCCGGGGACGGCGTAGGCGCCGGGGACGGCGTAGGCGCCGGGGACGGCGTGGGCTTCGGCTGCGGCTTCGTCGGTGCGCCCGCGCCGCCGCCTCCCGCGTTCGGGACCTCGTGCGCGCCGTTGAGGTAGTACGCGAACCAGGACCGCACCGTCCGCAGGTACTCCGAGGAGTGGTTGTAGGAGAGCACCGCCCGGTCCAGGTCCGCGTCCCGGCGCAGGTCACGGCTGCCCGCGCACAGGTAGCGCCCGGCGGCGAGGGCGGCGTCGTACACGTTCCCGGGGTTGCGCAGGCCGTCGCCGTCGGCGTCCTGGCCCCAGGCGGCCCAGGTGGAGGGGATGAACTGCATGGGCCCGACGGCGCGGTCGTAGGCGGCGTCGCCGTCGTGGCGGCCTCCGTCGGTGTCCCGGATCGTCGCGAAGCCGTTGCCGTTCAGGACCGGTCCGAGGATCGGCCGCAGGGTGGTGCCGGAGGCGTCGACGCGCCCGCCGCCCGCGTGCCCGGACTCGACCTTGCCGATCGCCGCGAGGAGTTGCCAGCGCAGCCCGCAGCCCGGATCGGTGCGGCCGGTCCGCTCCTCAGCCTGCCGGTACGCGGTCAGCAGGGTCGCCGGTATCCCCTGTGCGCCCTCCGCGCCGCCCATCGCGACGGGCCGGTCGGAGGATCCGGCCGTCTCGCCGGGGATCGCCGGCGGGGTCGGCGCGTCCTCCGGGAGCGGGGCGGCCGGCGGCTCCGGGCTGGTGAGGGGCGGGAGTTCGGTGAGGTACACGCCGTCGCCGCCGTCCGCCCCGCCGGCCGACGGGGGTGCGGCGGCCTGTGCGGCGCTCTCCCCGGCGGGCGCCGTACGGTGGCCGGTCGGGGCCTGCGAGGCGGTCACCGCGGCCGCCACCAGAGCGCACGCGACGGCGGCGGTCCCTCCCCTGCGCAGCCTGCCCCGAGCCGTCCAACGAGCCGACATGAGCCGGTCCCCTCCCCCTCGACGTCGGCGTGACCCTACGTCAACTCCCTTCACACCGCACCGACCAGCGCCCGGGCTTCACCACTTCCCCACGTCATGTGCAGGTCACGCATACTGGCCGGGACCGGTTCGGGCCGCATTGGCCCGAAGTAAAGACGCCCTCACTCGGCGTGACCCCACGACCCGACAGCGCCCGACCCGCACACCCCGACCAGCCCGACGCCCGAAGCCCGCCGAACCACCGAGAGGTGCCGTGCCGTTCACCCTCAGCCATGCCGCAGCCGTCCTGCCCGCCGTACGCCGCACAGGCCGTGCGCGCGGCCCGCTCGTCGCCTCCGCGCTCGTCCTCGGCTCGTTCGCGCCCGACACGTTCTACTTCGCGGACGCCGTCGTCGGCGGCGTCATGCAGTACGGGGGGTTCACGCACTCGCTGCCCGGCGTGCTGACCGCGGACGCCGTCTTGACCGCCGTTCTCGCGGCGTGCTGGCTGCTGCTGCGCGAACCGCTGGTCGCGCTGCTGCCGCGGGCCCGCCGGGGCCGGGTCCACGCCCTGCTCCGGGGTGAGGACTGGCGGGGCGGGCCGGGCGGACGGGGCGCGCGGCGGCCTGCGGTGCTCGCGCTGTGGTTCTACCTCTCGGCGGTCCTGGGCTCGCTCACGCACGTGGCGTGGGACAGCTTCACGCACCTGGACCGGTGGGGGACGAACGCGCTGCCCTGGCTGGGCGAGCCGGTCGCGTACGGGTACCCGCTCTACACCTACCTGCAGTACGGCTCGTCGGCGGTCGCGGCGGGCGCACTGCTCTGGTTCGCGGCGACGGCCCTGCGCCGGATGCCCGACCGGCCCGCGCCCGCGGCGGTGCCGGTGCTGAGCCGGGCCGAGGTCCTGGGCTCGGTCCTCCTCGTGACCGGGTGCGCGGCAGCCGGGGTGACGACGCGGGTGATGCGCTTCTTCACCTTCTACGACCGGATCCGCTCGCCCCTCGACATCGTCCCGACCGTCTGCTTCGGTGCGGGTGCCGGCCTCGCGGCGGGCCTGCTGCTGTACGGAGCCCTGGTGCGACTGCGGCACCGCCGTCCCGGCCGCGACCGGGACGACCGGGGCGGCCGCCGCCCGGCGGACGGTGAAGCGCCCGCACCCCTCGCCACCCGCTCCTGACGCCCCGGCCGGAAGGGTTCCGTCGGCTCGCGGCGGACGGTGCGGTGCATCGCGAGGCGGTGGGCCCCAGCGCGTACCCGGCGCGCTCGCGCTCCGACGGCGCAGCGAGGTGCCGTGCCCGGGGGCACCACCCCGCGGTGGCCGGGGGAGCGTCGCGAGGCCGGCACCCGCACCGAAGCAGACGGTCGGGACGATGTCGAGGGGCGAGCGGATCCGGTCGTAGAAGGTGAAGAAGAGCATCCCC
>NZ_JACBGN010000527.1 GCF_013401435.1 Streptomyces sp. BR123
CACCCCGCCCCGCTCCCGGGCCCCGCCTGAACCCGCGCCTCAAACGCCGGCGGGGCTGGATGGGGCCGAGCCTGCGTACGGAGCCGACCCGGCAGCCGCCCACTCAACGGCCGAGCAGCCCGGCGCCGTCGCCGGGCCTGGCGGACCGGACCGGGCCCCCTGTTCCGGCCCCGCCGGCGTTTGAGGCGCGGAGGCCTGGGGGCCGACCCCCGACAACGGCGGCGCGGGGGTTACTTCTCCGTGACGCCGGCCGAGTCGAAGGTGGCGACCTCGTGCATCGCGCGGGCCGCGCTCTGGACCAGCGGGAGGGCCAGCAGCGCGCCCGTGCCTTCGCCGAGGCGGAGGTCGAGGTCGACCAGCGGCCTCAGGCCCAGCTTGTTCAGGGCGGCGACGTGCCCCGGCTCGGCGCTGCGGTGGCCGGCGATGCAGGCCGACAGGGACTCCGGGGCGATCGCGCGGGCCACCAGCGCGGCCGCGCCGGCGCTGACGCCGTCGAGGATCACCGGCGTACGCAGCGACGCACCGCCGAGGATCATGCCGACGATCGCCGCGTGCTCCAGGCCGCCGATGGCCGCGAGGACGCCGATCGGGTCCGCCGGGTCGGGCTGGTGGAGTTCCAGGGCGCGCCGGACGACGTCGACCTTGCGGGCGTGCGTCTCGTCGTTGATGCCGGTGCCGCGGCCGGTGACCTCGGACGGGTCGGCACCCGTGAACACCGAGATGAGGGCGGCGGACACCGTCGTGTTCGCGATGCCCATCTCGCCGGTCAGCAGGGCCTTGTTGCCGGCGGCGACGAGGTCGCGGGCCGTCTCGATGCCGACCTCGATGGCCGCGACGGCCTCCTCGCGGGTCATCGCGGGGCCTGCCGTGAGGTCGCCCGTGCCGGGGCGGACCTTGCGGGGCAGGAGGCCGGGGGTGGCCGGGAGGTCGCCGGCGACGCCGACGTCGATCACGCAGACCTCGGCGCCGACCTGGTTGGCGAACGCGTTGCAGACCGCGCCGCCGCCGAGGAAGTTGGCGACCATCTGCGTGGTGACCTCCTGGGGCCACGGGGTGACGCCCTGGGCGTGCACGCCGTGGTCCCCCGCGAAGATCGCGACCGCCGCGGGCTCCGGGATCGGGGGCGGGGAGACCCGGGACAGGCCGGCCAGCTGCGCCGAGATGATCTCCAGCATGCCGAGGGCGCCGGCCGGCTTCGTCATCCGCTTCTGGCGCTCCCACGCCTCGCCGAGCGCCTTGGCGTCGAGCGGGCGGATGCTGGCGACGGTTTCGGAGAGCAGGTCGTGCGGCGCCTCGCCGGGCAGGGCGCGGCGCCCGTACGTCTCCTCGTGGACGACCCATGCGAGCGGCCGGCGCTGCGACCAGCCGGCCTGCGCCAGCTCGGGCTCGTCCGGGAACTCGTCGACGTAGCCGACGCACAGGTAGGCGACGACCTCCAGGTGTTCGGGGAGGCCGAGCTCGCGCACCATCTCGCGCTCGTCGAAGAAGCTGACCCAGCCGACGCCGAGGCCTTCGGCGCGCGCGGCGAGCCAGAGGTTCTCGACGGCGAGGGCCGAGGAGTACGGGGCCATCTGCGGCTGGGTGTGCCGGCCGAGGGTGTGGCGGCCGCCGCGGGTGGGGTCGGCGGTGACGACGATGTTGACGGGGGTGTCGAGGATGGCCTCGATCTTCAGTTCCTTGAACTGCTTCGCCCGGCCCTTGGGCAGCGACTTCGCGTAGGCCTCGCGCTGGCGCTGGGCGAGTTCGTGCATCGCCCGGCGGGTCTCGGCGGAGCGGATGACGACGAAGTCCCAGGGCTGGGAGTGGCCGACACTGGGCGCGTGGTGGGCGGCCTCCAGGACGCGCAGCAGCACCTCGTGCGGGATCGGGTCGGTGCGGAAGCCGTTGCGGATGTCGCGGCGTTCGCGCATGACGCGCAGGACGGCCTCGCGTTCGGCGTCGGCGTAGCCGGGGGCGGCCTCTCCCGGGGACGGCTCCACCGGCAGGTCGGCGCCCTCGCCCTCGGCTGCGGGCTCCTCGGCGGCGGCGGGCTCGGCGGCGGGCTGCTCGGCGGCGGGCTGCTCGGCCGACCCGGCCTCGTCGGCCTGGGCCTCGGCCGGGGCGGGGTTCGGGGCCTGCTCGGGCTGGTCCGCGGGGGCCTCGGCGGCGGCCGGCTCCTCTGCCGGCCGGGCCACGGTTTCCGCGGGCTGGGGCTGCGGCTCGGCCTGGACGGGGGCGCCGGTTTCCGCCACGGCCACGGGCTCCGCGGGCTGGGCGGCTGCGGGCTCGGCTGCGGGCTGTTCGGCCGCCGGGGCGGGCTCGGGCTGCGGCTGCTGCGGGGTCTCGGCGACCACCGGGGCCTCGGGGGCGGCGGCAAGCTGCTCCGGCGCGGGTACGGCCTCTGCGGCGGGCTGCTCCGGCTGGGCCACGGCCGCCTCGGCCGCCTCGGC
>NZ_JACBGN010000528.1 GCF_013401435.1 Streptomyces sp. BR123
GTTCCAGGGGGTCCACGACATGCGCGCGAGAGTAGAGCAATGTTCATGTTTTGTGAGCCCCCGCGGCACACCCAATCTCCGGCGGCGCACCCATCCCCCCTCCCGCACTCCCCCGCCGGGCGATCGGGACCGGACAGGAGCCGGCCGCCGCAGAACGCCATTGACGCGCGCGGCGCGGAATCCTACTGTCAGCCATAGGATTCCTTCGACAGAGTGGAAGCAGCCATGAGCGAGCAGGCCAGGAAGACGGCCGAGGCCCTGGAGTACCTCACCGGATTCGGCAACGAGCACAGCTCGGAGGCCGTCCCCGGCGCCCTCCCTGCAGGCCGCAACTCGCCCCAGCGCGCCCCCCTCGGCCTCTACGCGGAGCAGCTCAGCGGCAGCGCCTTCACCGAGCCGCGCAAGCACAACCGCCGCTCGTGGCTCTACCGGATCCGCCCCTCGGCCGCCCACCCGCCGTTCACCCGGATCGACAACGGCGCCCTGCGCACCGCCCCCTTCACCGACGCTCCGGCCGACCCCAACCGCCTGCGGTGGAACCCGACGCCCGACCCGGCCCCGGGCACCGACTTCCTCTCCGGCCTGTGGACGCTCGGCGGGAACGGCGACGCCACCCAGCGCTCCGGCATGGCGATCCACCTCTACTCCGCCAACGCCGACATGACGGACCGGGTGTTCAGCGACTCCGACGGAGAGCTGCTGATCGTCCCGGAGCGCGGCGGCCTGCTGCTGCGCACCGAGCTCGGCCTGCTCGCCGCGAAGCCGGGCGAGGTGGCCCTGATCCCGCGGGGCGTCCGCTTCCGCGTCGAGCTGCTCGACGACACCGCCCGCGGGTACGTCTGCGAGAACTACGGCCGCCCGTTCGAGCTGCCGGACCTCGGCCCGATCGGCGCCAACGGCCTCGCGGCCGCCCGGGACTTCCGGGCCCCGGTGGCGGCGTACGAGGACGAGGACCGCCCGACCGAGGTGGTGAACAAGTTCTGCGGCAACCTGTGGTCCGCGACGTACGACCACTCCCCGCTGGACGTGGTCGCCTGGTACGGCACCCACACCCCGTACGTCTACGACATGCGCCGCTTCAACGTCCTGGGCTCCATCAGCTACGACCACCCGGACCCGTCGATCTTCACGGTGCTGACCTCGCCCTCCGACACCCCCGGCCTGGCGGGCGTTGACTTCGTGGTCTTCGCGCCGCGCTGGCTGGTCGGCGAGGACACCTTCCGCCCGCCGTACTTCCACCGGAACGTGATGAGCGAGTACATGGGCCTGATCGAGGGCGCCTACGACGCCAAGGCCGAGGGCTTCGTCCCCGGCGGCGGCTCCCTGCACAACATGATGTCGGCGCACGGCCCGGACCGGGAGACCTTCGACAAGGCCAGCGCCGCCGAGCTGAAGCCGCAGAAGATCGACGACGGCCTGGCCTTCATGTTCGAGACCCGCTGGCCGATCGCCGTCACCGCCCAGGCGGCCGGCGCCGGTCACCTCCAGCCCGCGTACGACGATGTCTGGCAGGGGCTGGAGCGCCACTTCCGCGCCTAAAATGCCCCCGACCCCTCCCCCGGCCCGCCGCCACGGGGAGGGGCCGAACACCGACGCCCCGTCCGTACGGAGACCGACCGTGACCGCCTTCGCTCCCGATTCCCTGGTGCTCAACCGGAAGCTGCCGCTCTGGTACCAGGTGTCACAGTCGCTGCGCGCCTCGATACTGGGCCGCACCCCGGACGCCTCGCTGCGCCTGCCCACCGAGGAGCAGCTCGCCGAGCACTACGGGGTGAGCGTGCTGACGATGCGCCAGGCGCTGAAGGAGCTGGAGGGCGAGGGGCTGATCAGCCGGCACCGGCGGCGCGGCACCTTCATCGAACCGGGCGCGCGGCGCGGGGCCCCGGTGCGGCTGCTGGGCTCGGTCGACGCGATCGTGGCGCAGCAGTCCGGCGACCGTACGACGGTGCTCGGCCGCGAGCGGACCCCGGTGTCCGGGGAGCTGCTGGAGCACTTCCCGGACACGGCGGAGGTGGTCACGTACCGGCGGCTGCGGCACGACGGTGAGAGCGGCGAGCCGACGAACTGGGCGGAGAACGCCGTCCGCTCCGAGGTCGCGGACGCGGTGGACCTGGAGGACCTGGCGCGCTGGCCGATGACCAAGGTGCTGCGCGATGTCGTCGGCGTGCGGATCAGCCGGATCACGGACACCGTGGAGGCGCGGCTCGCCGACCCGGAGACGGCCGAGCTGCTCCAAGTGCCGCTGCTGAGCCCGATCCTGCACTACACGGGCGTGACGTACGACGAGGACGGCCGGGTCGTGGACGTGGCGCGGATCCGGTACCGGGGCGACCGGTTCTCGTTCACGGTGACCGTCGAGGCCCACTGACCGAGAGCCGTCCGAACACCGGCCCCCGGCCCCCGAGAGCCCGTCCGGAC
>NZ_JACBGN010000529.1 GCF_013401435.1 Streptomyces sp. BR123
CACCAAGCCAGCAGGAGAGAGACGACGATGGCCGACCGGGTCACGGTGATCGGCTGGGACGGCTCCCCCCTGACCGCGGCCGCCCGGTCCGCGCTCTCGGCCGCCACCCTCGTGGCCGGCGCCGCCCACCACCTCGCACTCCCCGAGATCCCGCCCGCCGCCGAACGCATCCGCCTCGGCAGCCTCGGCCTCGCCGCCCGCCGCATCGCCGGCCACCGCGGCAGCGCCGTCGTCTTCGCCGACGGCGACCCCGGCTTCTTCGGCGCCGTCCGCACCCTGCGCGCCCCCGAGTACGGCCTCGAAGTCGAAGTCGTCCCCGCCGTCTCCTCGGTCGCCGCCGCCTTCGCCCGCGCCGGCATGCCCTGGGACGACGCCCAGGTCGTCGTCGCCAACCCCCGCACCCTGCGCCGCGCCGTCAACGTCTGCCGCGCCCACGGCAAGGTCGCCGTCCTCACCTCGCCCGGAGCCGGCCCCGCCGAACTCGCCCTCCTGCTCGGCCCCGTCCACCGCACCTTCGTCATCTGCGAGGAACTCGGCACCGAGCGCGAGCAGGTCACCGTCGTCACCTCCGACAAGGCCCCCGACCATGTCTGGCGCAACCCCAACGTCGTCATCGTCATCGGCGGCCGCGGCACCGCCGCCGAACCGCCCTGGCTGCTCGGCCGGAACCCCGCCCGCACCGCCGAACGCGGCTGGGCCCGCCCCCTGCCCCACGCCGCGGAAGGGGAATCCGCCCCGCTGCGCGCCGCCCAGCTCGCCCGGCTCGGCCCGCGCACCGGCGACCTCGTCTGGGACATCGGGTCCGGCTCCGGGGCCTTCGCCGTGGAAGCCGCCGCCTTCGGCGCCGCCGTCATCGCCGTCGACGCCGACCCGCATGCCTGCGAACGCGCCGGCGCAGCCGCCCGCGCGCGCGGCCTACAGCTCCAAGTCGTCGCCGGACGCGCCCCGCACGTCCTGGAGGACCTCCCCGAACCGGACGTCGTCCGCGTAGGCGGTGGGGGAGCCGCGGTCGTCGCCGCCGTCGCAGACCGCCGTCCCGAGCGGATCGTCAGCCACGCCTCCACCCGCGACGAGGCGGAAGCCATCGGACGCGCCCTCGCCGAGGGCGGGTACACCGTCGAATGCGCCCTGCTCCAGTCCGTCGGCCTGGACACCCGCACCTGGGCCGAACAGGACCGTTCCGTCGTGTTCCTCCTGGCAGGCGAGCGCCCGGTGATCCGCCAGGCCTGAGCCCGGGGTAGGCTGGCCGATCGTCGTACTGCCCTGGTACGTCCCGGGGCGACGGCACGACAAGAGGCGCGACGTGGCGCAGTCCACAGCCGACCGTGGCGGTTCTGGCCGCCATGGTGGCGAACGGGCGCGACAATGCTTACTGGTTGTCGCACGGGGCGTACGCAGCGCGCGTCGCACGGCGACCCCGCTCGTTGGGTCATGTGGGCGCCGGGCGATCGAAGAGGCAACACGATGGGCGAGGGGTACGCATGACTGACACCGGCCAGGTACCGGGCGAGGGGCTCCCGGACAACGCGGGCATGGTGAATCAGCAGGGCATTCCCGCTCCGGTCCCGCACCCGGGCTCCGTCCCCGCTCCCGTCCCGGGGGGCTATGCCTTCCAGGACCTCGTGGACAACCCGGCCGAGCCGGAGGACGAGGAACTGCTGCTGATGCCGAGCGGGCACGGCCAGGGCGGCGCCTGGAGCGACCCGCAGATCGTCCCGCAGGCTCCGGCCTACCCCGTCGAGACCGCATACGGCGACGCGCCCTACGCCGACTACGCCGACGCCCAGGCCCAGGCCATGGCGCAGGCCCAGGCGCAGGCCATGGCCCAGGCCGGATACGTGGACCCCGGCCACTCCGCGCCCGGCTTCCCCGACCCGGCCGCGGGCGAGGCCTACACCCTCGGCGCACACGAGGCCGGGGGGCGCGACTCCGGCGCCCTCGACCTCGGCGGCCTCGTGGTGCCGCCGCCGACCGGCGCCCCGGCCTCCCCGGTCGGCCCCGTCCCGCCCATGACCGCCCCGCGGCCGCTGCACATGGGCCCGCCCGTCCCCGAGGCCACCAACGGCGCCGGCATCGTCCGCTCGCTCGCCGACCGCGGGCCGGCCGTCCCGATGGCCGCCCCCGCGGCCCCTGCGCCGATGCAGGCCGCACCCGCCGCCGTCCCGGTCGCCACCGCCACGCCCCCGGCCGGCACGCCCGTGACCCCGGCGCCGATGCCCGTGCCCCAGACGGGACCGCCGACCGTCGGCCCCGAGTACCTCGACGTGCCGCGCGCGGAAGGCGGCGCGCCCGCCGGACCGCAGCTCGCCGAGATCCCGCCGCAGGCCGGTGCGCCGTGGGCGGCGGAGCCGGGCCCGGGGGTGGCGCAGCCCGCAGCCGCCGCCGAGGCCGTCGTCCCCGCCC
>NZ_JACBGN010000052.1 GCF_013401435.1 Streptomyces sp. BR123
GGGAGCGCGGGGCGTGTCCCCGTCGGTACGGCGGCAAGGGGGGACGGTGGCGATGTCCGGCACCCTGCATGACCGCACGGCCGAGGTGCGCACCCGCGGAGAGGGTGTTGCCGCCCGGCCCCCCGGTGTGATCGGCGCGGGCCGCGGCTTCGCCTGGCTGCTGATCGTCAGCGGGGCGGCCGGGATCCTCGCCTCGTTCGTGATCACCCTCGACAAGTTCGAGCTGCTGAGGGACCCGGACTTCGTCCCCTCGTGCAATCTCAGCCCGGTGCTCTCCTGCGCCGACGTGATGCGCAGCGGGCAGGCTTCCGTGTTCGGCTTTCCCAATCCCGTGATCGGCCTCGCCGCGTACGCGGCCGTCGTCGCGATCGGGTTCGGCCTGCTCGCGGGCGCCGGCTACCGCCGGTGGTTCTGGGCCGGGCTGAATCTCGGGACGCTCCTGGGCGCGGGCTTCTGCATGTGGCTGATGAGCCAGGCCCTGTACGGGATCGGGGCGCTGTGCCTGTGGTGCTGCCTGGCGTGGGCGGCCACCATCGCCATGTTCTGGTACACCACGGTGCACAACCTCCGGCACGGCGTCGTCCGCGCTCCCCGCGCACTGGTCAGCGGCGTGCAGGAGTTCCACTGGGTCGTGCCGGTCACCTGGTACGGGGTCATCGTGCTGCTCATCGCCACCCGCTTCCAGGCGTACTGGGAGACGCTGCTGTGACGTTATCCCGATCAGCGGCGATGCACGGAGGGTGCGCTGGGAGGGCCTGTCGGCCTCCGCCCGGAGAACGCGGAGACAAGGAGGCAGGCACAACCGGAAGAAGCACACGAAGTGAACCAGTACGACAACTATCACGCGCTCCTGGCGCGGCAGGACGCGATGCGGCTGCGGCGGCAGCTGATGGCCCCGGCCCGGCAGGCGCCCGCGGCCCGCCCGCACCCGGACTCCTACGACGGCGCCGCGGACCAGCGGCTGATCACCTCGAACCTGCCGCTGGTGAGCCCCTCCGGGGAGCTCATCGACCGTCTCTACGACGCCATGTTCGAGCACCACCCCTATCTCCGCGGCCTGTTCCCCGACTCGATGGCGTTCCAGCGCGCCCACCTGGAGCAGGCGCTGCGCCACCTCATCGACAACCTGCACCGGCCGGAGGCGCTGGCCGCCTTCTGCGCCCGCCTGGGCCGCGACCACCGCAAGCTCGGCGTGCGGCCGGTGCACTACGAGGTCTTCGAGGCGTCCCTCGTCGAGGCGCTGCGCGGGTACGCGGGCGGCGGCTGGAGCCGGGAGCTGGAGCAGGCGTGGCTGCGGATGCTGCGGTTCGCGGTCGCGGCCATGGTGGCGGGGGCCGAGCAGGCGCTGGCCGAACCGCCCTACTGGAACGGGGTGGTGACCGGACACCGGCTGTGCGGGCCGGACCTCGCAGTGGTCCGCGTACGCACGGCCGAGCCGTACCCCTACCGGGCCGGGCAGTACGCCCATCTGCAGACGCCGCTCCTGCCGCTCGCCTGGCGGCCCTACTCCTTCGCCTGCGCGCCCCGCCCCGACGGCGAGCTGGAGTTCCACATCCGCAGCGACGGCAAGGACGACGTGGCCGAGGCGCTCGTGGCGCACACCGGCACCGGTGATCCCCTGCGGATCGGGCCCGCCCAGGGGACCATGACCGTGGACGGTGCGCAGGACCGGGACGTTCTGATCGTCGCGGCAGGGACCGGCTGGGCCACCGCCAAGGCGCTGTTGGAGGAACTGGAGCGGGGGCCCCGGCCGCGCCGGACCCACCTGTTCCTCGGGGCCGGCACGCTCGACGGCCTGTACGACACGCCGGTCCTGGCCGGGCTGGAGGACCGCTGCCCGTGGCTGCGCGTCGTCCCGGTCATCGGGGAGGGCGCCGCTGGCGCCGACCGGGCCTCCGTGGTGGAGGCGGTCTCCCGGGGCGGCGACTGGTCCGGGCACCTCGCGTACGTCAGCGGTCCGCCCGCCATGGTCTGCGCCACGGTGAGGCAGCTGGCCGCCATGGACGTACCGTCCGACCGGATCCGCCACGACACGGTCACGGGTGCGGGCGCCGTCCACCTCGACCAGTATCCGCACCCCGGGCCCGCGTCGGCCCGTGCCGTACGGCACTCGGAGGGGGCCATACGGCCCTGATCGCGCCGGGGACGGAGGGACTGTTCGGCCCTGCCGGACTCCCTCCCCCTGCGCGGATCATGGGGCGGCGCCCGGGGGTGCCGATTCCCCTTTGCATGCCACCTCCCGGTTCGCCATGGGTACAGCTACAGGGAGGCAGCGTCCGGTGGACGTGACAGGGAAGAAGCAGACGGCGAGCGCGGGGCCGGAGACCGCGCCAGGCGCGACAACCGGAACCGGAACCGCAGGAGGCGGAACGGTACGGCGGGCCTCGTGGGTCGAGTGGCTGACGACCACCGACCACAAGAGGATCGGCACGATGTACCTCGTGAGCGCGTTCGCCTTCTTCATCATCGGCGGCGTCATGGCGCTGATGATGCGGGCGGAGCTGGCCCGCCCGGGCACGCAGATCATGTCGAACGAGCAGTTCAACCAGGCGTTCACCATGCACGGTTCGATCATGCTGCTGATGTTCGCGATGCCGCTGTTCACCGGGTTCGCCAACTGGATCATGCCGCTTCAGATCGGCGCGCCGGACGTGGCGTTCCCGCGGCTGAACATGCTCGCCTTCTGGCTCTTCCTCTTCGGATCGCTCATCGCGGCCTTCGGCTTCCTCACCCCGGGCGGCGCCGCCGACTTCGGCTGGTTCCTCTACGCGCCGCTGTCGGACTCCGTGCACTCACCGGGCCTCGGCGCCGACATGTGGATCATGGGCGTGGCGCTGTCCGGCTTCGGGTCCATCGCGGGCGCCGTCAACTTCATCACCACGATCCTGTGCATGAGGGCCCCGGGCATGACGATGTTCCGGATGCCGATCTTCACCTGGAACGTGCTGCTCACGTCACTCCTGGTCCTGATGGTCTTCCCGGTGCTGGCCGCGGCCCTCTTCGCCCTCGAATGCGACCGCAAGTTCGGCTCCCACGTCTTCGACTCCGCCAACGGCGGGGCACTGCTGTGGCAGCACCTGTTCTGGTTCTTCGGCCACCCCGAGGTGTACATCCTGGCGCTGCCGTTCTTCGGCATCGTCAGCGAGGTCATCCCGGTCTTCTCGCGCAAGCCGATGTTCGGCTACATAGGCCTGATCGCCGCGACGATCGCGATCGCCGGCCTGTCCGTGACCGTGTGGGCGCACCACATGTACGTCACCGGCGGTGTGCTGCTGCCCTTCTTCTCCTTCATGACCTTCCTGATCGCGGTACCGACCGGGGTGAAGTTCTTCAACTGGATCGGGACCATGTGGAAGGGCTCGCTGTCCTTCGAGACGCCGATGCTGTGGACGGTCGGCTTCCTGATCACCTTCGTCTTCGGCGGACTGACCGGCGTCATCCTGGCCTCGCCCCCCATGGACTTCCACCTCTCCGACTCGTACTTCGTCGTCGCCCACTTCCACTACACGGTCTTCGGCACCGTCGTGTACGCGATGTTCGCCGGCTTCCACTTCTGGTGGCCGAAGTTCACGGGCAGGATGCTGGACGAGCGCCTCGGCAAGATCACCTTCTGGACCCTCACGACGGGCTTCCACCTCACCTTCCTCGTCCAGCACTGGCTGGGGGCCGAGGGCATGCCGCGCCGGTACGCGGACTACCTCGCCGCCGACGGCTTCACCGCCCTCAACACCCTCTCCACTGCAGGATCGTTCCTGCTGGGGCTGTCGCTCCTGCCGTTCTTCTACAACGTTTGGAAGACCGCCAAGTACGGCAAGAAGGTCGAGGTCGACGACCCGTGGGGCTACGGCCGTTCCCTCGAATGGGCGACCTCCTGCCCGCCGCCGCGGCACAACTTCACCTCCCTCCCGCGGATCCGGTCCGAGTCGCCGGCGTTCGACCTCCACCACCCGGAGATCGCCGCCCTCGATCCGGCCCGCCACTGAGCGGGAGCCGGACCCGACATCCGGCATCCGGCCGCCCACGGAATCCCAGGGAGAGGTGCTCATGCCCCATGCCGTACCGGCACTCGCCGTCGCCGTCCTCTGTGCCTCGGGCTGCGTCTGGTACGTCCCCGCGATCGCGGACGTACGCGCAGGCGCCGACCGCCCCGCATCGCGCCGGACGGCGGCCGCGGCCTGTCTGACCGGCTGGGGAACCGCGGCGCTCCTCGTCCCCCTGCTCCTGGTCGCGGCGCCCTGGGCGGTCGTCGCCGCCGTGGCGGGTGCGGGAGCCGCATCGTCGGCGGCCCTGCTCCTCCACGGCCGCTCCCAGCACGGCACGGAACAGCGGGAGGAGGCCCGCCGCTGGGCGGAACTGGGCTGCGTGCAGTGGGTGGCCGTGGGCCGCAGGCCGGGGCGGGTACGGGTCGCCTGGACCCTGGCCGCGGCCACCGTCCTCCCCGGTACGGCGGCCGCGGTACTCCTGGCCGGCCGGTGACGGTGCGGTACCTCCGGGTGGCGGGTGCCGCTCGGACGCGGACGACGGCTCGTCCGGTGCCCGGACCGCCGTCTCGAACCGTGCCCGTGGCCCGCGGCCCGTGCCGCGTGGTCAGGCGGGCGTACCCCAGGCCGTGGTCAGGCCCTCCAGCCAGGCGGGCGGCAGCTCGGCGGCGTCCCACTCCTCCCGCAGTGCCGTCGGCTCCGTGAGGAGGCGTTCCAGTACGGCGATGCTGGTGGGGGAGTGGAGGAGGGAGTATCGGCCGTGGATCGCGATGGTGCTGCCGGGCCCGTACTCCGCGTACATCCGTTCCAGGCGCACGCGGTGGTCGTCGGCGAACCGCGTCAGCTGCCCCGCGTACCCGGTGCGCTGCCGGGTGGTCAGCGTGCCCAGCACGGCGGTGAGCACCTGCTCCGAGACCTCGGGATCGAGGTCGGAGACCGCCGTGAACGAGAGGTAGAGCGGCAGAACGGCCACTTTCGCCCGCTCCAGCTCCATCCTCCCGGCGGGGGGACGCGCATCCAGGGCGTCCGCCGACGCATCCGCGCCGACCGCGTCCCTCAGCGCCCGTTCCGCGACGGCGCCCAGTTCGTCGGCGACGGCGCGGGCGCCGTCGAGCCAGCCGGACGCGTAGAGCTCGCCCTTCTCCGTCGGGGCGACGCCCCCGTGCCCGCCGATCCGGGTGTGGGCGACCGCGAGCGTGCCGGCCTCGACGAGCCCGATCAGCTCGCCCGCGTCACCGGGGTGGACCCCCGCCCGTACGAGGAGCTGTACGAGTGTCGTCTTCGCGTTGAGGACGCTGATCGCGTCCAACTGCTGTAGCCCTTCCCCGGCGGGGTTCATGGGGTCCTCCTCGGTCATAGGGGCGCCGGAGCGAGCCTATGCAAAGGTCCCGTGCGTTGTTGCTCAGCGGGCCGCCGCGGAGAGCTTCGCCGGGGCCGGGGCGGGGGCTGCATCGGCCGTTGCGATGAGCAGGTCCAGCAGGGCGAGCAGGACGCTGCGGACGTCGTCGCGTTCGCGGGCGTCGAGCATCAGCACGGGCGTGTCGGGGTTGCGCAGGCGGAGGGCCGCGGCGATCTCCTCCGCGGTGTAGGGCTGTTCGCCGTGGAAGCAGTTGGCGCCGACCACGAACGGCAGGCCGCGGCTCTCGAAGAAGTCGACGGCCGCGAAACTGCGGTCCAGGCGGCGGGTGTCCACCAGGACGATCGCGCCGAGAGCCCCGCTCAACAGGTCGTCCCACATGAACCAGAAGCGCTCCTGGCCCGGCGTGCCGAACAGGTACAGCACCACGCCGGCGTCGGTGAGCGTGATCCGGCCGAAGTCCATCGCGACGGTGGTACCCGCCTTGGACTCGATGCCGTCGAGGTCGTCGACGCCCACTCCCGCTGCCGTCAGCCGCTCCTCCGTGCGCAGCGGTTCGATCTCGGAGATCGTCTCGACGAGGGTGGTCTTGCCGACCCCGAACCCCCCGGCGATGAGGATCTTCATGGCGGCACCCTGCCGAGCAGGGTGGTCATATCCGGGCAAGGTTGTCCCTGATTCTCATGAGCAGGTGGACATTGGTGGTCTCGGCGCCTTCCAGGGGTGGCTGGTGGTGGATCAGCCCGCGGTCGGTGAGCTCGCCGAGGAGCATCGTCATGGGTGTGAGGCGGATGTGCATCCGCGCCGCGATCTCGGCTACCGCCCGCCCGTCCGGCGGCACGCACATGGCCAGGACGGCCCGCCACTCGCTGGGCAGCCCGCTCCAGGCCTCCTCGCTGACCGCAGCCGTGATCGTGGTGTCCATCGTGAGGACCGTGCACGAGGCGTCGGTACGGCCGTCGGTGAGGGCGTAGAGCCGCGTCCGCCGGCGGCCCCGGGGCCGCCGCTCGCGCGGCGGCTCCCCGGGTTCCGCAGGCTCTTCCGGCTCTTCCGGCTCGGACGGGTCCGACGGGTCCGACAGGTCGATCGGTTCGCCGTCCGTTGCCGTGTCCGTCACGTCGTCCGGCATTACGACGCCGGAGGCTGCGCCTGCGTGCGCTCCGGCGTGCCCAGCCACTCGCCGAGCGCCTGGGCGGTCCGCACGGCCTCGCCGCCCAGCTCACCCAGCCGCGCCTTGCGAGAGGTCACGACGATGAGGGTGCTGCCCTCCCCGCATCCGACGATGCAGAGGTAGCGGTCGTCCATCTCGACGAGCTGGCGGATCACCCGGCCCCCGTCGATCTCCCGGGAGATCGCCTTCATGGTGGAGGCGATACCGGAGCAGGCGGCGGCGATGCGCTCCGCCTGGTCCCGCTCGAGCAGGTAGGCGCTCAGCCCGATCCCGTCGTTGGACAGGAGCACGGCGCCCTGGATGCCGGCGATCCTGCTCAGGTTGTTGTCCAGGACGCTGTAGATCATGTCGTTCTGTGTCGTCGTCATGGCTGATCCTGTCGGAGCTCTTCTTCCACTGTCTGGGTTCCGTGTTCGTAGTCCGCCCAGGCGTCGGCCACCTCTTCGGGCGTGGCCGGGTCCGGTGCGACGGCCGTCTCCGGCGCCCGCGGTCCGCGCAGCCGTTCCGTCATGTGGGTCTGCGGGACGCGCTCGGGGAGTGCGGGGCGCGCCTCCCGCGCGGGCAGGGCGGGGCGCGGCCGGCTGCCGTTCCGTGCGGCGGCCGGCGGTTCGGGCCGGCGGCGGCTCGGCAGCCCGGCGGCGGTGGGCAGGGGCGCCGGCTCGGCCGCCCGCGGTCCGGTCACGGACGCCGCTGCGGGCGCGGGTGCGGACGTCAGCGCAGGGGCCGGTACGAGGGCGGGGGCGAGCCCGGCAGCGCGTTCCGGGGCGGCCGCCGGCTCCGGCTCGGGAGCGGATGCGGATACGGATGCCGGGACCAGGAGTTTGCCCGGCAGCACCACGACCGCCGAGGTGCCCCCGTACACCGAGCGCCGCAGCGTGACCGTGGCACCGAGCTGGTCGGCGAGGTGGCCGACCACGAACAGGCCGAGCCGATGCGCGTTCTCGGCGAGGACGGCGTACGGCGGCGCGGTGTGCAGGCGCCGGTTCATCTCCTCGTAGCGGGAGCCGTCGACGCGCGGCCCGCGGTCCTCGATCTCCACCGACAGCCCGTCCGCGGCCAGTTCGGCGCGGATCGCCACCTTCGATCGGGGCGGGGAGAAGCGGGTGGCGTTGTCCAGCAGCTCCGCCAGCAGGTGGCTGATCTGGCTGATGAACTGCGGTTCCACGCTGGCCTCGTCCAGTGCCTGCCGCTCGACCCGCCGGAAGTCCTCCACCTCGGCGGCGGCTTCGCGCAGCAGGTCCGCGATGCGCATGGGCTCGGTGTGCGGATCCGGGATCTCGCCGCCCGAAAGGATGAGCAGGTTCTCGATCTGGCGGCGCATGCCGACCGTCAGCTGGTCGGAGCGCATCAGCTGGGCGAGCAGCGCCTCGTCGTGGCCGAAGGCGTCCTGGATGTCCTCGGTGAGGGCGAGCTGGCGGCTCACCAGGTTCCCGGTGCGCGAGGCGATGCCGGAGGCGAACGCGCCGAAGCCGTGGCGTTCGGCCGCGAGCTGCCGGTGCCCGTCCACGGACACGGCGACGACCCGGGCGAACGCGTCGTTGATCCGCCCGACCTCGTCCCGGTGCCCGCGGACCGTCGGCAGGGCGGACTCGTCGACGGTCCGGCCGCTGTCGAGGCGGGCCACGACGTCCGGGAGGATCCGCTCGGCGACGGCCACCGTACGCCGGTGCAGGCCGTCCAGCCGGCGCAGCACCGACCGGGTGGTCAGCACGACGACGGTCACGACCAGCAGCAGTCCGGCGCCGCTTCCGCCGATCAGCCAGGCGACCTCGGTCTGCAGCGCGTCGGCCTTGGCCGTGCCCAGGGCGATGACGCCCTTCGCGCGGTCGATGTTGAGCGTGGCCATCTGCACCGAGACGTTGCTGTGCGCCGCGCTCCACCCGTTGACCTCGGCGGGCAGCTTGATGCCGGTGTCGGTGTCCTTGTGCTCGTGGATGATCGTGTTCTCGATGCGGACCTTCGTCTGCCAGTCCGGGGAGGCGGTGATGCGTTCGTAGAACTGCCGGTCCCGCTCGGGCAGGTACGGCTCGACCCAGGTTTCGTACAGGTAGCGCTGGGCCCCGACGGAGCTGGTGAACTGGTCGAAGCCGGTGGGGCTCAGCTCCCGGGACGGGCCGGCCAGGGCCAGGGCCGCGTCCTCGCGCGCCACCATTTCCGAGGCCGAGAGCATCGACACCACGGGCCGGCTCGCCTGCGTGAGGTCGGCGTCCTCGGAGTGGCTGAACTCCTGCTGGTACACGCGGATGATCTCGTTGACCGCCCTGGTGTAGTAGCCGAGCAGCTGGTCGGGGGTTCCGGTGCGGGCGTCCGAGCGCTCACGGTAGCCCGGCAGGTCGGCGAGACGCCGGGTCACCTCCCCGAGGGACGCGTTCGAGTCGCCGGTCACCCGGCGGAGGTCGGCCGCGGCGCGGTCCGTGGCCAGGCGGCGCTGCCGCAGCTCCTCCTCGGAGCCGGAGGTGCCGGTCCACCGGGCGGCCGTCGCGGTGCGCTCGGCCTGCAGGTCGACCAGGAGCGTGTACAGCGGTATGCCGATCTGCTCACTGGCCGCCACATCGGCCCGCAGGTGAGCCGACTGCTCCAGCAGCCGGCCGGCATTCAGCACGGTCTGGGTGCCCATGGCCACGGTGGGGGCCACCGCCAGCAGGATGAGCAGGGTGCGCAGCCGCACCGTCCGCCGCCGCGGCCGCCGCTGCCGGGGCGTCACGGGCGTTGCCGGTCCTTCGGGTTCTGTGGAAGACATCGTTCCTCGGGGGCGGCCGGGCAAGGGCGGGGAGCGGGGGACAGCCAGTCGGTGGCGCTGATCATAACCAGCCACGCGGCGCGAACGAATACATTGAATCCGTTACCTACACGTGCTATGAGCTGCGCTTTTGTTGCCGACCGGAGTCCTGATCGGAATCCGATCGCGATGTGCCGGTGACCCGTCAGGACAGCAGGCCCCGCTCCAGGGCCGTGATCACCGCCGCGGTACGATCGGACACCGACAGCTTCTTGAACGACCGCAGCAGGTGCGTCTTCACCGTCGCCTCGCTGATGAACAGCCGGCGCCCGATGTCCGCGTTGGTCAGGCCCAGCCGCACCAGTTGGAGCACCTCGCGCTCCCGCTCGGACAGCATCGGCGCCTCCGGCACCCGGGCCCGGAACAGCTTCGGTGCCAGCGACGGCGTCAGCACCGTCTCCCCTCGTGCCGCCGCCTTCACCGCGTGCACGAGCTCGTCCCGGGAGCTGCCCTTGAGCAGGTAGCCCGCCGCACCGGCCTCCACCGCCCGCAGGATGTCCGCGTCGTCCTCGTACGTGGTCACGATGACCACCTTGGTCCGCGGCGACTCCCGCAGGATGTGCCCGGTCGCGGCCACCCCGTCCATCGCCCCCATCCGCAGGTCGAGCAGGACGATGTCCGGCCGCAACCGGGCGGCCTGCAGCACCGCTTCCTCACCGGAGCCGGCCTGACCCACGACCCGGATGCCCTCGTCCAGCTCCAGCATCGCGGACAGGCCCTCCCGGACCACCGGGTGGTCGTCGACGAGCAGCACTCCGATCGGCTCGCGCTCACTCATCGGCCGACTCCTGCGCCACCGGGACCAGAGGCACCGTCACCTCGATGACCGTGCCCGCCCCCGGGCTGCTGCTGACCTCTGCCATCCCGCCGATCTCCTCCACCCGGGCCCGCATCCCGCGCAGCCCGAAACCGTTCCGCTCGCCGGTGTCCCGGCCGCCGCCGTCCCGGTCCGTGTGCTGCCCGTCGGCGGTGGCCGGGCCGGCGTCCGCATCGAAGCCGGCGCCGTCGTCGCGGACCACGAGCCGTACCGCGTCCGGCGCGTACGCCACCAGCACCTCCACCCTACGGGCGTCCCGCGCGTGCTTGCGCACGTTGGCGAACGCCTCCTGCGCCGAGCGCAGCAGCACGACGCTGACGGCCATCGGCAGCGGCTGCTCCTCGCCCCGGGCCGTGCACCGCACCGTCAGCCCCGTCTCCTCCTTCAGCAGGTCGGCCTGCCGGCGTACGGCCTGGACGAGGGAACTCTCCCGCAGCGCGGGCGGGGTGAGCGCGGAGACGAAGTTGCGGGCCTCGGCCAGGCTGTCCTGGGCGACCCGCCCGGCGAGCCCGAGCCGGGAACGGGCCCGCTCGGGACGGGAGGCCACCTCCGATTCGGCCGCCTGCACCAGGCTGATGATGCTGGTCAGGCTCTGCGCCAGGGTGTCGTGGATCTCCCGGGCCAGCCGTTCCCGCTCGGCCGAGATGCCGGCCTGGTGGGACAGCCGGGCCTCGCGCTCCCGGCTCTGCCGCAACTCGTCGATGAGCGCCGCCCGGTCGGTGCTCTGCTGCACCACCCGGGTGATCCACAGGCCGAGCAGGACCGACAGGGCTATGCCCAGCAGGGATATGGGCAGCACCGACAGGATGTGGGGGTCGAACTGACCGCCCCGCAGCCACACCACGATCACCGGCCACAGGTTGGCCAGGACGACCAGCACGATCGCGGACGGCATCGGCAGGCTCATCATGAGCATGGGGACCACCGCGAACAGCGCGAAGGAACCCCCGGGGTCGAGCGTGCTGGACGAGGCGAACAGCAGGAACAGCCCGGTGCAGAAGACCGTGTTCCGCCGGCCCTTCGCCCGCAGGATCATGGGTCTGCGGCCGAGACCCGCGTACCAGGGCACGATCAGGGTCAGCGCGCCGATGGCGAGTGCCCGGTGGACCTGGTCCTCGTCGGACGTGAACAGCAGCATGACGGTGACGAGGTAGGAGATGGCGAAGTAGCCGTCCCACAGCCCGAACCAGCGGCTCCCCGACTCGGGGCCGTACTGCGCGGACGTCCGCGGGGTCCGGGGCGACCGGGGAGACCGGGGGGCCTCCTCCTGAGCGTGTATGTGCACGTCACAGTCCTACCACGCGATGTGCCGCTGTCCGTCGATCGGTTGACAGCCGGTCCCACCGATCGGTCGTCCCGGCGGCAGGGCCGCGCCTCCTACGGTGGGAACAGCGGAGGGAGAACCGCGGCAAGGGCTGCCGCGGCGCGGAAAGGGAGGGTTCGGCCAGGTGGGTCAGTTCACGACGGCGGTCGTCATCTGCGGAACCGTCCTCGCCGCCGTCCTCGCGGCCGACTCCGGCAGCCGACGCATCACCGCCGCACGGATCGCCGGCCCCGCGCTGGCGGCCGTCGCCGTCATCGCCGCCTGCGTGCACTCCTTTCCGATGGCGGGCAACGATCCCTCGCTGCACCTCGCGGCCCTCGGCGTGGGCGGCATCTTCGGGCTCGTCGCGGCCTCCCAGCTCTCCGCCCACCGGGACGGCGAGGGGGACATCCGCAGCACCGGCGGCCTCGGCCACGCGGCGGTCTGGATCCTCCTCTCCGGCCTCCAGATCCTCTTCGCGTACGGGTGCGAGCACTGGTACGGCGCGCGGATGACCCGGCTCACCACCGACTACCAGCTCAGCGGTACCGAGGTGCTCGTGAGCGCGCTCGCCGTGATGTCGCTGTCGACGGTGGTGGCCCGGACGGCGGTCGTGGTGTCCCGGCTGCGCGCCGTACGGGCCGCGACGGCGCCGACGGCCGACGGGGCGGGAGGAGGGACCGACAGCAGTGAGATACGGGTCGACCGCTGACTCGACCGTTGTCCGCCGAGGTTTTGTGATCGTTCAGGAATTTGGGTGAAGCAGTGCTAGACAACCAAGAATTGAGGCTCCGGCCGCCGCGCAACCGGGTCGAGAGCCGGGCGATCGGCTGGTGGACCGTCCAGTCGTCCCTGTTCGCCCTTCCGCTTCCGCTCGTGTTCGGCGTGCTCTACCTCTGCATCCCGCCGGCGCGGACGGTGTTCGGCTGGCTCTTCCTCTGCACGCTCGTTCCGGGGCTCCTGTACATGGCGGCCATGCCCGTGTGGCGCTACCGGGTGCACCGCTGGGAGATGACGGAGGACGCCGTCTACGCCGCCTCCGGATGGCTCTGGCAGCGGTGGCGGGTGGTCCCGCTGTCCCGCGTGCAGACCGTGGACACGCTCCGCGGCCCGCTCCAGCAGATGTTCGGGCTCTCCGGCATCACCGTCACCAGCGCCTCGTCCGCCGGCGCAGTGAAGATCAACGGACTGGACCGCCGGGTCGCCACCGAACTCGTCGAGCACCTGACCCGCTCCGTCCAGGTCGTACCGGGAGATGCCACGTGACACGGGACGCCTCGGTACGACGCGCGGGCGACGGCGCCGGGCAGGACGCGTGGGGGCGGCTCAACCCGCGCCTGATCCTGGTCAACCTGAGCGTGATGGCCGCGCCGGTGGCCATGTTCGGTGCCACCTCCCTCCTCACGGGCGGCGAGCTGAACCTCCAGGCCCTGATCACACTGCTCTCGTTCACCATCACCTGCCTCGTCATCGCCGGCATCAGCATCATGCGGCTCATCACCACCCGCTACCGCGTCACCGAGGACCGGGTGGAGCTCCACAAGGGACTGCTCTTCCGCAGCCAGCGCTCGGTGCCCGTCGACCGCATCCGCAGCGTCGACCTCACCGCCAACCCCCTCCACCGGATCTTCGGCCTCACCTCCCTGAAGGTCGGCACCGGCGAGCAGGGCGGATCGGAGGCCGGCGGACTGTCCCTCGACGGCCTCAGTGTCCGCGACGCCACCGCGCTGAGCCGGCGGCTGACCGAACTCCGGCAGGCCCGTCGCGGACCGGCGTCCGCCGGGGCCGACGCCGACGCGGCCATAGCCGAACTCGACTGGGCATGGCTGCGGTACGCGCCGCTGACGGTCTGGGGCGTCGGCGGTGTCTTCATCGCCGTCGCCAGCACCTACCGCACGCTGCACGAGATGAAGATCAACCCGCTGGAACTCGGCATCGTCAAGGACCTCACCGACCGCTTCGGCTCCGTGCCCCTGTGGTTCGGCCTCCTCGTGACCCTCGCCGTCATCGTCGTGATCGGCGTCATCGGATCGACGGTCACCTTCATCGAGGGCTGGGGCGGCTACCGCCTCGACCGCGCCGAGGCGGGCATGCTCCGCATCCGCCGCGGCCTGCTGATCACCCGCTCCGTCAGCATCGAGGAGCAGCGCCTGCGCGGCACCGAGGTGGCCGAGCCGCTGCTGCTGCGCTGGGCCGGCGGGGCCCGCCTCAAGGCCGTCGCCAGCGGCCTCGGCGACGCCGACGAGAACAGCAGCCGCAGCCGTCTCACCCCGCCCGTCCCCCTGGCCCTGTCCGGCCGGATCGCCGCCGACGTCCTGGGCGAGGCCGTCTCCCCGACGGCCGAGGCGGTGCTCGTCCCGCACCCCCGGGCCGCCCTGCGGCGCAGGCTCAACCGCGCCCTGATGTACGCGGCCCTGGTCGCCGCCCTGTTCATCGGATTCGGCCTGTGGCTGACGCCGGTGCTCGTCCACACCGGCTGGATCACCGGCGTGGCCCTGCTTGCCGTCGGCGCCGCCTTCGCCTTCGACGCCTACCGCAGCCTCGGCCACGCCGTGCACGGCCGCTACCTGGTCGCCCGCTCGGGCACCTTCACCCGCCGGACCGTCGCCCTCCAGCGGGACGGCATCATCGGCTGGTCCATCACCCGCTCGTACTTCCAGCGCCGGGCCGGGCTGCTCACCCTCGGCGCCGCCACGGCCGCCGGGAACGGCGTCTACAAGGTCCGCGACGTGTCGGAGTCCGAGGGCCTGGCCTTCGCCGAGGAGGCGGTGCCCGGCCTGCTCGCCCCGTTCGTGGAACAGCGCCGCCGCCACGCCACCGGCTCCCGCTAGAGCCGGGGAGCCGGTACGGAAAACAGCACGGCACACGACGGGCCCGTCGTGTGCCGTGCTGCTTTCCAGGGGCGAGGCGCGGCCGGGGGCCGGCCGATCAGCGGGCCGGGGAGGCCTCGGTGTCCTGCGGCTGGGAGGGGGGCCGGCCGGGCCCGCCGCCGGGGGGACCCTGCGGGACGAAGTCTTTGGCGCGGATCAGGGCGAAGGCGAGGACACCGCCGACCAGCGCCAGGATGCCGCTCACGAGCAGCAGGTCGTTCAGGGACGTCGCGAAGCCGGCGTGGGCCGCGGTCTCCACCTGCTCGCGGAACTCCGCGGGGGTCGCGGAGATCGCCCGCTCGGAGGCGCCCATGCGGATGGCGTCCGCGATCTCGTCGGTGCGGCCCGCGAGTGCGGGGATGCCCGAGAGCCCCTCGCGCAGCGAGTCGTGCAGCGACGCGGTGAAGATCGAGCCGTACAGGGCGATGCCGACGGCGATGCCGACCTGACGGAAGGTCTGGTTCACACCGGAGGCCATGCCGGCGCGCCACACCTGGACGACGCCGACCGCTGTCGAGGCCAGCGGCGGGTTGACCATGCCGGCGCCGATGCCCGTGACGACGAAGCCGGGGATGAGGTGCGTCCAGCCCGACTCGGCGGTCACGCCCCGCATGAGCAGCAGGCCGATGCCCACCACGACCAGGCCCGGGCCGATCAGCCACTTGGTCGGGACGCGGCTCATCACACGGCCCGTCACCATGGCCGCGACGAGCGTGCAGCCGGAGCTGACCAGCAGGCGGATGCCGGTGCCCATCGCGCTGAAGCCGAGGCCGTTCTGCAGGTAGAGCACGATGTAGATGAACATCGCGAACAGCGAGGCGTTCATCGCGAAAGCCGCGATCGAACCGCCGAGGAACGTCGGGGTCTTCAGCAGCGACAGGTCGAACATCGGCTCGGAGACCTGCGACTCGATCACCGCGAACGCGATGAGGAACACCGCCGCCAGAGCGAAGCAGAGCAGCACACCCTGCTCGTCCCAGGCCGTGTCACTGGCCCTGATCAGGGCGTACACCAGGCTGAACAGGCCCACGGTGAGCGGCACGATGCCCAGCCAGTCGACCCGGGAGGCGCGCGGCGGCCGGGACTCGTCCACCAGGCGCAGGGTGATCACGATCGCGGCGATGCCGATCGGCAGGTTCACCAGGAAGATGCCGCGCCAGCTGATCCCGCTGGTGATCACACCGCCGAGCACCGGGCCGAGCGCGGTCGCGACACCGGCGACGGCACCCCAGATGCCGAAGGCCGCCCCCCGCTCCCTGCCCTGGAAGGCGCCGGCGAGCAGGGCCAGCGAGGTGGCGAACAGGACCGCACCGCCGACTCCCTGCACCGCGCGGGACAGCACGAGCGTCATCTGGTCCTGCGCGACACCGCAGAGCAGCGACCCGGCCGTGAAGACCGCCAGGCCGATGAGGAACAGCCGCCGCCTGCCGTACAGGTCGGCGAGGGACCCTGAGGTCAGCAGGAGCGCCGCCAGGCTTAACGCGTAGGCGTCCGTGGTCCATTGCAGACCGCTGAAGCTCGCGTGCAGTGACTGCTGGATGTCGGGCAGCGCGACCGCGACGATCGTGACGTCGAGCAGCAGCATGAACGTGGCGGCGCACACCACGATCAGCGTCCACCATTGGCGTTTCATTGTTCGGAGCCCTCCTCGGCTCGTAACTCGCGTTCTTTCACGCGTGGTTCAACAAATCGGCGCATGCTAGCATGCTAGCATGCGTGCAGAAGTCAAGCAGTTCAACGTCTACTTGCCGGTGGATCTGATCCGGCAGATAAAGCACCATGCCATTGAGAACGAGCAATCGCTCTCGGCTCTGGTAGCCGAGGCGTTGCGCACGTATCTCGCCGACCACGACCAGGAACCACCGAAGGGGAAGCAGGCATGACCACCGAAGGCATCGAAGGCGTCTACCTCGAGACCCACAACTGGGGCAAGGCGGCCAAGTTCCTCCAGGCGCTGGGCTACAGCGTCGAATTCTCGACCGAGGAGGGGTCGGGCATGCTCCGCAACGGCGCCGGCGCCTACGTCCTGCTGGCCGAAATCCCGGAGGACCAGAAGCCCGAGGCCCAGGTGGTGCTCCGGGTCGCCGACGCCGCAGGGTTCAACGCCGACCCGTCCCTCGACGTGGTCCAGCCGTTCGAGGACACCCACTACGGAACCCAGGAGATGAAGGTCCGCGACCCCGACGGCCGCATCTGGAGCCTGCAGGCGCCGAAGAAGTGACGTTGCGGCAGTGGTGACCGGTCGCGGCGGCCTGCGCCGCCGCGACCCCGCGGACGGCCCTCCCGTGGCCCCGGTCCGTCGAACGGCAAAGGCTGCCCTCATGCGCCCCATGCTCCGCCTCCCCGGCGCACGGGCCGCACGCAGTGACGGATGATCCGTCAACTCGCCCGCGGCGCCGGACGACCTGACGCATTCCCGTCGTATCCCTTTGGCCGGTTCGCAGCGGCTCCCATGATTTCGGCTGATTCAGCCCATCGGCCGAACGAACACTCCCGTACCCTCCGCCCGTTCGGAGTGCGGGCCGACGCGGGTCGGCCACGTCACGGGAGACAGTGCATGTCCGATCAGAAGAACACGGCGGAATTGGTCGTCATCGGCAGCGGAGTGATTGCCGCATCCGTCGCCTATCACTGCGCTGAGGCGGGTGTCGACGTCGTTCTGCTGGAGCGGGACCAGGCCGGCGCCACCGCGACCCAGACCGCCGGCGCATTTCGTACGTATTTCCCCGGAAGGGTGTACGACTCCGAACTGGTGGTACGGAGCCTGGCCGATTTCCGATCGTTCGGCAGCACCCTTGGAATCGATCTCGAGGTGGCCGAGACCGGAATGCTCGTGGTGGCGACGACCCCGGAGCAGGCGGCCGAACTGGAAGCGGAACTGCCCGCGCAGCGCGATGCCGGCGTGCGCCTGGAGCAGCTGACCGTCGGCCAGGCCGTCGAGCGGAACCCGTGGCTTGACCCTGTGGGCGTCGAGTTCGCCCTCTGGTGCCCGCAGATGATCCGCCTCAGGGCGGACGAGGTGCTCCGCGGCTATCTGGAGGGCGCCCGCAAGCACGGTGCGCGGGTGGTCGCCGGCGTCACCGTGACCGGACTGGACGCGTCCACCGGCCGTGTGGCCACCTCGGCCGGCGAGTTCACCGCGGGGGCGATCGTCATCGCGGACGCGCAGGGCAGCGGGGAGGTCGCCGGGCTGGCGGGCCTGGAGCTGCCGGTCTGGGGCCAGTTCGCCGAACTGTTCCGCACCGACCCGGTCGGCGACGAGGCCATCACGTCACCGTTCACGTTCCACCCCGGTGCAGGTCTGAAGACGATGGGGATGGGCCGGTCCTTCCTGGTCGGACTGGAGCGCTTCTCGACGGAGCCGGGCATGCGGGACATCTGGCTCCGCGAGGCCGCCGACGAGGTGGGGCGCTGGTACCCGCGGCTGCGGGGCGCCACGCTGCACAGCGCCTGGACCGGAACCCTCGACATCACGCCGTCGAGGTCGGGGATCGTCGGCCGGGCGGCCGGCGCGCACGAACGCATCCTGTTCGCCACCGGATTCACCGGCCACGAACTCAGTCAGGCGCCCGCCACCGGCAAGATCGTCAGGGACCTCCACCTCGGCCGCCACCCCGGCGTCGACATCACACCGTTCTCGCTGGCCGCCAACGGGGTCTGACCGCGCGCACTCCGGACCGACCGACTCCACGGCCGCAGGGCCGCCCACGGTTCACCGTGGGCGGCCCTGCGGCGTTTCCGGGCCGCTCCCGCCCGCCCGCCGGCCCGGCGCCGACCGATCGATTCCGGACGGATTCGGCGCCGCGGCGGGCCCGGCAGCGGCGCGCTCCCCCGGGTGTGACCAGCGGTTATGGGGAGCCCTTTGCTTTCCTTTTCCCTGAACCAATAATTCCGGCACCGTCGCGGCGTTCGCCGGAATTTGGTACTCCCTTGATGCGGTCCGCGACGTGAAGTGACAGAGAACTCTCGATTTGACACAAAAGCCAATGCCGTCGATCGGGCGGGCGACCGTCATCCCTATATTCGATTCGCGACGGCATCGTGCCCGTTGTCGGTATCCAATCCCCTGGAACCTGTCACGCGCTCTCTCCTGGGCGACAGGGGCCGAATAGCAGGAACGGGAGTACAATGCGACAAATCGAGATCGCCTGGGAGCCCATCGGCGCCAAGGTTCGCATCACCCTCGACGAGGGGCGCAATTCCGACCTCGTCGAGCCGCTGTGGGCGTCATTGCCGTACAAGACGCTGCAGGGCCACGCCCTCGTGGCCGGCGACTGCTTCTACCACGTGCCGCCCGCCCACGATCTGCTGCACGCGGTTCCGGATTACAAGGTGAACCGCAAGATCCAGCCCAACGGAACGGTTTTCCTCTCCGCCGTCCAGCACCTGACCATCAAGTACGGCGAGCTCACCGAGCCCATGCCGACCTCGCCCATCGGCCGGGTCGTGCCGGAGGACGTCGACCAGCTGCCCAAGATCGGCCAGATGATCTGGGAGTCCGTCTACGGCAACGGCGAGCCGGTCATCGCCCACGTCCGCCGTGTGGACGGCCCCTCCGGCCACGGCGTGAAGCGGGTCGAGGTCGGCAACGAACAGCTCCGCGGGCTGATCGAGCGGATCGCCGCCGAGACCGAGCGGGTCCTGGTCGACCCGACCGACGAGCTCCTCGACATCCACGAGGGCAAGTCCCGCGGCACCTCCGGCGCCGGCACGAAGAACTCGGTCCTCACCACCCTGGTCGCCGTGAACGGCGAGACACGTCCGCTGGGCTACGTGAACTACACGACCCTGGTGCGGGCCGGCCGGAACATCGACATGCCGCTCTCCTCGCTGATCGAGCTGGCGAAGATCCTGCTCGTGAAGCCGACCGAATTCCTCGGCTACACCGGAATGAACACCCTTTGGGACATCACCAAGGAAGTGGTCGCCGCATTCGAGACCATCACCACGCGCGAGGACTTCGTCGCCCTCATGGCGCAGATGGCGACGTACGTGAACGCCCTCGGTGCATGGAATCTGCAGCTGTTCCCGTGGGACATCGAAGGCGACAACTGGACCTACCGTCCGACCATTACGAGGGGTGCGAATGTCTGAGCAGAAGAACGCGGCGGAAATGCTGGTCATCGGCGGAGGGGTGATCGGCACGTCCATCGCCTACCACGCCGCCAAGGCAGGCGTTGACGTCGTCCTCGTCGAGAAGAACCAGTTCGGCTCCCGGACCACCTCCCAGACCGCCCGTGCCTTCCGCACCTATTTTCCCCGGAAGCCGCACGACTCCGAGCTGGCGACGCGCAGCCTCGCGGACTTCCGGCAGTTCGCCGCGACCACCGGCATCGACGTCGGCCTGGAGGACCTGGGCCTGCTGACGATCCTCACCAGCCCGCAGCAGGCCGCCGAGCTGGAGGCCGACCTGGCCGACCACCGCGAGGCCGGCGCCGCGGTGGAGATGCTCACCGCCGAGCAGGCGGTCGAGCTCAACCCGTGGCTGGACAAGGACACCATCGAGGCCGCGGTCTGGAACCCGGCGACGTACCGCATCAAGCCGGAAGCCATCGTCCAGGGGTACGCGGAGGCGGCGAAGCAGCACGGCGCCCGCCTGTACTCCAACGTCTCCGTGACCGGCATCGACAGCGACAGCGGCGTCGTCACCACGACCATGGGCGACTTCACCGCCGGCGCGGTCGTCATCGCGGCCGGTCCGTGGAGCGGCGACGTCGCCAAACTCGCGGGCCTGGACCTGCCGGTGTGGGGGCAGTTCGCCGAGCTGCTGCACACCGACCCGATCCGCACCGACCGCGACATCCACAACCTGCCGTTCACCTTCCACCCCGTGTCCGGGCTGAAGACGATGGGCATGGGCAAGTCCGTCCTCGTCGGCCTGGAGCGCATCTCGAAGCAGGACGGCCTGCGCGACATCTGGTACCAGGCCGCCGTCGACGAGCTGCCGAAGTGGTACCCGGAGTTCGAGGGCCTCAAGCTGTACAGCGCCTGGACCGGCACCCTGGACGTCACGCCCACCAAGTCGGCCGTCATCGGCAAGGGCAGCGGCGAGCACGACCGGATCTTCTTCGCCGGCGGCTTCACCGGCCACGGCCTGGCGCAGGCCCCCCTCGCCGGCCGGATCATCCGGGACCTCTACCTCGGCCACGCGCCGGGCGTCGACCTCACCCCGTACTCCCTGGCCACCAACCTGGCCCGGCTCGAGGCCTTCTGAGCAGGCCATTTCACGCGGCGGGCGGTGCCATCGCGGCCCGCCCGCCGCATTCCTGAGAGGTGTAGACGAGTGACGCCGGTACACACGCTGACCGAACAGTGGCAGGGCGAGGCACCCACGCCGCTGAACCCCGACACCGCCTTCAACGGCTTCATCTGCGCCCACGTGCTCCACGCACTGGAGCGCCTCGGGTTCTTCCGGAGACTCCAGGACGACGGCTCCGTCGACGTCGCCGCGTTCTGCCGGGAGAACGACCTCGATCCTGCCGTCGTCCGCTCCCTGGTGAGCGGCGCCGAATCCTTCGGATACCTGCACGTCCGCGGCGACCGCGCCGAGGCGACCCGCAGCGGCGAGGACGTCCGCCAGGCCATCGGCTTCTTCACCTGGGGCGTCGGCGGCTACCACGACATCTTCGCCAACGCCGCCTCCATCGCCCGCGGGGACCGCCGCTTCGGCGTCGACCTGCACCGCGACGAGGGCATGGTGGCCCTCGGCTCGGCCCAGGCCGACAGCGCCCTCATGCGGCACCTCCTGGACCAGGAGATCGCCCGGCTCGACTTCACCACCCTCGTCGACCTCGGCGCGGGCGTCAGCGAGCGGGTCTCCCGGCTGGTCAAGGCACGCCCCGGCAGCCGCGGGATCGGCATCGACATCAGCAAGTCCGCCACGGAACTCGGGGCCGAGACCGTCGAGCGGTACGGGCTGCGCGGCACCGTCGAGCCCGTCTGCGCGGACGTGCTCGACATCCTGTTCAACGACCACCGGGTCGAGGGCGCCGACCAGGCCGACGTCGTGATGAGCTTCATGTTCCTCCACGACCTGCTCGTCGACCCACAGCGCCGCGACCAGGTGATCCCCCGCCTGCGGGCCGCGTTCCCCAAGGCCAACACCTTCCTGCTGGGTGACACCACGGTCCGGCCGAGGAACGGCGACAGCACCCTGCCGATCTTCTCCAGCGGCTTCGAGCTGGCGCACGCCCTGATGGGCGTCCCCATCTACAGCCGCGAGCAGTACGAGGAGCTCTTCGACCGGGGAGGCATGCGGCTGCGCAACGCCGTGCCCTTCGGCGCGCCCCACACCTACCTCTTCGTCCTGGAGGCAGCGTGACCGCCCCGGCCACCGCCGAGATCGTGTCCGGGCTGCCGATCCCGCTCGCGGTCGCAGGACACCACCAACCCGCCCCCTTCTACCTCACCGGCGACATGTTCGGCGGCATGCCGGTGCAGATCGCCGGCGGGGAGCTCAGCACGCTCGTGGACAAGCCGGTCGCCGCGCCGCACACCCACGAGGTCGACGAGATCTACCTCCTCGTCTCGCCGCTCCCCGGCCAGGCCCGCATCGAGGTCCACCTCGACGGGGTGCTCCACGAGCTGACCTCCCCGGCGGTCATGCGCATCCCCGCCGGCAGCGAGCACCACTTCGTCACCAAGGAGGCGGCGGTGGGGAGCTACTGCTTCGGCATCCTGTTGGGATCCAGCCTGTGACTGCGTCCGCCCGGCCGGAGCCGAAGGTCTACAACACCAGCGTGCCCGATGCGGACTCGATGGTGCGGCTGCACCTGAGCGAGAGCCCGTACGGCGCGAGCCCCGCCGCGGTCGCCGCCGCGGCCGGGGCGCTGGAACGGGTCAGCCGCTACCCCTCCCCGCAGCGGGACGCCCTCGTCACGGCGCTCGCCGCGCACTGGGGCGTCGGTGAGGACCGGATCGCCGTGGCCAACGGCAGCGACGAGCTGGTGCTGGCGACCGCGCTGACGCTCGGGGACCTCTCGCGGCCCGGCCTGGTCACCGCGGGGACCTTCCCCGGCTACCGGGAGGCCCTCGACCGCATCGGCCGCGGAGCCGTCGCACGGCCCCTGCGGGACGGGCTCATCGACATCGGGGACTTCGCGCAGGCACTGCCCGAGCACGGCATCGGGTACGTGTGCAACCCGCACAACCCCTCGGGGACGGCCCTGGCGAAGGACGACTTCGCCGCCCTGGTCGCCGCGGCGCGGTCGAGCGGAGTACCGCTCGTCTTCGACGAGGCGTACCAGGAGTTCGGCGACCCGGGCCTGCCCCAGACCCGGGACTTCCTCGACGCGGACGCCCCGGTGCTGGCCCTGCGCACCTTCTCGAAGGCGTACGGGCTGGCGGCCCTGCGGATCGGCTACGCCGTCGGCCCCGCCGACCTGATCGCCGAGGTCCGCCGGACCCTGACCGTCCTTCCGTTCAGCGTCAACCGCGTCGCCCAGGCGGCCGCCCTGGCCGCGCTCGCGGACCAGCCGTTCCTGGACGGCATCCGCAAGGGCAGCGCGGAACGCCGCGCGTGGTTCTGCGCGGAGCTGGAGCGGCGCGGGTACCGGTACGTGCCGTCGGAGACCAACTTCGTCGCCGTCCGGGTCGACGCCTCCGGGGAGGCACAGGACGCCCTCGCCAAGGAGCACGGCATCCTCGTGCGGGACACCGGCATGTTCGGCTACCCCGGCCACCTGCGCGTCTCCCTCGGCACCGAGGAAGAGCTGCGCACCTTCCTCGACGCACTCGACCGGATCACCACCGCATAGCACCCGACAACCGACATCCGAACATCCGAACATCCAAAGGGGTCAAGAATGGCCAAACCGATTCCGGACGGCTACGCGGAGCTGACGGCCTACCTGTCCGTGGACGGCGCGAGCGAGGCGATCGCCTTCTACGCCGAGGCCTTCGGGGCACAGGAGCTGGCCCGCTCCACCGCACCCAACGGCAAGATCATGCACGCGCAGATCAAGATCGGCAGCACGGTCGTCATGCTGTCCGACGAGCTCCGGGAGGCCGGCCTGCTCGGCCCCCGCGCGATCGGCGGCACTCCGGTCACCCTGTACCTGTTCGTCGAGGACGTCGACGCCGTCTTCGCCCGGGCGGTCAAGGCCGGGGCCACGCCGCAACGGGAAGTGCAGGACCACTTCTTCGGCGACCGGACGGGCCAGGTGCTCGACCCGTTCGGGCACCGGTGGACGATCGCCACCCACATCGAGGACGTGCCGCACGAGGAGTTCGAGCGGCGCGCCGAGGAGCACATGCGCAAGGTGGCCGGCGGCTGACGCGGCCGTCCCACCGTGCCGGCGGCCCGGGCCCGGGCGCGCGACCAACCCGCGCCCGGGCCCACGGCCGGGGAAACCTGCCACCTGCCCGGATCCGGCGGACGCCGGATTGACATGATCTCTGCGGTCCCTGCTTCCACTTGACCAGAGGTCAGCCCATGACGACACCCTCCCCGGCCCGCCCCTTCCGGCGGTGTGCCGGCTGGGCCGCCGCGCTCGCCGCGGCCCTTCTCGCGATACCCGCCCTCGGCGCACCGGCCCACGCCGCTCCCGGCGACCCGGCCACCGCCTCCTCCTTCAACCTCAAGCCCGGCCCCGATCTGCACGGCCACGTCGCCGACCTGAAGGCGGCCCTGCCCACCCAGGGCGTCCAGGACCTGCTCGACCAGGGCAACCGGGTCGCGAAGACCGGCGCCTCGTGCACCGCCGACCCCTTCGGCACCGGCGACAACGGCACCGTCCTCGCCCCGGCCAGGAAGCTCTGCTGGGACAGCGGCGACGCCGACACCCAGGAATGGATCCCGCAGGGCATCACCGGCGTCTCCGACGCCCAGGCCGACGAACTCTGGGGCACCCGCAAGCCGTTGGTCACGTCCTGGTACGACAAGGCCGGCGCGAGGGGCGTACGGCTGTCCTTCCTGGACCCGGAGACACCGGTGCCGGGCGACCCCGACGGGCGCCGCTACCGCCACGTGCTGCTGGTCGAGCCGTACTACAACTCGTACGGCAACGCGTCCTACCGGGCGGTCGACGTCCACGCCGGCGGCATCGCCTGGTACAAGTACCACCTCTACGTCGCGGACACGCTGAACGGTCTGCGCGTCTTCGACCTGCGCGACATCCTCGACCTCAACCCGGACCGGGACGCCTCGGTCGACGACACCACGCTCGACGGCCTGAAGAGCAACGTCCGGGACGAGACCAGGATCGGCCGGCAGAGCAACGTCTACTACAGCCACACCTACCGGTACGTGCTGCCGCAGGTGGCCTCGTACAAGTTCGCCGCCGCACAGGGCAACACCTCCGCCGGGACCTGTGTCGCCACCGGGGCCCCCAAGGCCTCGTACATCTCGATCGACCGCAGCGACACCGCCGCCCCCGCACTGATCATGGGCGAGTACTGCGACTCCGACACCGACCACCCGGAGAAGGGCCGGGTCGGGGCTCTGCCCATCGACGACGCCACCGGTCTGCTGAAGACGACGGGCGGGGTCGTGGCCGCGACGTCGGCGTACCACCTGCCGCGCGACCTCACCCAGGGCGCCGCCCGCTACGAAGGCACGTACTACTTCAACCGAAGCTGGACGGACCACAGCGGCAGCCTGCGCCGGGCCACCGTCACGGGCGGCCGCCTGGTGGACCTCGGCGACAACATCACCAACGCGGTCGGCCCGGAGGACCTGTACCTCGAACACGGCCAGAGCGTGCCGGGCGGCGGCACCCGGTACCTGTGGTCGCTGACCGAACACCGGGCGGACGTGACACCGGGCTGCACCGACACCGGGTCGCCCTGCGGCCGCGTCGTCTACGCCCACCGGCTGAGCGACGTCCTGGCCCGCCCTTAGCAGCCGGAACCCTCCCCGTCCGCGGCCGCCCGGGCATAGCCTCATGGCATGACCGTGACCAAGGACACGACGACGTACGAGTTCCGCACCGCCCGCCCCGAGGACGCGGAGGCCATCGTGGCCCTCGACGGGTCCTTCACCACCTCCACCGTCTTCGAAGTGGCCGTCACCGACGGCGGGTTCGCGCTCCGCGAGGTGCCCGTGGACCCGCCGCTGGTCAAGGTCTTCCCCGACGGGTTCGGTGACGATGACGACGGCGCCGACGAGGCCGGCGCGGAGGGTGACAGCCGTACGTTCGTCGCGGTCGGCGCGGACGGGGTCCTCGCCGGTTTCGCCGCCGTCTTCTACTCCCCGTGGAACCGGCGGCTGACCATCGAGGACATAGAGGTCGCTCCGGACCACCGGGGCCGCGGCCTCGGCCGCGCGCTCATCGGGCACGCGGCCGGCTTCGCCCGGGAGCGGGGCGCCGGGCACATCTGGCTGGAGGTGACCAGCGTCAACGCCCCCGCCATCCACGCCTACCGCCGGATGGGCTTCGCCTTCTGCGGCCTGGACACCAGCCTGTACCAGGGCACCGAGTCCGAGGGCGAACACGCGCTGTACATGAGCATGCCCTGCCCCTGACGCCGCACCGCCCGCCGAACCGGAGAACGGGGGAGCGCGGGAGGAGCGGGAGCGCGGGAGGAGGGGGGACGGCCGAGCCTGGGACCGTCAGGGCCTGGTTGTCGGGCGGCGCGCCGGTGAGGGTGGAGCCATGAACGAGAACACCACCACCCACACCCCCGGCGATGCGACCGGATTCCGGGACCGGGCCGTCCTGGTGACCGGCGGGACCAGCGGCATGGGCCTCGCCACCGCCCGGGTCCTGCTCGACGGCGGGGCCCACGTGGTCATCACCGGCCGCGACGAGAAGCGGCTCGCCCGCGCGGCCGAGCGGCTCGCGGGCGGGGACCGGCTGGTCACCGTACGCGCAGACGTCGCCGACGAGGCGGACATGGAGCGGGCGGCGGAGGAGGTCCGGCGGCGGCACGGGCGGCTCGACGGGGTCTTCGCCAATGCCGGCATCGCCGACTTCAAGCCGGCCGCCGAGGCGGACGCACGGCACGTCGACCGCCTGGTCGACACCAACTTCAAGGGCGTGCTCCTGACGGTGCAGAAGGCACTGCCGCTGCTGGAGGCCGCCGGGGGAGGAGCCGTCGTCATCAACGCCTCCTGGACCCTGCACCGGGGCATGGCCGTCGCGCCCGTCTACGCCGCCACCAAGGCCGCCGTCCACAGCCTCGCCCGGACCCTCGGCAGCGACCTCGCGACCCGCAACATCCGCGTCAACTCGGTGAGCCCCGGCTACATCGAGACCGAGATGTTCCACGACCTCCTCCCCGACCCCGCCGACCACGAGCCGCTCCGGGCCCGGATCCCGCTCGGGCGGATCGGGACCGCCGAGGACGTCGCCCACGCCGTGGCGTTCCTGCTCTCCCCGCGCTCCTCCTACATCACCGCGCAGGACCTCATCATCGACGGCGGACTCGTCGGCGCCCTCCCCGCCGCCTGAGGGGGTCCCGCAGGGCCAGGCTGAGCGCCGCCCCGCCGGTGAGAATCGTGGGCATGAGCACCACAGCCACCCCCACCGGCGGCCTCGGCGACTTCCTGCGCACCCGCCGCGCCCTCCTGCACCCCGGCGACGTGGCGCTGCCCGACTTCGGCGGCGTACGCCGCGT
Source organism: Streptomyces sp. BR123 (assembly GCF_013401435.1). Taxonomy (GTDB): domain Bacteria; phylum Actinomycetota; class Actinomycetes; order Streptomycetales; family Streptomycetaceae; genus Streptomyces. The sequence continues at coordinate 26,836 of NZ_JACBGN010000052.1, forward strand.
CGCCGGGCTGCGCCGCGAGGAGATCGCCCGGCTCGCCGGCGTCAGCGTCGACTACTACACCCGGATGGAACAGGGCCGCGTACCCAACCCGTCCGACGCGGTCCTGGACGCACTCGCCCGGGCGCTGCGCCTCGACGAGGACGAGACCCGCCACCTCCGCCGGCTGGCCCGCCCCGCGCGGCCCGCCCGGCTCGCGCCCCCGGCGGACGGCAAGGCCCCCGCGGCGCAGCGCGTCCGCCCCGTGCTCCGCCGGCTCCTGGACGAACTCCCCGTCATGCCCGCCGTCGTGATGGGCGAGCGGATGGACATCCTCGCGTGGAACCGGGCGGCAGCCGCGCTCTTCGGCGACTACGGCGCCCTGGCACCCGCCGAGCGCAACATCGCCCGCATCACCTTCCTCGACCCGGCGTCCCGCACCCTGTACGGGGACTGGGAGTCCTGCGCCCGCGAGAACGCCGCCTTCCTGCGGCTGGAGGCGGGCCGCCGGCCCGGCGACCGCAGGCTCGCCCGGCTCGTCGCGGAACTGGCGGAGCGCAGCGAGGACTTCCGGCGCTGGTGGGCCGAACACCCCGTCCAGGACAAGACCTCCGGAACGAAGCACTACCACCACCCGGTCGCCGGCGACCTCGTCCTCTCCTACGAGACCCTGCGCGCCGCCGACGACCCCGGCCAGGCGCTGATCATGTACGCGGCCGAACCGGGCAGCCCCTCCGACGACGCCCTGCGCATGCTGCTGTCCTGGACCGCGACCGCCGGCGGGTAGACCGGCAGACCGCATCGGCACCGCGCGGCCGGTCAGGCGGGCGGCCCGGCCACGGCGTGCAGTTCCGCCGGGACCACGGGGGCCGGGCCCGCAGGCTTCTCGGACCGGTCGGTCCGTGCCGGGTACGGGGCCCGGGCCAGCGCGGCCTCCACCTCGTCCAGGGCCCGCCGGGCCTCCGCCAGGCGGGCCCGGAGTTCCGCGGACGTGGGGCCGGCCGGGTCGGGGCGGCCCTGCTGCTTGAGGTCGAGCCGGGCCTGCCGCTCCTGCTCCCGGGCCTCTTCCAGCGAGCCCAGCACCACCCCGATCAACACGTTGACCAGGACGAACGACGCCAGCAGCACGTACGAGGCGTAGTACAGCAGCGTCAGCCGCGACAGTTCCAGCCCGGCCCGCACCGCGTCCGCGAAGCCGTCCATCGTGGTCAGCAGGAACAGGGTGAGGCAGGCGCGGCCCACCGACCCGAAGTGCGCCGGGTCGCTGTCGGCGAAGCACATCCAGCCGATCATCGCGTACACGTACACCACGAGCGCGCCCACGCACAGGAAGCTGAGCGTGCCGGGCACGGCCCGGCCCACCGCGATCAGCAGCACCCGCAGCTGGGGCAGGAACCGGGCGGTGCGCAGCACCCGGCTGAGCCGCAGCAGCCGCAGCACGCTCGTGTTCTCCCGGACCAGCGGCAGGAACGCGGCCAGCAGCACGGCCAGGTCGAAGAGGTTCCACGGGTCCCGGAGGAAAGCTTTCGGCCGGTCGGCGCACGCGGCGGCGCGCACCCCCAGCTCCACGGCGAACAGGGTCAGGAACAGGTTCTCGGCGCCCGCCAGCAGCTCCCGGTGCGCGGCGGCGAACCCGCCGTAGGTCTCCGCGCCCAGCAGCACCGCGTTGCACAGGATCAGCGCGAGGACGCCGGCCCCGAAGGCGGGGGAGTCGAGGAGGGCCCGGCAGCGCACGGCCAGGCGGATGCGGGGCGGAGCGGAAGGGGCGATGACGGTCAAGGCCGGTCCTCGAACGATCGGGCGGCCAGTGGCCGCGGTGACACGGAGCCGGCGGTGATCGTGACACCCCGGCCGGGCCCCGCCCGCCTGGGGATCACCCGCATGAGTGGCGTATCCGCGCTTTCTCACGCCATCGGGTGACCGGGCCGGGCCGGGCCGGGGCGGCCGGCGCATCACCCGGCAGGGGTGATCCGAGAGGTGTCCGGCCTGCGACCGACGTACGATCACGGCGAAAGGGATCCGCACGCGCGGCCGCCCCGTCCTCCTGGTGATAGGCATGGGTGAGACAGCAGCCCCCCGCTCCACGCCCCGCACGGCATCTCGGGGGCCCCGCGGCACCCGGGCCTTCGGCGTCCCGGTCCTGCCCACCCGCTTCGCGATCCCCTCCGTCCCGCAGACCTTCGTCCGCAGGCCCCGCCTCACGCAGCGGCTGGCCGACGGCGTCGACCGCCCCCTGGTGCTGGTCAACGGCCCGGCCGGCGCCGGAAAGACCCTCCTCGTCGCCGACTGGCTCGCCCGTGCCCCCCTCCCGTGGCCCGTCGCCTGGCTGACCACCGAGACCGACGACAACGCCCCGGGCATGTTCTGGGCCTACGTCCTGGAGGCGCTGCGCCACCACGGCCTGCCCCTGCCCGACGACGTCGGCACCCCGGCCCGCGCCGAGGAGGTCGACCACGCGCTGCTCGTCCGCTTCGCCGCGTACCTGAACGGGCTCCGCGACCCGGTCCTGCTCGTCCTGGACGAGTTCGACCGGGTCTGCGCACCGGTGATCGCGGAACAGGTCGAGTTCGTCCTCCAGCACTCCCGCCCCGCGCTGCACCTGCTCCTCATCAGCCGTACGGAGCCGCTGCTGCCGCTCCACCGGTACCGCGCCGGGGACGAGATGGCCGACATCCGCGGCGCCGACCTGGCCTTCAACCGGGACGAGACGGCCGCCCTCCTGCAGCGGCACGGCCTCGGCGGGGGCGCCGAGGCGGCGCGGCTGCTGACCGAGCGGACGGAGGGCTGGGCCGCCGGGGTGCGGCTGTGCGCCCTGGCCATGCACGAGACGGATGATCCGGCCCGCTTCCTCAAGGAGTTCGAGGCGGGCCGCAGCACCGTCGCCGACTACCTCCTCGGCGAGGTCCTGGCCGCGCAGCCCTTCGAGACCCAGGACCTGCTGCTGCGCACGAGCATCCTGGAGCAGACCCACCCCGACCTGGCGAACGCCCTGACGGGCCGTGAGGACGGCGCCGCCATCCTGGCCTCACTGGAGCGGGCGAACGCCTTCGTCACCGCCGCCGGCCGCTCCTGGTACCGCCACCATCCCCTGTTCGCCGAGATCCTGCGGGTCCACCTGCGGTCCGGGCAGCCCGGGCTGGAGCGGGAACTGCACCGGAGGGCCGCCCGCTGGCTCTGCGACGCCGGGCAGCTCGTGAGCGCCCTGGCACATGCCGCCGCGGCCGGCGACTGGGAGTTCGCCGCCTCGCGGTTCGTCGGCCACCTCGCCGTCGGCGGCCTCTTCACCGGCCTCGACGCGGACCGGCTGGCCGAGGTCTTCTCCGCGATGGCCCCCGGTACTCCGGGACCCGCCCCCGAACTGGTGCGGGCCGCACTCCGCTTCGCCCGGTACGACGTCACCGGCGGCCTCGCCCGCCTGCGCGCGGCCGGGGAGCGGCCGGCTCGGGACCCGAAGGACCCGCAGAACGCGCCGGAGCTGCCCGCGGTGCAGCTGACCCGCGCGTTCCTGCGCGTGCTGGCGGGGAGGCTGACCGGCTCGGCGGCCATGGCCGAGGAGGCCGCGGCGGACGCCGCGGGGCCGGCCCGGCAGGTGCCGCCCGAGTGCCTCGCACAGCATCCCGAACTGTCCGCCCTGCTCCTGACCGGCCTGGGGTCCGCACGGCTGTGGGCCGGGCGGCTCGACACCGCCGCGGAGGCGCTGTACGCGGCCGTCGACGCCTCCGAAGGCCCCGAACTCGCCTCCCCGCGGCACGAGGCCCTGGCCCGGCTCGCCCTGATCGACCTCCTGCACGGGCAGTACGGCCGCGCCGGGGGCCGGGCCCGCGAGGCGGCAGCCGAGGCGACGCGGAACGGCCTCCTGCCGGCCCACTGCAGCGGGGCGGCCGACCTGGTTCCGGCGGCGGTCGCCATCGAGCAGGACGACCTGGCGGCAGCGGGCGCGGCCCTGGAGCGGGCCGCGGAGTCGGCGGGCGCCCGCGACGACCCCGTCGTCGCCGCCGGTCTCGCGATCCTGCGCGCACGCCTGCTGCTGGCCGGGGGAGACCCTTCGGCGGCCCTGGAGCGGCCGGCCGGAGCCGCCGCCCACCCGGCGGGCGGAGAACCCTCTCCCTGGGTGGACGCCCACCTCGCCCTGGCCGCATCGGCCGCGCACCTGGCCCTGGGGGACCCGAAGGCCGCGCGCGAGGCCCTCGGCGATCCGGCCGGGTTCCTCTCCGCACCGGCCGGGGTCGCACCCTGGCTGCCGGAAGGCGCCGTCGCCGCCGCCCGCGCCTGGATCGCGGACGGCGAGCACGCGCGGGCGATCGAGGTCCTGGAGCCGCTCACCACCCGCAACGCCGCCGGCTCCGCCGTGACCGTACGCGCACTGCTGGCGCGCGCCGAGGCCGCGGACGGCCTGGGCGACACGACGGCGGCTCGGCGCCTGGTCGTGCGCGCCCTCGGCCTGGCCCGCCCCGAGCGGCTGCGCCGCCCGTTCCTCGACGCCGGACCGTGGCTGCGCCGGGCCCTGCGCGCCCGCCCGGTTCCCGGCCATGACTGGCTCGCCCCCGGACTCGCAGGGGCAGGAGCAGGAGCCGGGGCCGGACCCGGGGGTGCAGCCCGGTCCGCGGAGAGCGGCGCGGCCGGTGCGGTCCTCGTGGTCGAACCGCTCAGCGAACGCGAGCACGACGTCCTCGCCTGTGCGGCGCAGCTGCTGTCCACCGCGGAGATCGCCGCCGAGCTGAGCCTCTCCGTCAACACGGTCAAGACCCACCTCAAGAGCATCTACCGCAAGCTCTCCGCGAACCGCCGCGGTGAAGCGGTCCGCCGGGCCCGCGAGCTGAAGCTGCTCTGACCCGTCCGTTCGGAGGCGGCGCGCCGGGCCGTCCTCACCTCCCCGGGGTGATGACCGCGGGCCACGACGGGCCCAGCATGGAGGGAACGACCCTTCCCGGCGGGGAGAAGAGTGCGCTCATGCGATACGAAATCCGCATCGACGGGCAGATGTCGGAGACACTCAGCGGGGCCTTCCCCGAGCTGAGGAACTTCCTCGTCACCGACGAGACGGTCCTGTTCGGCCCGGTCACCGACGAGGCCCACCTGTACGGCCTGCTCGCCCGCTTCCAGGCCCTCGGCCTGCACGTGGTGGAGATGCGCCGGCTCCCGGAGTGACCGGGAGCCCGCCCGGCGCCGCCGCACCACCCCGAGCGGGTGATGCCGGCGGCCCCGCTCACCCGGCGTCCGTGGGCGGCCCCGCCGGGTGCTCCGCGCCCCCGCCCCTGCCCCCGTTCACGCGGCCGCCGGCGGCGAGCAGCGCGATCAGGGCGAGCAGTACGAGCAGGATGAGCGCCAGCAGCAGGATGGTGAGCACCGTCGGGTGGTTCCACAGCGCGAAGACCAGGACCACCACCAGCATGGCGCCCAGCGTGATCCAGCGGCGGTTGGCCTCCACCCAGGTCCCGGCCCTGCCCGTGTGGATCCGGTGCTTGCCCGCCCACAGGGCGGCGGAGTCCGCGGTGCGGTCGGAGCCGGCCCGCACCGCCGTCGGCAGCCTGCCGGGGCCGATCAGGTAGGCGCCGAGGGCGACGACGATGCCCAGGGCGATCGTGGTGCGCAGGCTGACCCGCAGGAAGCGCACGATCGTGTCGAAGATCGCTGCGGCCGCGGCCGGGGACTGCACCTGGGCGGGCAGGTGGTCGAGGTAGTAGCGGCGGCCGATGACCAGGCCGATGGCCACGATCAGGCAGGCGAACGCCGCGCCCAGCGCCGTCCACGCGAGCGCGCGGCGCCGGTGCCGGGCCAGCAGCACCCCGCCCGCGCCGAGGAGCACGGTGATGACGGGCAACCAGTTCCCGAGGACGTCCAGCAGGCGTGCGGCATTGCGGATCTTGCCCAGCTCCTCGGAGTGGAACAGCACCATCTGCTTGTGCACTTCAGGGATCTTGCTCGCCGGGGACAGCCCGGCGTTCACGAGGGCGTCCTTGATCTGCTCCACCAACGTGCCGATGTTCAGGGTGACCGTCCCGTCGGAGACGCCGACCGCGCCGCGGCCCTGGCCGGTGAGCGCGTGGACGACGGCCGTGTGCGCGACCCGGTTCGCGCCCGTCCAGACGTCGGCGAACCGGTCGCTCTCCACGAAGCGGGTGGCGACCTTGGTGACGGCCCCGTCGACGGCGGAGTCCACCTGGGGGGCCATCGCGCGCACCGCGTCGGCGGCCCGGGGCGGCAGGCCCTGCGACTCCAGCCAGTCGGCCACGTCGTCGGTGACCGCCCGGGCGTCGACGCGGACGGCGACGGCCTCGGTGGCCCGTTGGACCGCGGCGGCCTGGACGGCCTCGTTCTTCGCGAGGGGAGCCATCGTGGCGACGTACCGGTCGGTGTCGAGGACGATGTCGTGCACCCACACGGTGAGCACCGAGACGGGCACCAGGATGCAGGTCAGGACGAGGATGACCGCCGAGACCGCGCTCTGGACGATGCGGCCCGCCGGTGATCCGCGCGCCGCGCCGTTCGCCTCGCGCGCCGCGCTCCCGGAGCGCGGCGGTTGCGGAGCGGGCGGTTCGTTCGGAGAGGACATGGCAGCTCCAGGGCAGACGGTGCTCTGCCTCCATTGGCGCCCGGTCGCAGGCGCGCAGCACGCCCGGTGGGTCCGTCCGGGTCAGCGGTAAGCGCCGCCCGGCCCGTCCGAGGGCCAGATGTGGTGCTGCGGGGTCTGCGGGCCGGCGTGCGGGTACGGGTCCCATGCGGGGGCCGTGTCGTAGCCGCCGTCGGGCGCGTACGCGGCGTAGGCCGGATCCGGAGCGGGCAGCGGCCCGGGCTGCAGGTCGGGCAGGGGGTCGGGCTGCATCCCGGGCTGCGGCCCGGGCACGGCCGTGGCCGGCGGGGTGACCGGGACCTGGAGGCTGCCGTAGCGCTCCATCCGCTGCCAGCGCAGCCGGGAGCCCGCGACGGCTGTGAAGACGGACTGGATCACGACCAGGTACATGAGCTGGCGGTAGACGAACTGTTGGAGGGGCAGGCTCCACAGGGGTCCCGGCCGCTCGCCGTCGAGACGGAAGGCGTAGAGGCCCATGAGGACCTGGAGGACCAGGAACGCCGTCCAGAGCCCCACGATGCGGACGGGATCGAGGAAGACCAGGCCGTAGACGGCGAACACGTCCACGACCGGAGCGAGCAGCGGCAGCAGGACCTGGAACATCAGCAGGTAGACCAGACCGCGGCGGCCCAGCTTGCCGGCCTGCCCCCGCTGGGTGAGGGCCCCGCGGTGCTTCCACATGGCCTGGAGGGTTCCGTAGCACCAGCGGTAGCGCTGCTTCCATAGGGCACCGAGCGATGCGGGCGCCTCGGTCCAGGCCTTGGCACGCTCTTCGTAGACCACCCGCCAGCCGTCCCGGCACAGCGCCATCGTCAGGTCGGTGTCCTCGGCCAGGGTGATGTCGCTGACGCCGCCGACACGCAGCAGCGCCTCGCGGCGGAAGGCACCGACGGCGCCGGGCACGGTGGGCATGCACTCGGCGAGGTCGAACAGGCGCCGGTCGAGGTTGAAGCCGACGACGTACTCGATGTGCTGCCAGCGGCCGAGCAGCCCGCCCCGGTTGACCACCTTGGCATTGCCGGAGACGGCGCCCACGCGGCGGTTCGCGAAGGGCTGGACGATCATGCGGACGGCGTCCGGTTCGAAGACGGTGTCGCCGTCGACCATGACGAGCAGGTCGCAGGAGGCTGCGGCGATACCCGTGTTGAGGGCGGCGGGCTTTCCGGCGTTCTGCTGTCGGATGACCCGCACTCCGGGCAGCCGAAGGGCCTCGACGATGTCGGCCGTGCCGTCCGTGGAGCCGTCGTCCACGACGATGACCTCGACGGGGTGGTCGGAGGCGAGCAGGGAGCGGACCGCGGCCTCGATGCCGGCGCTCTCGTTGTAGGCGGGCACGATGACGCTCACCGGCTCGGTGACCGCAGGGCCCCAGGGCTTGCGGCGCATCCGTACGTGCCGCCGGGCGGCGACGAAGACGGCCACCGCGCGCAGCAGGCTGACCGCCCCCGCGGCCCACAGCAGCCAGGAGAGGCCTTCGAGGATCCAGTCGCTGGTACGGATCGCGGTGATCAGGGCCAGGCCCTGCCACCGGTCCGTCGTCGCGGCCGGCCGGACCGCCCCGGGCAGGGCGACGGCGTCGCCGACGGTGGCGAACGTCCAGCCGGATGCCTTCAGCCGCGGCACCAGCTGTTCGAGCGCGGCGACGGTCTGGGCGCGGTCCCCGCCGGCGTCGTGCATCAGCAGGACCTGTCCGCCGGTGTCCTTCGGAGTGGAGTTGGCGGCGATCCGCTCGGCGCCCGGGCGGCGCCAGTCCTCGCTGTCCAGCGTCGTCAGGACGGTCAGGTAGCCCTCCTGCCCCGCGTGGACGACGGCTTCCCAGCCGGCGTCTCCGAGTGCCTTGGCAGTGGAGGAGTACGGCGGCCGCAGCAGCGGAGTGGTGACCCCGGTGGCGCCGGCGATGACGAGCTGGGTCTCGCGCAGCTCCAGGGAGCGCCGCCATGCGGACGCCGCGCCGAGGTCGGTGTGGGTGAAGCTGTGCAGGCCGATCTGGTGGCCTTCGTCGACGATCCGGCGGGCGAGTCCGGGGTTCTCGGCGACCTTGGTGCCGACGGTGAAGAACGTGGCGCGGACGCCGTTGCGGCGCAGCACGTCGAGGATCCTCGGGGTCCAGACGGGGTCGGGGCCGTCGTCGAAGGTCAGCGCGATGGTGCGGGGCGCCGGGGTGGCGGCGCGGCCGGACGCCCCCTCGATCACCGGGCCGCCGGAGGCGATCTGCTCCGGTACGGACGCCGCGGAGACCGGCTCGCGGGCTTCCGCGTCGGGCCGGGAGTCGAACAGGTGCTGGGTGTAGCCCTGGAGGAGCAGTGCGGCCGAGAGGGTCAGGACGAGGGTGGTGAGCAGTAGCCAGTGGGTGCGCAGGGGGACGTTGCGCACGGTGCTGTGCCTGCCGCGGGCCGGGCGGCGACGATTCTTCGACAAGCGGAGGGTCCTGACTGCTGCGTGGTGGTGCGGTGGCCGGAGGGCGTGCCGCCTGTTCGCCGTGCTGTGCTCAGGGGCGGGTGGTGGGCTTGCCTCCGCCCCGGCCGGGCGGGTCGGTCCTGCCTCGGCCCTGCCCGCTGCCGGGCGGCGACGGCGCGGCGCTTCCTGGTCCTGTCGTGGCCTTCGTCGGGCTCGGCCCGGTGCCGGGCGCCCGGTCGTCGGGGGCGGGCGGCGCACTGCTGCGCGCGGCGGACGGTGCGGGGCGCGGGCTTCCGCCGGGGGCGCTGC
>NZ_JACBGN010000530.1 GCF_013401435.1 Streptomyces sp. BR123
GGGCCGGGCTGCGGGGGGAAGGCGTACCCGGGCTGCCCGGTCGGCGTGGTGGGGGGCTGCGGCTGGGCGTAGGGGTTCGAGCCCTGCGGGGGCATGCCGTACGAGGGCCGCGGGGGGCCGGGGAGATGTCCGTAAGCGTCCGGTGCAGGCGGCTGGTTCGGCGGCTGGGGCTGCTCGGTCATCAGCGCGTACCTTCGGCGTCGGGTGTCGTCAGGGGTGGGAGATCACCTTTCTACCACTGCGGCCGAGACGGCACCGGGCCGGTCGCACCCCTGTTCCCAAGGGAGGACCGGCCCGTGACAGCGTCGTTATCAGGCCAATTGGCCGCTGCGCCTGCGGACTGTCAGGCCTCCTCGGCCAGCTCCAGCCAGCGCATCTCCAACTCGTCGCGCTCTGCAATGAGTTCGCGGAGCTCGGCGTCGAGCTTGGCCACCTTCGCGAAGTCCGTGGCGTTCTCGGCGATCTGGGCGTGCAGGCCGGTCTCGCGGTCGGCCATCTTGTTCAGCTGCCGTTCGATCCGCTGCAGTTCCTTCTTCGCGGCGCGGGCGTCGCCGGCGGACGTCGACTTCGGCGCGGCCGGGGCGGGCGCGGGGGCGGCCGCCTCGATCATCTTCCGGCGGCGCTCCAGGTACTCGTCGAGGCCGCGCGGCAGCATCCGCAGGGTCGCGTCACCCAGCAGCGCCATGACCGTGTCGGTGGTGCGCTCGATGAAGAACCGGTCGTGCGAGATCACGATCATCGAGCCGGGCCAGCCGTCGAGGAGGTCCTCCAGCTGCGTGAGGGTCTCGATGTCCAGGTCGTTGGTGGGCTCGTCGAGGAAGAGCACGTTCGGCTCGTCCATCAGCAGCCGCAGGATCTGCAGGCGGCGCCGCTCGCCGCCGGAGAGGTCGCCGACCGGCGTCCACTGCTTCTCCTTGGTGAAGCCGAACTGCTCGCACAGCTGACCGGCGGTCATCTCGCGGCCCTTGCCGAGGTCGACGCGGTCGCGGACGCGCTGGACGGCCTCCAGGACCCGCAGGGACGGGTCGAGTTCGCCGACCTCCTGGGAGAGGTACGCCAGCCTGACCGTCTTGCCGACGGTGACGGTGCCGGCCGCGGGCTGGACGTCGCCCTGGGTGCGGGCCGCCTCGGCCAGGGCACGCAGCAGCGAGGTCTTGCCGGCGCCGTTGACGCCGACGAGGCCGATGCGGTCACCGGGGCCGAGGTGCCAGGTGAGGTGCTTGAGCAGGGTCTTCGGCCCGGCCTGGACGGTGACGTCCTCCAGGTCGAACACGGTCTTGCCGAGGCGGGCGTTGGCGAAGCGCATCAGCTCGGAGGTGTCGCGCGGCGGCGGCACGTCCGCGATGAGGGCGTTGGCGGCCTCGATGCGGAACCGCGGCTTGGAGGTGCGGGCGGGGGCGCCGCGGCGCAGCCAGGCCAGCTCCTTGCGCATCAGGTTCTGCCGCTTGGCCTCCTCGGTGGCGGCGATCCGCTCGCGCTCGGCGCGGGCGAAGACGTAGTCGCTGTAGCCGCCCTCGTACTCGTAGACGCTGCCGCGCTGGACGTCCCACATGCGGGTGCAGACCTGGTCGAGGAACCAGCGGTCGTGGGTGACGCAGACGAGGGAGGAGCGGCGCTGCCGGAGGTGCTCGGCCAGCCAGGAGATGCCCTCGACGTCGAGGTGGTTGGTGGGCTCGTCGAGGACGATGAGGTCCTGGTCCTCGATGAGCAGCTTGGCGAGGGCGATGCGGCGGCGCTCGCCACCGGAGAGGGGGCCGATGACGGTGTCGAGGCCCCGGTCGAAGCCGGGCAGGTCCAGGCCGCCGAACAGACCGGTCAGGACGTCGCGGATCTTCGCGTTGCCGGCCCACTCGTGGTCGGCCATGTCCTTGATGATCTCGTGGCGGATCGTCGCGGCGGGGTCGAGCGAGTCGTGCTGGGTGAGGACGCCCATGCGCAGGCCGCCGCTCTGGGTGACCCGGCCGGCATCGGGCTCCTCCAGGCGGGCCAGCATCCGGATCAGGGTGGTCTTGCCGTCGCCGTTGCGGCCCACGACACCGATCCGGTCCCCCTCGGACACGCCGAGGGAGATGCCGTCGAGCAGGGCACGGGTGCCGTACACCTTGCTGACTGCCTCGACATTGACCAGATTGACGGCCATCAGACGCGCTCCAGGTGGGGTACCCCCGGACGGGTCCGGGGGAGGGTGAGGATCAGCCCCTCAGCCTAACGCTCCGGGGAGGGGCGGAGCGTTCCACCAGGTACCAGCCGCCGAGTGCCATGGCGATGGCGGCGGGTGCGGTGACGGGCAGGGCGACGAGGGTGGCGGTGTGGCCCTCGAAGAGGCCGCCGAGGCCGGTCATGGACAGGCCGAGGATGCCCAGCAGGCACAGGGTGGTGC
>NZ_JACBGN010000531.1 GCF_013401435.1 Streptomyces sp. BR123
CAGATTTATATAAGAGACAGGTCCCGCACCACCCACCCCCACTGGGTGGACCCGCTGCTGCCCGGCACCCCGGCGCGGCTCCCCGACGGGCGCATGCTCACCGCCGCCGACACTCCACCGGCTGCCGCGGAGGGTGCCCCCACCGGCGGGGCCGCCCGGGCCCTGGCCGTCGACGGCCGCCTGCTCACCGGCGACGGCGTCCAGGTCCGCGGCTTCGCCGGCGTCCACCAGGGCCGGCTCCTCGTCGAGGCCGGACTGCGCGACCCCGCCGAGCAGCAGGTCCTGCTGCTCGACCCGGACACCGGCGAACTCACCGTCCTCGCCGACGACCCCGCGGTGCCCACCGTGCACTCCGTCCTCGCCTCCGCCGGGACGCTGCTGCTGACCGCCGCCGGGCGCGAGGGCATACGCCGCACCGTGCGCACCCCCGACGGGCGCGAGTTCACCCCCGCCGACCACGCGGCGCCGCTGCCCTGGCGGGTGGCCCCGGTGCTGCAGCGGGTCACCGAGCACGGGGTGCCCACCGCGCTGGTGCTGCCCCGCGGGCACGTCCCCGGGCAGCGGCTGCCGGTGCTCGTCGACGGATACGGCGGCCCCGGCTTCCAGGACGTCAGCGCCGAGCCGCGCCGCTGGCAGCACCGCCAGTGGTGGGCCGACCAGGGCTTCGCCGTGGTGACCGTCGACAACCGCGGGACGCCGTACGTGTCCCCCGCCTTCACCCACGCCATGTACCGCGGCTTCTCCGAGGTCACCCTGGAGGACCAGGTCGCCGCCCTGCAGGCGCTCGGCGCCCGCCACCGCGACCTCGACCTCGGCCGGGTCGGCGTGCGCGGCTGGTCGTACGGCGGCTACCTGTCCGCCCTCGCGGTGCTGCGCCGCCCCGACGTCTTCCACGCGGCGGCCGCCGGGGCCGCGCCCACCGACTTCCGCCACTACGACACCGCGTACACCGAGCGCTACCTCGGCCTGCCCCAGGAGCACCCGGAGGTCTACGAGCGGGACTCGCTGATCCCCGACGCCCCCAAGCTGACCAGGCCGCTGCTGCTGATGACGGGCCTGGCCGACGACAACGTCCACCCCTCGCACACCCTGCGCCTGTCCCGTGCGCTGACGGACGCGGGCCGCCCCCACCAGCTGCTGGCCCTGCCCGGGGTCACCCACATGACCCCGGGAGGCACCAGGGAGAAGCTGATGGCGCTGGAGCTGGAGTTCTTCCGCCGCGAACTTGCTGCCGGCTGAGCCCCGCGAGGTCCGGCACCGGCCACCGGGTGCCGGGTGCCGGGGTGCCGGGTACGGCGGAGGGCCCCGCAGCCGGTCGTGCCGGCCGCGGGGCCCTCACCTTCCCGGGATCCCCGTCAGTCCCCCGGGAAGTGGCAGGCCACCTCGCGGGAGGCGGCGATCCGCAGCAGCGGCCGCTCGGTGCGGCACACCTCCTGCGCCTTCGGGCAGCGAGGGTGGAAGGTGCAGCCCGGCGGCGGCGCGGCGGGGCTCGGCGGGTCGCCGAGCAGCACGATCCGCTCCCGCCGCCGCTCGGCCGCCGGATCGGGCAGCGGCACGGCGGACAGCAGCGCGCGCGTGTAAGGGTGCTGGGGGTTTTCGTACAGGGCGCGCTTCTCGCCGATCTCGACGATCCGGCCCAGGTACATGACGGCGACCCGGTCGCTGACCCGTTTCACCACGGACAGGTCGTGCGCGATGAACACGTACGCCAGGCCCAGTTCCGCGCGCAGCCGCTCCATCAGGTTGACGATCTGGGCCTGGACGGAGACGTCGAGCGCCGAGACGGGCTCGTCGGCGATGACGAGCCGCGGGCCGGTGGCGAGGGAGCGGGCGATCCCGATCCGCTGGGCCTGGCCGCCGGAGAACTCGTGCGGATAGCGGTCGATGTGCTCCGGGATCAGTCCGACCAGGTCCATCAGCTCGGCCGCGCGGCGGCGGGCGTCGGCCGCCGTCCAGCCCTGCACCAGCAGCGGGTCGGCGATGATCCGGGCCACCGTCTGGCGGGGGTTGAGGGAGGAGTGCGGGTCCTGGAAGACCATCTGGACGTGCCGGCGCAGCGGTCGCAGGGCCCGCTGCGAGAGCCGGGTGATGTCCCGGCCGTCGAAGGTGACGGTGCCGGAGGTGGGCTCCAGCAGGCGGACGAGCATCCGGCCGGTGGTGGACTTGCCGCAGCCCGACTCGCCGACCAGGCCGAGGGTTTCGCCGGCCGCCAGGTCGAAGGAGACCCCGTCGACGGCGCGGACGGGCGCCCCGCGGCGCCCGCTCCCGGTCCGCCGGCCGGGGAAGGCCATGGTCAGGTCCCGTACGGACAGCAGGGCCGCGGGCCCGGTGTCCTCGGCGGGCCGCGGTGTGCCGGGGCTGTCGGCGGGGGTGTGGG
>NZ_JACBGN010000532.1 GCF_013401435.1 Streptomyces sp. BR123
CCCCCACGTCGAAGCCGGCGGCGACTCCCCGGCCCACGCCCACGCCCACTCCCACGGCGAGCGTCCGGCCGACGCCCCCGGCCGCCGAGCCGTCCGGGGCACCGTCCCCGTCGGTGTCCCCGGGCGCGGTGCGCGGCAGCACGCAAACGCCGTAGCCGAACGGTTCTCATCTCGCACGCGCGTTGCTACCGTGCCTCCGCCCTGACGCTCCATCAGATCCGGAGGCCCGGTATGCGCGCACTCGTCGCCGCCGCCATCGGCCTTGCCGCCGCGCTGGCCCTCGCGTTCGCCGTCACGGCGCTCGGGGCGCAGGAGGGCAAGACCTCGCCCAGACCACTGCTCACCACCGCGCCCGCCGCGCCCGGGCAGCAGTGAGGAGGCCGGAGGTGCGACGCCGAGCGAGCCTCGTCCTCATCGCCCTCGCGGTGTTCTGCACCGCCCTCGCGCCGCTGCTGCGCTGGTACGCGTACCCCCGGCTCGCCAAGATCCCGCCGAACCAGTACCAGGAGATGGTCCTGGAGGCGAAGGACGCGGTCCTGCTCGACTACACCGGCGGCATGCAGCCGAAGAAGGTCGACAAGGTCACGATCGTCCAGACCCTCAAGGGCAACGTCGAGGCGTCGAGGGAGATCGAGGCGAGCGCGGGCCGGGACGTCGTCGTCTGGGACGCCCTGTCCCACATCGCCGGCCCCGACGGGAAGACGGTCTCCCAGATCCCCGAGCGCTACATCTTCGACGCCCACACCCAGGCGCCCGTGCACGCCGCCGGCGAGGCCGTGGACGGCGACCCCGTGACGCGCGAGGGCATCGAGTTCAAGTGGCCGTTCTTCACCGAGCCGCGCGACTACCTCTACTTCGACGCCCAGACCCGCACCGCGACCCCCGTCCACTACGTCGGCCCGCGCACGTTCCGCGGCATGGACGTGTACTACTACGAGCAGCACCTGCCCTGGACGAAGGTGCCCCTGCCCAAGAAGATGCCGATCGAGGGCATCGACCCGGCGACCTTCGAACAGAGCACCGGCACCAGCCTCTGGTACCGGGCCAAGATGATGTTCTGGGTCGAACCGGTCACCGGGGCGCCCGTCAACGCCGAGCAGGTCGTCGAGCAGGAGATGCGCGGAGGCATCGCCGCCGGGGCGCCGGAAGGCCGGCTCACCGTCTTCGCCGGGCACGTGAAGATGCGCGAGGACTACAGCCGGTACACCGTCGACCTGGTCCGGTCGAACCGGGCCAAGGTGCTCACCCTGCACACGTACGCGCCCGCCGGGCTGGCCGCCGTCGGGCTCGCGCTGCTCGGGGCCGCCCTGTGGCTGGAGGCGCGCGGCCGCCGTACCGCCGCCGCCGGGGCGGGGGTCAGCGCCTGAGGCGGGCGTTGGTGTGCCGGGTCGGCTCGGCCGTCGCCGGATCCTCCGGCCAGGGGTGTTTGGGGTAGCGGCCGCGGAGCTCGGCCCGGACGGCGCGGTAGCCGCCCTGCCAGAACGAGGCCAGATCGGCGGTGACCGCCGCGGGCCGCCCCGCCGGCGACAGCAGGTGCACGAGTACGGGCACCCCCGCCACCCGGGGCGTCTGGGCCAGGCCGAACAGCTCCTGCAGCTTGACCGCGAGCACGGGCTGCCCGGCCGAGTAGTCCACTCGGATCCGGGAGCCGCTCGGCACCTCGATCCGCTCCGGGGCCAGCTCGTCCAGGCGGGCCGCCTCGCCCGTGGCCCAGGGCAGCAGCCGGGTCAGGGCCTGCCCGGCATCGATCCGGGCGAGGTCGGCGCGGCGCCGGGCCGAGGACAGCTCCGGCTCCAGCCAGTCCTCCGAGGGGCGGGCCAGCAGGGCGGTGTCGGACACGTCCGGCCAGGGGGCGCCCAGGGTGCGGTGCAGGAACGCGAGGCGCTCGCGCAGGACCAGGGCGTCGGGGGACCAGCGCAGCAGCGCGCCCGGGCCCTTGGCGGCGAGGCCGTCCAGGAGGGCGCGGCGCACCAGGGCCGGGTCCGGGTCGCGGAGGGGGCGGGCGGTGAGCTCGATCGCGCCGAGGCGTTGCACGGCGCGGGCGACGAGGTCTCCGCCGTCCCAGTGCACCTCCTCGGAGGAGGTGAACAGGTGCTCGGCGGCGGCCCGGGCCGTGGCCTCGTCGAGGACGGCGGCCAGCCGGATGCGGGCGTCGGCGGAGCCGGTGCTGCGGTCGGCCACGGCGATGGCGAGCCAGGTGCCTGCGGTGGCGAGGCGGGAGCCGTCGGGGAGGGCGGCGCCCGTGCCGGAGGCCATGAGGTACTGGCCCTTGCCGCGGGCGCGGGCCACGCGCTCGGGGAACGCGAGCGCGACGACGAGGCCGGCGACGTGGTCGTCCGCCGCCGGAGCGCCTGACAGAGCGGGGAGGGGCGG
>NZ_JACBGN010000533.1 GCF_013401435.1 Streptomyces sp. BR123
GGGCCGCACCGCTCTCCGGGTGGGCGGCGATGACCGAGTCGAGGAGTTTCACGGCGCCGCGGGGATCGCGGGCGGCCAGCAGCTGCTCGGCGGCCCGGAAGTCGATGACGTGCGTCTCCGAGCCCGCGCCCGGACGCGTCCACCGCGCCTGGTTCGTCGCGGCCGTCACCTTCGTGACGATCGTCGGCGCCGCCGCCTTCGCCTCCCTGCCGGGACTGCTCATCGAGCCGCTGCACCGGGAGTTCGACTGGTCGCGGGGCACGATCGGCTTCGCCGTCTCGGTCAACCTCGCCCTCTACGGGCTCACCGCGCCGTTCGCCGCCGCCCTGATGGACCGCTTCGGCATCCGCCGGGTGGTGGCGCTGGCCCTGCTGGTCATATCCGCCGGGTCCGTCGCCACGGTGTGGATGACCGCCGCCTGGCAACTGGTGCTGTTCTGGGGCGTGCTGGTGGGTCTGGGCAGCGGCTCGATGGCGCTGGCGTTCGCGGCCACGGTGACCAACCGCTGGTTCACCGCCCGGCGCGGCCTCGTCACCGGAGTCCTGACCGCGGCCGGGGCCTCCGGGCAGCTGGTCTTCCTGCCGCTGCTGTCCTGGCTGGTGGAGCACCACGGCTGGCGGCCCGCGGCCGTGACGGTCTCGCTGGCGGCGCTGTCCGTCGTGCCGTTCGTCTGGCTGCTGCTGCGCGACCACCCGGCCGACGTGGGCCTGGCCCCGTACGGGGGGTCGTACACGGCCAAGCCCGCGCCGGTGCCGGGCGCGGCCCGGCGGGCGGTGGCGGTGCTGTTCCGGGCGGCGCGCACCGGGCCGTTCTGGCTGCTGGCGGGCACCTTCGCGATCTGCGGCGCCTCGACGAACGGCCTGGTCAAGACGCACTTCGTGCCGGCCGCGCACGACCACGGGATGCCGGTGACGGCGGCCGCAGGGCTGCTGGCGGTGATCGGCGTCTTCGACGTGGTCGGCACCGTGGCGTCGGGCTGGTTCACCGACCGCTTCGAGGCACGGCGGCTGCTGGCGGTCTACTACGCCCTGCGCGGGGTGTCGCTGCTCTTCCTGCCGATGCTGCTGGCACCGACGGTGCACCCGCCGATGCTGTTCTTCATCGTCTTCTACGGGCTGGACTGGGTCGCGACCGTCCCGCCGACGATCGCGCTGTGCCGCGAGCACTACGGGGAGGACAGTGCGATCGTGTTCGGCTGGGTGCTGGCCTCGCACCAGGTGGGCGCCGGGGCGGTGGCGTTCCTGGGCGGTGTGGCCCGGGACGTGTTCGGCTCGTACGACGTCGTCTGGTACGCGTCGGGGGCGCTGTGCGCGGCGGCCGCGATGATGGCGATGGTCATCCGCCGCCGTCCGGCGGCGGCGCCCGCCGCCGCGGCCTGAGCGCTCCGCGGGAGGTGCTGTGACGGTCGCCTGCGGGCCCCTTGCGGCCGGTCGCGCAGATCCCCGGCCCCTCCTGGGCGCTGCCGAACCACAGCCCGCTTCGCCACGGGCCGCCCGGCCGGAGGCGCGCCGGAGCCGTTCCGATCCGCCCGCCCGTCCGTCCGTACGGGTCACGGGTCCGCGGTCGGGCTGCGGGACCGTCCGGCCGTGTCCGGCTCGTCGCAGGCACGTGCCTGCGGCGGCGGCCGCGGACATGCCCGCGACCTGCCGGGCGGTCTGGCGGGAGACCGGCGACATGGCCTCCTCCGGCTTCCGGTGCACGACCACGGGGGCGTCGGCCCGGGGGTCGCGGCCGGCCTGCGTCAGCCACGTGCGGACCTTGGCGGCGGAGACGGGCGCAGGCAGAACGGGCGGGAGGGCGCATGGGCGTCCTCCTTCTCCCCGAAGGGGTCCGCCCCGTGCCGGGCGCCCGGCCGGACCGCCGCAACGCCCTGAGCGCCCGCCGCGGTTCCCCGGCGCACCGCTGCCGGTGCGGCGGCCGGGCCCCGTGGGGAAGGGCCGGTCAGGCGCCGGCCGGCGTGGTCGAGCGGAGCGTGCCGTCCGGGGCGGCCAGCAGGACCGGGGTGTCCGGGCCGCCGAGGTCGCGGACGGCGGCACGGTCAAGGTCGACCACCGCGTCGGCCGTGCCGACCACGGCCGCGGCTTCGAGGGACTCGGCGCCGCTCGCCACGGCCATCGCGACCGCCGTCTGGAGCGCGCTCAGCCGGAGGGAGGGGAGCTCCACGGTCCCGGCGACGTACGTGCGGCCCGTCTCGTCGCGGACCGCCGCACCCTCGGGCACGCCGTTGCGGGCCCGGGCGCTGCGCGCCAGCGTGATGATCTTGCTGTCCTCGGGGCTGATCCCGGTGCTGTCGGTCATGGGCGAAAGCATATGGAGCGCCTCGGCGGAGCCGTACGACGGCCCCGCCGAGGCGCTCTCCCCTCCAT
>NZ_JACBGN010000534.1 GCF_013401435.1 Streptomyces sp. BR123
GTGCCCCCCTCTCCCCTGATACCGGCCGGTACAGTGAAGCCGTCGTCCACCCTTCCGTACGGGGGGAAGCCGGTGCGATTCCGGCGCTGACCCGCAACCGTGACCCGCCCCGGCCCTTCCGGGCGGCAGCCGGACTGCCCCGTACACGAAGGTGCGCGGCTCGTGCCGCCGGAGTCCCCGGCGGCCGGCACCGTCGAGGTCAACGGAGCCGGAGCCCGGTGCCTGCGCGCGCCTGCCTCCCGCTCCCCAGCAGGAGAGGCACCCGCCCGCATGAACATCCGCCGCAGCGCCGCAGCGCTCGCCGCCTCCGCCGTGCTCTGCGCGGGTGCCGCGCCCGCGGCCTTTGCCACGCCCTCCGCGCCGTTCGCGCCGTCCCCCGCGGCTTCGACGCCCCCGGTGATCCCCTCCGGCCTGTACGGCAAGAACGACCCCGCGTACGACGGCGTGTGGCGGCAGTCCGTCGCTCTGCTCGCCCAGCACACGGTCGGCGTCAAGCCCGCCAAGGAGGCCGTCGCCTGGCTGGCCGGGCAGCAGTGCGCGAACGGCGGCTTCGCCTCCTTCCGCGCGGACGCCTCCGCGCCCTGCGACGCCACGACGATGTACGACACGAACGCCACGGCGATGGCCGTCCAGGCCCTGAAGACGCTGGGCGGCCAGGACGCGGCCGTGAAGAAGAGCGTGGACTGGCTGAAGTCCGTCCAGAACGAGGACGGCGGCTGGGCCTTCGTCCCCGGCTCCCCGAGCGACGCCAACTCCACCGCCGTGGTCATCAGCGCCCTGACGGTGGCGGGCGAGAAGCCGGCCGAGGTGAAGTCGAAGGCCGGCAAGTCCGCGTACGAGGGCCTGCTCGCGTTCCAGCTGGGCTGCACCGCGCAGCCGCCCTCCGACGGGGGCGCCTTCGCGTACCAGCCGGCCGACGGGAAGCTGCTCCCCAATGCCGATGCGACGGCCGCCGCGACCCTGGCCGCCCTGGGCAAGGGCGCGGTCGTCGCCCCGGCGGCGAAGGACACCCCCGCGGGCCCGGCCGGCTGCACTTCTGCCGCCGGGCCGGAGGCCGCCGCCCAGGCCGCGGCCGGCCACCTGGCCGAATCCCTGAAGAAGGGCGGCGACCACCTGATGGCCGTCACCCCGGGCTCCGACCAGCCGACCCCGGACACCGGCAACACCGTCGACGCGGTGATCGCCCTCGCCGCGGCCGGGCACAAGCAGTCGGCGGCGGGCGCGCTGGAGTGGCTGAAGGGCAACTCCGCGCAGTGGGCGAAGGGCAGCCCGGCGGCCCTCGGCACCCTGGTCCTGGCCGCGCACGCGACGGGCACCGACCCGAAGGCGTTCGGCGGCACGGACCTCGTCTCGGCCCTGAACGCCACGGGCCCGGCCCCACAGGCCCCGGGGACGCCGGAGCCGAGCGGCACCGAGAACGACAAGGACGACGAGAAGACCGGCTCTGACGACCAGAACATCTGGTGGATGATCGGCGCGGGAGCCGCGGCCGGCGCGGGCATCGGCATCCTGCTGAGCGGCCGCCGCAAGAAGAACCAGCTCTGATGCAGAGCCTCGGCCGCGGCGCCCGCACCAGCTCCAGCTCCAGCTCCCGGGACCACGCCGCGCGCACCCTGGCCCTCGCCGTCCTGACGGCCCTCCTCTCCCTCCCCCTCCTCGCGGCCCCGCCCGCGCTGGCGGCCGGGTACCGGTACTGGTCGTACTGGGACGGCGGGGGCGGCCAGTGGGCGTACGCCGCGCAGGGCCCGTCGACGGCCCGCCCGGCCGACGGCTCGGTCCAGGGCTTCCGCTTCGCCGTGAGCAAGGACGCGGCCGCCGAGGCCGCCCGGCCGCGGGCGGCGGCGGACTTCGACGCGGTCTGCTCCACGACCCCGGCGGCGCCGGGCCGGAAGCGGGTCGCCGTGGTCGTCGACTTCGGCGTGGCCGCCGACGCCCCGGCCGGCGACGCCCCGCCGCAGGACACCCCGCGCACGGCCTGCGCGCAGCTGGCACCGGAGGCCACGGCTGCAGAAGCCTTGGCGGAGGTGGCCAAGCCGCTCCGCTACAACAGCGCGGCACTGCTCTGCGCGGTCTCGGGCTACCCGAAGCAGGGCTGCGGCGAGCAGATCGCGGACGCCGCGCCGCCGCAGGACAACGGCAACGGTGCGGCCGAGAGCACCCGGCAGCCGGAAGCGACGGCAGGGAAGGAAGGAAAGGAAGAGGAAGGGAAGGAAGAGAAGGACAGCCCGTGGGTAGGCCCCGTGGCCGGCCTGGCCGTGCTGTTCGGCGTGGCGGGGGCCGCGGTCTGGCGATCCGCCCGACGCCGCCGATGACCCCCGGTATCCCGCGCACCCGCACTCCGCGGC
>NZ_JACBGN010000535.1 GCF_013401435.1 Streptomyces sp. BR123
GCGCGCGGCACCACGGGTGCTGGGGCGGGGGGCGGCGGGCCTGCGGTCACGGCCCGGGCCAGGTCGACCGCCCAGGTGTCCCACTGCGCCGGGTCGGCGCCGGGCGGCGGGAGGACCGGCATCAGGGTGCCGAGGCGACGGGTGGCGGCCCGGTACGGGGCGGCGGCGTCGGAAGGGACCAGGCCCGAGGCGAGTTCGTCGCGGTAGGCGGCGAGCAGCAGCCGGTCCCGTGCCGCGATCAGCGTGGCGACGGCGAAGCGGAACGCGTAGAGCCGCCGCCGCAGGTCCGCGGCCAGGGCCGGGTCCACCGGGGTTCCGCCTGCCTCCCAGGCCCGTACCCAGTCCATGAGCAGCCGCACCGTACGGGCCAGGGCCAGCGGGGAGTGGCCGGGTTCGGGGAGCGCGCCGGGCCCCTCGGGCAGCACCAGCCCGGCCGCGGTACCCGGTGCGCGCAGCCGCCCGAAGAGGGTGACCGAGCCCGGGCCGGTCGCATCCAGCGGCTCCAGCGGGCCGGGCCCGGCCGGCAGCGGCAGCCCGTCCGGGCCGGTCACCTCGGCAGGGTCCTCCAGCAGCCGGATCAGCCGGGCGGCCTCGGCGGCGCCGACCTTCGCGCGGTACGCGGGCAGCCGGGCCAGGGCCGTGCTCTGGAGCTCGTCCAGGGCCGGGGGCAGCACCCCGGCGGCGCACAGCCGCTGCCGGGCCGCGGCCGCGGCGGCCTCCAGCTCCCGCACGTCGTCGCGGAGGGACTCGGTGCCGGTCTTGACGGCCAGGGAGGCCGCGGCGGTGCGGACCAGCCGTGGGACGCGCCGGCCGGTGCCGCGCTCGGGCGGCGGCGGGAACGGCGGGACGGGCTGGAGGAGCAGCAGCCACCGCTCGGCCGGGCGGTCCGCAGGGGCGGCGGCGACTGCCCGGACCGCCCAGGCGACGGGAAGGGTGTCGAGCAGCCCGCCGTCCATGAGCTCGGCGCAGCCGCCCAGGTTCTCGTCGGGGTGGCCGGCCTCGCTGCTGACGCCCCGCATGTCCACGGGCAGCGGGTCGGTGAACGGCTGGGCGCCGTTGCCGACGTACACCCGGCCCGGTTCGAAGGCGCCGGGGAAGGAGGACGTGGTGCGGGCGGCGTACGCGAGCCGGTTCAGGGCGGTCTCGCGGGCCGCGCCGGTGGTGTCGTCGGGGAAGTCGGTCAGGGCGCTGCGGTGCCGGAAGCGGAAGCAGGCGTTGGAGCGGCCGACGAGCAGCGGCCGGCCGAGGGTGGGGCGCACCCAGTCGCGGCGGGGCCGCAGCCGGGTCGCGGTCAGGATCAGCCGGAGCGAGGCGGGAGCCTTCCAGTCCCGCGGGGCTTGGTCGACGAGCATGCCGAGGGAGGCGCGCAGCTCCCGGTAGAAGACCTCGTCGCCGCGCAGGAGCGAGGCGGGCAGGCGGAACGGGAGCGAGCGGCGGAGCAGCCCTTCGAGGTCGCCGAGGCGCAGCCACAGGTCGCGGACGCCCTTGCCGAAGGGCATGCCGTAGACGAGGTGGCAGGACATCAGGACGCCGTTGAGGCCGCCGGCGCCGGTGCCGGCGAGGACGTCGATGTCGACGTGGTCGTAGCCGCAGGCCTGCAGCAGGCCCCGGTAGACGCCCGGCCCGGGGTCCTGACAACCGTCCTGGCCCTGGCCCCGGTCCGGGTCCGGGTGCTCCGAGGTCCCCGGCTCCGGCGCGGCATCCGGCTCCGGCGCGGCATCCGGAGCCGCCGCCCTCAGGGCCGCCGTCTCGCAGCACGCCCCGCCCATCCACCCGGCGAGGCCGACCCCGCCCCGCATCGCGAGGGCGAGCCGCAGCTCGGAGCTGCGCCCGCCCTGTGGGTCGTCGCTCATGCCCCCAAGCTTGGCCCGGGATCAGGCGTGCCGCACCCGCGCGGCGAGGACCCGGCGGGAGCGGGGGGCGGTGCGGCAGGAATCGCGTGGGGTGCCGGGAGTTCGCACCAACCCGGGTTCCACGCCGGTCGGATCCGTACGGGGCGGCAGCCACGGCCGGGAAGGTCCGCCGGCGGATCCGCTGCGAGGACTCCCGGCTGCGCCCGCCGTGCCCGGCGCACGGCGGGCCGGCCCGGGAGGACGGCGCGGACTCCGAGGAGGAGGAGCCCGCCCCGTCCGCGGCCCGGCAGCCGCGGACGTGCAGCCGCAGCCGGGCAGCCGCAGCCGCCGGGCTGCCCGGGGGTGCTTATTCCCAGTCGTCCCAGGGCGGGTCCGTCTCCTCCGGGTCGAGGGGCGGCTCGTCGTCCCACGGCTCCTGGTGCCCGGTCCGGCCCGGGCCCGCGGTGGCGGCGGGGCCGGTGGGCGCGGCGGGGG
>NZ_JACBGN010000536.1 GCF_013401435.1 Streptomyces sp. BR123
CCGGCGGCCGCACCCTGCCCACGATGCGGCGCGGAGGGCGGTGAGGAGGGGGGAGACCGCGGGTTCGTGGCGGAGCGGGATGTCAGCACCGTCGGTCTCGGCCGGGACGCCTGACGCGATCAGGGCGCGCCGCATCGTGGGCAGGGTGCGGCCGCCGGCGCGGACGAGGACGGCCATGTCCTGCCAGGGCACGCCGTCCTCCAGGTGGGCGCGGCGCAGGATGTCGGCGATGTCGTCCAGCTCGGCGCCCGCCGTCGGGTACGTGTACACCTCGACCCGGCCGCCGTCCCGCGTGGGCGTGAGCCCGCGGTGCGCCCGGACCGCCTCCGAGGGCAGCCGCGGCACCGGCATGCGGGTGGTCAGCAGGCGGGTCGCGGCGAGCAGGTTCGCGGCCGAGCGGCGGCCGACGGTCAGGGCGCGGACGGCGGCACCGGGGAAGGCGCCCTGGAAGTCGAGCGTGTTGTTGATGTCCGCGCCGCGGAAGGCGTAGATCGACTGGTCGGGGTCGCCGAAGGCGACCAGGGTGCCGCCGGGCCCGGCCAGGGCCCGGAGCAGGCGGAGCTGCGAGGCGTCGGTGTCCTGGAACTCGTCCACGTAGATCACGTCGTACGCGGCGGCCAGCGCGGGCGTCCGCTCGGCGAGCAGGACGGCGCGGTGGAGGAGTTCGGCGTAGTCGAGCGTGCCCTGCATGTCCAGGACGTCCAGGTACTCGGAGAGGAAGGCGGCCGCGGCCTTCCAGTCGGGGCGGCCCTGGCGGGAGGCGAACGCGTCCAGGGCGCCGGGGCCGAGGCCCAGCTCGCGGGCGCGGGCGAGGACCGCGCGGACCTCGTCGGCGAAGCCGCGCGTGGTGAGCGCGGCCCGCAGGTCGTCGGGCCAGCGGATGGACCGGATCTCGCGCTGGCCCTCCAGCAGGGTGCGGACCATGACGTCCTGCTCGGGACCGGACAGCAGCCGCAGCGGGTCGTTGAACAGGTCGGTGTCCTGGTGGGCGCGGACCAGCCCGTAGCAGAAGGAGTGGAAGGTGGTGGCCTGCGGGGCGAGGGCGCCGCCGAGCCGCAGGGCGGCCCGGTCCCGGAGTTCCACGGCGGCCTTGCGGCTGAAGGTGAGGATCAGGATGCGGGCGGGGTCCGCCCCGCCCTCGACCCTGGCCGCGGCCGCCTCGACGAGCGTGGTGGTCTTGCCGGTGCCGGGCCCGGCGAGGACCAGCAGCGGTCCGGTGGTGTGATCAACCACCGCCTGCTGTGCTGCGTCCAGCACAGGGGACTCCACCCGCCGCGGGCCGCCGCGCACGAGGCGGTACGCATCCGGGGTCCGCGTACGCCGCCGCTGGGAGCGGTTGGGGAAAGAGGTGATCACGTGGGGTGCCGGTCCTGGTGGGTCTGCTGCGGTTGCTGCCTCGGCGCATGCCGAAGGGGCAACGCTACGGCAAGCGGGACGCCCCGTGCAGTTCGCCGAGGTCGGGCGCGGTCGGCAGCTCCCGGTGCAGCTCCGGGTGCAGCTCCCGGTGCTGCTCCGGGTGCCGCTCCGGGTGCCGGGCGGGCCGCTCCGGGTGCCGGGCGGGCCGCCGCCGCGGGCCGCGGGAGCCGCCGGGGGAGGGCGGCCGCGGGTCCCCCGGGCAGTCCCCCGTACGGTCCTGCGCACCGGCGGCCCACTCCCCTCCGGGGCAGTGCGTGGACGAAGCTGTCAGATGTGACCCTCGTCCCGTTCGGCCCCAGCGTCGCTCCCGTCCCAGCGGGCCCGCCTCATGTCCAGGCGTGCCTCACCGTCGGCCGTCAGCCGCAGCGGGGTGGACTCGGCCCGGTAGTGCTCCAGGGCCCGGTGCTCGCTGCCGGGCAGGGGGCGCCCGTCCGCCCGTACGACGCGCCACCAGGGCACGGCGCCCCCGTACAGGGCCATCACCCGGCCTACTTGGCGCGGCCCTGCCTCGCCGAGCCACTCGGCGACGTCCCCGTACGTCATCACCCGGCCGGGCGGAATCCGCTCGGCCAGGTCCAGCACGCGCTCCGCGTACGCGGGCAGCTCCTCGCTCATTCCGCCCATGGTGCCGCACGTCGCGGAGGCTTCTGCGGAGTGTTTCGTTCCGCACCGGCGCGCACCCTGCTGCCCCCCGCGACCGCCGGTCCGTGCCACCATCTTCCGGGCGGTGACTGGTGATACGTGATCAAGAAGAGACGGATGTGACGACGAAGGAGCAGGGTGTGAGCCCTCCGGACGGCGCGACCGAGGACGACGGATCGCGCCCAGAGCCGCACCCGCATCCCGAACCGAGCCCGGAGCCGAGCCCCCGCCCCGGCGAGCCTTCCGGG
>NZ_JACBGN010000537.1 GCF_013401435.1 Streptomyces sp. BR123
CGGCACACCCCCGCAGAACCCGTCAGTTAAGGCAGCACCTGAACAACAACGCCACCACCGACGAACCCAACGACCCACCACACAAAACGAAACCCCCACCAGCGAAACAACCGGCTCATCCACACGCCTCCCCGTTGAGCCACTGTGCTTCGTCGACGAGGAAGGTGCGGGGGCGCTCGGCCAGAGCGGTCTTCAGCAGACGATCGAATTCGCTGGGGTGGCGCGGCGGCTCGCCGGCCAGGTCGAGCGCGGTGAACAGCTCGTAGCGCACCGCTCGGGCGGTGGGACGGGCCCGGAAGGTGATCTTGCGGACGTCCTCACCGGGTTCGAGTTCACGCAAGCAGGTGTTGACGGCGAGCGTCTTGCCGAAGCCGGCGCCGCCGTGGATACACATCATCGCGCGGGCAGCGACCGTATCGCCGATGTTCTCCCGCGCGGTGAGCAGGGCGCGGGTGGTGACCACGGAGGCGTCGGGCAGGTCGACGTACTGGTAGGTGGCCGCGGTCACGAGGCGTCTCCGTCTTCAGTGGTCTGAGCAGTCGATCCGGGGCAGGTTCGGATGGGACGGGAGCAGGCCGGCCGGGCGCGGTCCGGGTGACGAGGGATGGCGGGGTGCGCCAGTCGGCTGGGGGCGCGGCGGGCGGGATGAGGTCCGGCATCGCCAGATCGGACAGGTCGGTGCCGGCGGCCTGGGCGAGCTCGGCCTCGGCCTGCGCGGTGGTCAGGGTGCCGAGCCGCTGGGGGGCCTCGGGCTGGTTCACGGCTGCGTAGCGCTCGCGCTGTGAACCCTCCAGGTCCTTCTTCAGGCGGCGGG
Organism: Streptomyces sp. BR123; assembly: GCF_013401435.1. Classification (GTDB taxonomy): domain Bacteria; phylum Actinomycetota; class Actinomycetes; order Streptomycetales; family Streptomycetaceae; genus Streptomyces. The sequence continues at coordinate 815 of NZ_JACBGN010000537.1, forward strand.
CACGGGCGGCCCGTGCCCGCCGTACAGCGCTGACCTGTTCCTCGGTGGCCTGGTCGGCCAGGTCCGCCGACCCCAGGTATCGGCCGGTGGCCGCGTGGTAGACCTCGATGCGGTGGTCGTGGTGGGGCATGAAGCGGACCCGGACCTGGATCCCGGCCTGCCCGGTCATCCACGGCCCCACATAGTCACGTTTCCTGAAGCGGATACCGCGGGTCGTCAGCGTGCGGGTGCCGGCGTCCTCCAGGGTGAACGTCCACAGTTCCGCTGCGGCCACGTCCCGTAGCGGGGTGGGATCGTCCTGCCACGCCTCAAGCGGGGTCCTGCCCCGCAACGGCGCGGGCTGGTGTTCGGTGTTCCACCACAGCGTCCAGGCGAGCAGACGGGCGGTGAAGTCCTCGAAGCCGAGCAGCACCTCGTCCTTCGGGCGGGAAGAGCGTTTGCCGGGACGCGGCTGGCGGGCGTAGCCGGGCAGCGCGGCCAAGAACATGCTCTCCACCGCCCGGTTCAGGCCCTCCACAGTGCCCTTGAGGTGCGGGGTGTAGGCGGGCAGGTCCTCCACCGTCACGTCCAGCAGATCGAACGCGGCGGTCACCGTCCGGGACAGGAAGTCCTTGCCGCGGTCGACACGTACCTTCTCCGGCAGGCCGCCGAACGGGCCGTAGGGGTCCTCGCGCAGGACCGCGGAGCGCAGCGCGGCCAGCACCGACTCCCGCGACGGATCCCCCGGCGTCACCGCGACACCGGTGATCGCGTTGGTGGCGCAGTCGGTGAACCAGGTGATCCACGGCCTGCGAGCCCTGCCCTCGACATCGACCAGCACCGGGGCCTGCACGTGGTCGGTCTCCCACACCTGGTTCCGCCAGCCCCGCGGCCGGGCCAGAAACACATCGTGCTTACGAGCCGCCCGCTCACCACCGGCAAGTCCAGCCCGCTCCCCCGGCGTCAGATCACGGCGGATCGCCCGGTGCAGCGTCGTCAGCGACGGCGCGTCCGCAGGCGGGGACTGCCGAGCGGCACGCAGGACCAGCTCGCGATGAACCGCCCGCACGTTCCCCTTCCACAACGCCAACAGTCCACGGACCTCGGGCGTGACCGTGAACCTCGCATCGGCCCGGGACCGTGCGCCGGGGTAGGCGGCCGCGGTCTGATCGCTCTGAGCGGCAGCCAGCCAGCGCCACACCGTGCGCTCCGACACCCCCAGCGCATCCGCGGCCACCCGCACGTGCCCTGCTGTCAGCTTCTTCCCTGCCCGCAGTGTGAGCAGCCGCCGCACGGCCGGACCGCGCAGCGCCGTCCTCGACGCAGCAGGCAGTCCGCCGCCTGCGTGGACCGCGTCACCGTCCTCCATGCCAGCTCTGGGCTTGATCCGCTTTGACGGACATCAGTGATCAGGGGCTTCGGTCCCGGAAGGATGATGTCCATCATGGAGAGCATGGGGAAGAAGAAGCCTCGCCCTCGCCGCTCGTTCACGTCGGAGTTCAA
>NZ_JACBGN010000538.1 GCF_013401435.1 Streptomyces sp. BR123
CGCCGAGGACCGCACGCCTCCCACCGCCCCGGACCGCACCACGGCCCGCGCCGACGGCCCCCGCTCGGCCGTGGTCTCCTGGTCCGCCGCCTCCGACGACACGGGCGTGACCGCGTACGACGTCTACCAGGGCGGCGTCCGCATCCACACCGCCGGTCCCGCCGAGACCTCCACCGCCCTCACCCGCCTCCAGCCGGACACCGCCTACGCCTTCACGGTCCGGGCCCGCGACGGCGCGGACAACTCCTCCCCCGACGGCCCCGCGGCGGAGGTCACCACCCCGCCCGCGCCCGGCCGCGGCCCCGGCACCGCCCCGGCCGACTTCACGGCCCACGCCTCCCCCGGCGGCGTCACACTCGCCTGGACCGCCCCGGAGACGGGCCGGCCGACCACGGAGTACGAGCTCCACGTCAACGGAAGGCCCGTCACCGTCATCCAATTCGGTGCCGGTGCCGTGGCCGGCGGCCGCATGGAGCACCGGCTCGGCGTGGCAGAACCGTCCGGCACGGCCTGGGAACTGAAGCTGAGGGCCCGCCTGCCGGACGGCAATTGGGGGGCATTCTCGGCACAGCGGCGCGTCGTGCTGGCAGGATGAGAGCGGAAGCACCCGTACCGGTGACGTGACAGTGATTCGGGCGGAACGGCACGCCGGGTGAAGAATCACGCACAATACTTCCGTGTTCGGAGAGTACTCGTTCAACGACAGACGGGCGGATTCCGCGGACGGCGACCCCGGTCCAGCAGGAAACCAGGCACCGGGCAGACTGCCGCCGGAACCAGCCGTCTTCATCGGCAGGGAGGCCGAACTCGACGGAATCCACGACCTGTTGCGCACCAACCGCCTGATCACCCTCACCGGTGTGGGCGGCGTCGGCAAGTCCCGCCTCGCCCTGCGCGCCGTCGCCGACGCCGAACAGGCCCGGCCCGACGGGGTGTGGTGGGTGGACCTCTCACCGCTGCACGACCCCTCCCTGCTCACCATGAGCGTCGCCCACGCCGTCGGGCTGGCGGACCACTCGGCGCGCCCGCTCGACGAGGAACTGTGCGCGTGGATGGCCGACCGGGAGCTCCTCCTCGTCCTCGACACGTGCGAGCACATGGTGGCCGAGTGCCGCCACCTCGTCGGCGAACTCCTGCAGTCGGCACCGGGCCTGACGGTCCTGGTCACCTCCCGGGAACCCCTCGCCAGCCCCTGCGAGCAGGTCGTGGAGATCTGCCCGCTGCCCTGCGAGGGCCCCGACAGCGATGCCCTCGCCCTGTTCCGGGCCGCCGCCCTCGCCGCGACCCCGGATGCCGCGGCCTGCTTCGACGACCCCGACCGGGCCGTCCTGGCCGCGCAGGTGTGCCGGCGCCTCGACGGGATCCCGCTCGCCCTGGAACTGGCCGGGGCCCGGCTGCGGAGGTGGACGCTGGAGCAGATGGCTCAGCGCCTCGGCGCGCGGTTCGACGTGCTCTGCGACCACCGGACGTCCACGCTGATGCCCCGCCACCGCACGCTGCGCACCGCGATCGGCTGGAGCCACGAGCTGTGCGAGCCGGTGGAGCGGCTGCTGTGGGCCCGGCTGTCCGTCTTCACGGGCGACTTCGACGTGGCCGCGGCCAGGGCGGTGTGCTCGGGCGGCCCGCTGTCGGCGGCCCGCGTGGAGCGGGTGCTGGCCGGGCTGGTGGCCAAGTCCGTGGTCCGGCGGACGCAGGAGCGGGGCGCCGGCGCCCGCTACCGGATGCTGGACACGATCCGCGAGTACGGCCACGACTGGCTGGCCGAGCTCGGCGAGGTGCGCGCGGTCGCCGACCGGCACGCCCACTGGTACGCGGCGCTCAGCCGGGCCGCGGACCGCGGCTGGATGGGCCCGCGCCAGGTGGACTGGTACCGCAGGATGACCATCGAGCACCCACAGCTGCGGACGGCGCTGGAGCACCTGCTCGGCACGGACCCGGGGGCCGCGCTGGAGACGGCGGGGGCCCTGTGGTTCTTCTGGTTCTCCTGCGGGCACGTCCACGAGGGCCGGGGCTTCCTGGAGCGGGCCCTGCGGGCAGCCCCGCAGCAGGCGCCCGGATACCTCCAGGGGTTGTGGGCGCTCGGGCTGACCGCCGTCCTCCGGGGGGACATGGCCGCCGCCCGCGCACTCGGCGAGGAGTGCACCCGGATCGCGGAGCGGACGACGGACCCGGAGGCGCGGGTGCGGGCCGCCCACCTGCTCTCGGTGTCCCATCTGCTGCCCGGGGACCCCGCGCGGGCACTGGAGGTGGCGGGCCCCCGGGGGCGGGCCCGGATCGGGG
>NZ_JACBGN010000539.1 GCF_013401435.1 Streptomyces sp. BR123
CCCCCCAACCCACCGACCCACCAACGCGCCGGCAACCGCTCCTAATGCGCCGGCAACCGCTCCGCCTCCCGTGCCAACGCCGCCAGGACCGGCGCGATCAGGGGGTGGGTTTCGGCGCCGCGGCGGGTTGCGGCGAAGACGCGGCGGGTTGCCGCCGGGCCGGCGACCGGGCGGACCTGGACTTCCTTGAGGTCCATGCCCCGCAGCGCCGAACGCGGGACCAGGGCCACCCCCACGCCCGCGGCCACCAGCGCCGTGACGGCCCGGAAGTCGTCGGACAAGTGCCGGAACCGCGGCTGGAAGCCGGCCAGCTCGCATGCCAGCAGGGTCACGTCGTGGCACGGGTTCCCGGGATACTGCCCCACCCAGTCCGAGCCGGAGAGGTCGGCCAGGGCCACCTCGGGCAGGTCGGCCAGGGGGTGTCCCGTCGGGAGCACCGCGTCGAAGGGTTCGGCGTACAGCGGCAAGATCGAGAGCCGGCCGTCGTCGGCGCCCGGGGCGCCCCGGTACTCGACGGCCAGCGCGAGGTCCGCTTCGCCGTCGAGCAGCATGGGCAGGCTTTCGTCGCCCTCCGCGTCCCGGACCCGGAGCCGGATGCCCGGGTGCTCGCGGGCGAGACCGGCGATCGCGGGGGCGAGGACTTCGGCGATGCCCGTCGCGAAGGCAGCGACGGTGACCTCGCCGGCGGTCCCTCCCGCGTATGCGGCGAGCTCGGCTTCGGCGCGCTCCAGCTGGGCCAGGACCTCGTGGGCGTGCCCGAGCAGGATCTCGCCGGCCGCGGTCAGCCGGACGCCCCGCCCGCTGCGGGTGAGGAGCGCGTGCCCGGTTTCCTGTTCCAGCGCCGCGAGCTGCTGGGAGACGGCGGAGGGAGTGAGGTACAGGGCTGCGGCCGCGGCGGTCACCGTTCGGTGGTCCGCCACGGCTCGCAGGATGCGCAGCCGGCGGGGGTCGATCACCCCTCCATGATGTCAGCCCTGGTCAGCGCGTGATGTCAGCCCTGATCCTCGGTGAGCGCCGCGCGGGCGTCGACGAAGGCGGCGACGGCGCGCTCGACGTCGGCCGTGGAGTGCGCGGCCGAGAGCTGTACGCGGATCCGGGCCTGCCCCATGGGCACGACCGGGTACGAGAAGCCGATCACGTACACGCCGCGTTCGAGCAGCAGCTCGGCCATGCGGCCCGCCTCGGCGGCGTCGCCGATCATCACGGGGGCGATGGCGTGGTCGCCGGGGAGGATCTCGAAGCCGGCCTCGGTCATCTTCGTGCGGAAGAGGGCGGTGTTGGCCGCGAGGCGCTCGCGCAGGTCGCCCGCCGACTCCAGCAGGTCGAGGACCTTGAGGGAGGCGGCCGCGATGACCGGCGCCAGCGAGTTCGAGAAGAGGTACGGACGCGAACGCTGGCGGAGCAGCTCGACGATCTCGGCGCGCGCGGCCACGTAGCCGCCGCTCGCCCCGCCGAGGGCCTTGCCGAGGGTGCCGGTGATGATGTCGACGCGGTCCATGACGCCGTGGAGCTCGGGGGTGCCCCGGCCGCCGGGGCCGACGAAGCCGACGGCGTGGGAGTCGTCGACCATGACCATGGCATCGTAGCGGTCGGCGAGGTCGCAGATCTCGGTCAGGGGGGCTACGTAGCCGTCCATGGAGAAGACGCCGTCGGTGACGATCAGCTTGCGGCGGGCGCCGCCCTCGTCGGCCTCCTTCAGGCGCGCTTCCAGCTCGGCCATGTCGCGGTTGGCGTAGCGGAAGCGGCGGGCCTTGGAGAGGCGGATGCCGTCGATGATCGAGGCGTGGTTGAGGGCGTCGGAGATGACCGCGTCCTCGGCGCCGAGGACGGTCTCGAAGACACCGCCGTTGGCGTCGAAGCAGGAGGAGTAGAGGATCGTGTCCTCCTGGCCGAGGAAGGAGGACAGGCGCGCCTCCAGCTCCTTGTGCACCTCCTGCGTGCCGCAGATGAAGCGGACGGAGGCCATGCCGTAGCCCCAGCGGTCGAGGGCGTCCTTGGCGGCGGCGATGACCTCGGGGTGGTCGGCGAGGCCGAGGTAGTTGTTGGCGCAGAAGTTGAGGACCTCGCCGGGGGTACCGCCGGCGGTCACGGCGACGGCCGCGCTCTGCGGGGTGCCGATGACGCGCTCGGGCTTGTGGAGGCCGGCGGAGCGGATCTCGTCGAGGGTGGCGCGAAGGTCGTCGCGGACGGTCTCGAACATGCTGCGGTGCTCTCTTTCTCCTCGCGCGGCGGAGGAAGACGAAGGGAGGGGGGAGGGAGGGACACGAAGAAGGGG
>NZ_JACBGN010000053.1 GCF_013401435.1 Streptomyces sp. BR123
CCCACCCGCCGCACCACCGTTGCGGGACCTCACCTTCAGGAGTCCATGTGCCCAGCCAAACATCCCCCGCCCAGGAGATCTGGTTCCTCACCGGTAGCCAGGGCCTGTACGGGGAGGAGACGCTGAAGCAGGTCGCCGAACAGTCACGGCAGATCGCCACCGCGCTGGCCGACGCCTCCGGCATTCCCGCGCGCGTGGCGTGGAAGCCGGTACTGACCGACGCCAACGCCATCCGCCGGATATGCCTCGACGCCAACACCGACGACCGGTGCATCGGGCTCATCGCCTGGATGCACACCTTCTCGCCGGCCAAGATGTGGATCGCCGGACTGGACGCGCTGCGCAAGCCCTTGCTGCATCTCCACACCCAGTCGAACGTGGCCTTGCCCTGGGACACCATCGACATGGACTTCATGAACCTCAACCAAGCCGCTCACGGAGACCGCGAGTTCGGGCACGTCCAGGCCCGTCTCGGCGTACCCCGCAAGACGGTGGCCGGCCACGTCACCGATCCGGTGACGACCGCACGCATCGCGGTCTGGGCGCGGGCGGCCGCCGCACGCTCCGAACTGGCCACCCTCAAGGTCGCCCGCTTCGGCGACAACATGCGCGACGTGGCCGTCACCGAGGGCGACAAGGTCGAGGCCCAGCTGCGCTTCGGCGTCTCCGTCAACACCTATGGCGTCAACGACTTGGTGGAGGCCGTCGACAGCGCGGACGAGACCGAGGTGGCTTCCCTCGTCAAGGAGTACGGGGATTTGTACCGGCTGGCGCCGGAACTGCGACCGGGAGGCGAACGGCACGACTCACTGCGTTACGCGGCCCGCATCGAAGCCGGCCTGCGCACCTTCCTCGAAACGGGCGGCTTCGGCGCCTTCACCACCAACTTCGAGGACCTGGGCGGACTGCGCCAGCTGCCCGGCCTCGCGGTCCAGCGGCTCATGGCCCAGGGGCACGGCTTCGGAGGAGAGGGCGACTGGAAGACCGCCGTCCTGCTGCGCGCCCTCAAGGTCGCCGCCACCGGCCTCCCGGGCGGCACCTCCTTCATGGAGGACTACACCTACGACCTGACAGCGGGCAACCAGCTCATCCTCGGCGCACACATGCTGGAAGTCTGCCCCACCATCGCGGCCGCCAGGCCCAGCTGCGAGATCCACCCCCTCGGCATCGGCGGGCGGGAGGACCCGGTGCGCCTGGTGTTCGACGCGGCCCCCGGCCCGGCCGTGGTGGTCGGGCTCGCCGACCTCGGCGACCGCTTCCGCCTGATCGCCAACGACATCGACGTGGTGGCACCTCCTCACCCGCTGCCCGCCCTGCCCGTTGCCCGCGCGGTCTGGCGGCCCCACCCCGACCTGCGGACCTCCACCGAATCCTGGCTGACGGCCGGAGGACCGCACCACACCGTCCTCAGCACCGCCCTCACCTCCGACCACCTCGACGACCTGGCGGAAATGCTCCGCCTGGAACTCGTCCTCATCGACGAGACCACCAGCCCGAAGCAGTTCCGGCGCGACCTCCGCTGGAACCAGGCGTACTACCGGCTGGCACTGGGACTGTGAACCCGTTGACGCCCAGCCCGGTCCGCGGGCACGGCCGTGATCGTGTGCGGTGCCGTCGATGCCCGTACGGCAGCCGCCGTGCGGGAGACAACGTGCGGACGCCCGCGCCGGGAAGCCGCCCCCTTCGCCCGGCTGCCCGCGAAGCCGGTGCCGCGCTCGCGCACGGTCAGCATCCGCTCGCCGGCGGTGAACTCCAGGCGCCACGGCCGGGAGGTGTCCCCCCGCAGCGACAGCTCACCCGCACTGAGCTCGACCACCGCGCCGTCCCGGTACGCCTTCCCCACATCCCGGTTGCGCGCCGGGCAGCGTGTACTCCGGCCCCCGCCGCACCGAACCGGCGTGGTGGATTACGTGGACCCCGTTCACGCCCTCGGCCGGCGGTCAGCACTCAACGGTCGGCAACGGACTGTTGCGCACGTCTCCACCGCTGCGCACGTGCTTCACCGGCGCGTAGAGGGTCATCCGGTGCTCGTCGGTCCGGACGTCCGCGACCTCGGTGGCGCAACGCGTGGTGACGCCGGGCACATCAGCCAGGAGCCGTCGGTGAACTTCATCGTGCGGGTTCCTCCACCTGCGCGCGGTGCGCGGTGATCAGGCCCCGGTACCAGTGGTAGCTGTCCTTGGGCGTCCGGGTCAGGGTGTCGTGGTCGACGTGGACCAGGCCGAAGCGCTGGCTGTAGCCGTGCGTCCACTCGAAGTTGTCCAGCAGCGACGAGACGTAGTAGCCGCGCACGTCCACCCCTGCGGAGATGGCGTCGGCGACGGCGGCGAGGTGGTCTGCGAGGTAGTCGATCCGCGCGGTGTCACGGACCCGGCCGTCGGGGCCGACGGTGTCGTCCTCCGCGGAGCCGTTCTCGGTGATCCAGACCGGCGGAAGCCGCGGGTAGCGGGCGTGGAGTTCGCGGAGCAATTCTGTGAGTGCGTCCGGGACGACGGGCCATCCCATGGTGGTGTGCCGGGCCCTGTACCGGTCCACCTCGGCGACGCCGATGTCCACGGCGGTACGCATTTCGGGGTCGGCTTCGCGGTGGGGGGCGGCGGCGAACGTCACGGGGCGGTAGAAGTTGACTCCGAGGAAGTCCAGCGGGGCGCCGATCAGCTCCAGGTCGCCCCGCAGTCTCCAGGGGCCGTCGGCGAGGCCGGCCCAGGTCTCGGCCTCGTGCGCGGGGTAGCGGCCCGCGAGGAGCGGCTCGGTCCAGACCTCGTTGTGGAGGACCTTGGCACGGCGCAGGGCGGCCCGGTCCTCGGGGAGGGCGGAGGCGAGATGGATGCGGTGGAGGTTGAGGGTGATCCCGACCTCCTGGGCGCCCGCGGCGCGCAGCTCCCGTACCGCGAGGCCGTGGGCGACCAGCAGGTGGTGAGCAGCTGCCAGCGCGCCGCAGCCCTCCTCGGCACCGGGTGCGTGCCGCCCCTCGGCGTAGCCCACGAAGGCGGAGCAGTACGGCTCGTTGAGGGTGATCCAGCGCTCCACCCGGTCCCCGTAGCGCTCGGCCGCGAGGGCCGCGTACTGCGCGAACGCCTCGGCGGTCTCCCTGACGCGCCAGCCACCGCGGTCCTCCAGGGCTTGGGGCAGGTCCCAGTGATAGAGGGTGACGGCGGGGGCTACTCCGGCGGCGAGCAGATCGTCGATCAGGCGGTCATAGAAGTCCATGCCCTTGGGATTGACCGGTCCGGTGCCCCCGGGCAGCAGACGGGGCCAGGCGATCGAGAAGCGGTAGCCGTCGACGCCGAGCCCGCGCAGGAGGGCGATGTCCTCGCCGTAGCGGTGGTAGTGGTCGCAGGCGGTGTCGCCCGTGGCACCGGCGAACGTACGGCCGGGGGTGTGGCTGAAGGTGTCCCAGATGGACGGGCCGCGGCCGTCCTCGTCGTGGGCGCCCTCGATCTGATAGGCGGCGGTCGCGGCACCGAAACGGAACCCGGCGGGCAGTTCCGGGAAGGCCAGGGTGCTCATGGGCGGTACCTCATGGGTCTGTCGGGCTCCTCGGTCTCGGGGGCGTGGCTCAGTGAGTGGAGCGGCCGGGCGCGAGGGCCGCCCTTGCGCGGTCTGCCCGGTCCGGCGGTACAGGGCGGTCAGAGCTCCGGTGCCAGGCGGCGCTCGCGCAGCCAGGGCGGTTGGACGGGTGGGTCGGAGCCGCAGCCGCCGTGTTCGCCGAACGGCCACACGGTCATGCTGCGGTCCGACCTGCCCGCGTCCGTCACCGCGAGGACCCGGAACTTCCCCGGACGGGCGTCAGCGGTCGAGGGCAACCTTCCCTACTCGGCCAAAAGCGGTACACCGTCATCGAGCGGTACTCCTCCCCCGGGCGCAGGTGGGTGGAGGGATACTCGGGCCGGTTGGGCGAGTCCGGAAAGTGCTGGGTCTCCAGTGCGATGCCCGCGTACGCGAGCCGTTGAGGGGCAGCGTTCCGCCGGCGATGCGATTGGCGTAGCGGCCGACCGTCGCGCCGAAGTAGGCAGCCTCCCCGAACAGGTCCGCCGTGCTCTCGCAGCCCAGAACGACGTTGGCACACCGCCCGTGCCGGTCCGGCGTGTGCAGGGCCTGCAAGCGGGCTCCCAGACTGAGCACCTCCGGCGTCACGCCCTCCGGGGAGCCGAACGTCCAGCGGGTGATACGCCGCCCGTCCGGGAGTTCTGCGGCAGTCTCCTGGGTCACCGTCAGTTCACCATGGGGCACGAGTGCGTCTCGCGACACGCGACTACTCCGTTCAACGCGGCGGGGAGGGGAGCGACGCCCGCCGTAGGGGCGGGCGTCATCGGCTCGGAAGGGGCGAGGTCGCATCCCCTGGGTCAGTGCTCGGCGGTCTCGGAGGAGGGCGCGGGGTCGCCATCACGACGTTCCTGTCGAGGTCGCAGAGGATCACGTTCTGGGGCGACGGCTCGTCGTTGGAGATACCGCTCGGAACTCGGTGACGGGGACACCGCCCTGCTCCAGGGCCTCGGCGATGACGCGGGTACCGAAGGCGGTGGCCTCCAGCAGGGCGCGGTAGATCTCCTCGGGGGCGGGTGTCGAGTCCGAGGCCGACGATCACGCCGGAGAGGTGGTGGTCGACCAGGGTGGAGCGGTTGCCGTTCATCCAGTCGAGCGCCACCCGTGCCCACCGGCGGGCTGGGCGGCGGCCTTGCGGCTGAGGAGCTCGTGCAGGTCCTCACCGACCGTCTCGGCGAGGCAGTGGGCCGGGAGGCGCAACCACCGGGCGAAGATGTGCCGACGGCACTCTGACCCGCCTCGTAGCGGTAGGAGCCCGGCATTGCCGGCGCCCACCGCGATGTCCGCGGGCAGCCCTGTCCACTGGGCCGCCCGGATGGTGAGCGAGCCGACCCGGGAGCCGAGCGGGGCGAGGGGGTGCTCCAGAGGGGGCGGGCGAAGTCGGCGAACCCAGAGTGCAGGGCGGCGACCGCGTGGTGCTTCCAGAGCTTGGCCGGGCGTGCGGGTGAGCGGCCCACTCGGTGGTCTCGGCGAGCGCGGTGCCGTCGGCGAGCACCGGCAAAACCGTGCAGGCGGTGAAGACGGTGGCGATGCCGATGACGCGGGCGGGATCGACGCCGGAGACGGCGAGCGCGGCGGGAACGACGGTACGCAGTACCTCGCGCCAGTCCTCGGGGTGCTGCAGCGCCCAGTCAGGGGGTAGTGGGTGCCCGGTGCCGGGTGACTCGCGCTCGATGACGGCGTGCGGGTACTCGTGGACGACGGTCGCAAGCTCCTGTCCGTCATGCACGCGGACCACCACGGCACGACCGGAGAGGGTGCCGAAGTCGAGGCCGACGACGTACCTGTCCGAGCCCGGACGGCAGGGATCAAGGTCACTTTCTCATCCTTCGCACCGGAAACCGGCATTGTTTCCAGCGGAGTTGAAGGGGAAATCTCTGAGAGCCAGATTGTTAACGTTAACAATCTGGCCTGTCAAGAGAGCGACCAAACCCTCGGTTGAGTGTGTCCGACGCGGCGGTGAGCGTGGGCCGCCGGGGTGGTCAGCCTCGGGTCCGACGGTGCCGGCTCAACGGCGGGTGGTGGGACCCGCGCTGCGGCGCAGCACCATCTCGGGCGGAATCCGCACGTGAGCATGGGTGTGCGCGACGCCCTCCAGCTCCTCGACGAGCAGTTCCAGGGCCCGGCGGCCGAGCTCGCCGAAGTCCTGCCGCACGGTGGTCAGGGGCGGGGTGAAGTACGCGGCCTCGGGAATGTCGTCGAAGCCGACCACGCTGATGTCGCCCGGAATCGAGCGGCCGGCCTCGTGCAGGGCGCGCAGCAGGCCGAGCGCCATGTGGTCGTTGGCGCAGAAGACGGCGGTGACGTCGCCCAGTTCGGCGATCCGCAAGCCCGCCTGGTAGCCGGCGCGCGCGCTCCAGTCGCCGGGCTCGACACGCGGCACGGGGGCTCCGGCGGCCTCCAGCGCGCCGCGCCAGCCCTCCTGGCGGTCCTGGCTCTCCAGCCAGCCGACCGGGCCGGCCAGGTGGTGCACGGTGCGGTGACCCAGATCGAGCAGGTGCCTGGTGGCCGCTTCGGCGCCGGACCTATTGTCCACCGAGACCATCGGAACCCGCGACTGGCTGCCCGGTCCGACTGCGACGACCGGCACGGAGCTGGAGAGCTTGGCCACCGCACTGACGGCGGAGATCTGGGGCGCGATCACGACAACGCCTTCCACGCCCTGGTCGCGCAGTCGGTCGACCGCCTCCTGAACCGAGCGGCCGTCCAGGGAGCGCAGACTTGTCACGCTGACGAAATACCCCGCACTGCGCGCAGCCTGCTCGATGCCGTGCAGCATCGAGGCGGGACCGTAGAGGGTCGATTCGAAGCTGACCACGCCGAGAGTTTGCGAGCGGCGGGTGACCAGGGCGCGGGCAGCGGAGTTGGGCCGGTAGTCCAGTTCCCGGATGGCGGCGAGCACCCGCTCCCGAGTGCCGGGCCGCACATGCGGGGCACCGTTGAGCACCCGGGACACCGTCTGGTGGGACACGCCGGCCAATTTCGCCACGTCCGCCATCACAGGGTGGCGCCGCTCCGTCCCGGCACTGTCGTTTCCCACTCGCACTTCCCTCCTCGACTCCGGGCTACGGTACGCCACCGACCGCCTACGAAGGCCGTGCGAGCGTGGACGGGGACAAGCCCACGCGGCGGGGTGCCACCATCCGGTGGGCCGGGGACACTGCAGCCCGCAGCCGGCCACTCCGAGAGCCGCCCCACTTCCCAGCCCGGTGGCCGGGACACGGTGGCTGATCGCCTGTGGGTTGTAACCCAACGGTGATCCGAACAGCCCCTTGACGACCCAGTTGTGAGCGTTAACACTCAGGTATCGCCAGGCCTGAGCCACTGCAACCCGACTTCGCACAGCACGAGTAAACGGCTCCCGGCCGGCCCCGCTCGACCGCTTCCGGTCGCCCAGCCGGGTCGCACTGTGCCGGTCGCGGAACATCACTGGAGGAAGTGTGCGGAAGCTTTCAGCGGGCCTTGTCACCGTGGGTCTGACGCTGTCGCTGGCAGCCTGCGGCCAGAGCGCCAATGGAGCGGACGACGGCGGGGCCGGCGGAGACGCCAAAGGTGGCCTCATCGGCATCGCGATGCCGACCAAGTCGTCGGAGCGCTGGATCAACGACGGCAACAACATGGTCAAGGAGTTCCAGGCCAAGGGGTACAAGACCGACCTCCAGTACGGCGACAACGTCGTGGAGAACCAGGTCTCCCAGGTGGAGAACATGATCACCAAGGGGGCCAAGCTGCTGGTGGTCGCCGCCATCGACGGTTCCTCGCTCACCAACGTGCTGCAGAAGGCCGCCGACGCCCACGTCCCCGTCATCTCCTACGACCGGCTGATCCGCGGCACCGGGAACGTCGACTACTACGCGACCTTCGACAACCACAAGGTCGGGGTGCTCCAAGGCAGTTACATCGTCGACAAACTCGGTCTCAAGGAAGGCAAGGGCCCGTTCAACATCGAGCTGTTCGCCGGCTCACCGGACGACAACAACGCCACGTTCTTCTTCAACGGTGCGATGAGCGTCCTCAAGCCGTACATCGACGACAAGAAGCTGGTCGTGCAGAGCGGCCAGACCTCCTTCAACCAGATCGCCACACTGCGCTGGGACGGCGGTCTCGCCCAGTCCCGGATGGACAACCTGCTGAGCAAGTCGTACACCGCCGCCCGCGTCGACGCCGTGCTCTCGCCGTACGACGGCATCTCGATCGGCATCATCTCGTCACTCAAGGGAGTCGGCTACGGCACCGGCCAGTCACTGCCCGTCGTCACGGGCCAGGACGCCGAACTGGCCTCGGTAAAGTCGATCATCGCGGGCGAGCAGACCCAGACCGTCTACAAGGACACCCGCCAACTGGCCAAGACCGCAGTCCAGATGGGCGACGCGCTGCTGACCGGCGGCAAGCCCGAGGTCAACGACACCGGCCAGTACGAAAACGGCGTCAAGACCGTACCGGCGCAGCTGCTCCAGCCTGTCAGCGTCGACAAGGAGAACTACCACAAGGTCCTGGTGGACAGCGGTCAGTACACCGCGGACCAGCTCAAGTAGCCCACGGGGTCCGACCGGCGGGCCCGGCGCCGACCGGCGGTGCGATGCCCGGGAGACCGCCCGGCACGCACCGCCCCGACGATACGGATGCACACCCATGGCCCGACCCGTTCTCGAAATGCGGTCGATCAGCAAGACGTTTCCCGGTGTCAAGGCTCTCTCCGAGGTCAACCTGACCGTCGCCGCAGGGGAGGTGCACGCCGTCTGCGGTGAGAACGGCGCCGGAAAGTCCACGCTGATGAAGGTACTCAGCGGGGTCCACCCGCACGGCAGCTACGACGGCGAGATCTACTTCGAGGGCACACCCTGCCGGTTCCGGGACATCCGGGCCAGCGAGCAGCGCGGCATCGTCATCATCCACCAGGAACTCGCTCTGGTGCCCTACCTGTCCATCGCCGAGAACATTTTCCTCGGCAACGAGCACGCCACCCGGGGTGTCATCAGCTGGCACCGGACGCTTGCCCACGCCGCCGCACTGATCCAGCAGGTCGGACTTGACGAGAGCCCGCACACCAGGATCGCCGATCTCGGCGTGGGCAAACAGCAGTTGGTCGAGATCGCCAAAGCGCTCGCCAAGAAGGTCAAGCTGCTCATCCTGGACGAGCCGACCGCCGCCCTGAACGACGAGGACAGCCGCAAGCTGCTCGACCTGATCCTCGAACTCAAGGCCCAGGGCATCTCCTGCATCCTCATCTCGCACAAGCTGAACGAGATCGCCCGGGTCGCCGACGCCGTCACCATCCTGCGCGACGGGCGGACCATCGAGACCATCGCGGTCGGTTCCGAGGGCATCTCCGAGGAGCGGATCATCCGCGGCATGGTCGGCCGCGACCTCGAACACCGCTACCCCGAGCGCGCCCCGGAGATCGGCGGGGTCGCCTTCGAAATCGAGGACTGGAGCGTCCTGCACCCGATCGACCACCGGCGGAGGGTGGTCGACGGCGCCTCGCTGAACGTCCGTCGAGGCGAGATCGTCGGCGTCGCCGGCCTCATGGGCGCCGGCCGCACCGAACTGGCCATGAGCGTCTTCGGCCGCTCGTACGGACGGTGGACGGGCGGCCGGGTGCGGCTGCACGGCCGGGAGATCCGTACCCGGACGGTGCCGGAGGCGATCGGGCACGGCATCGCGTACGTGACCGAGGACCGCAAGCAGCTCGGCCTCAACCTGGGCGACGACATCAGCCGGAACATCTCGCTGAGCGCCCTCGGCAAGGTCGCCCGGCGGGGCTGGGTCGACCGGCACGAGGAGGCGCGGATCGCCGAATCGTTCCGGCGGACCATGAGCATCAAGGCCCCCTCGGTGTTCGCGGAGACCGGCAAGCTCAGCGGCGGCAACCAGCAGAAGGTCGTCCTCAGCAAGTGGATCTTCGCCGAGCCGGAGGTGCTGATCCTCGACGAACCCACCCGGGGCATCGACATCGGTGCCAAGGCGGAGATCTACACCGTCATCGCCGAACTCGTGGCCCAGGGAAAGGCGGTACTCGTCATCTCCTCCGAGCTCCCCGAACTCCTGGGCCTGTGCGACCGGATCTACACCATGGCCGAAGGCCGGATCACCGGTGAGGTGACCCGCGCGGACGCCACCCAGGAATCCCTCATGCGGCTCATGACCATGAGCGCGGCATACCCCCACAAGCAGGTGTGAGGCATGGCCCGGACCGATACCACCCCAGAGACCACGCCCAGCACCCCGGAAACCGGCCAACGCTCGTCGGCCGGGGCCGTACTGGCCCGGGCGCTGCGCGGCAACCTGCGCCAGTACGGGATGCTGGTCGCGCTGGCGCTGATCGTGCTGCTGTTCCAGTTCTGGACGGACGGCATCCTGCTCCAGCCGCTCAATATCACCAATCTGATCCAGCAGAACGGCTACATCCTCATCCTGGCCATCGGCATGATGATCGTCATCATCGCCGGGCACATCGACCTGTCGGTCGGGTCGCTCGCCGCCTTCGTCGGGGCGGCCGCGGCGGTGATGATGGTCGAGCACAGGATGCCGTGGCCCGTGGCGCTGGTGGCCGCGCTGCTGATCGGGGCTCTCGCCGGAGCCTGGCAGGGGTTCTGGATCGCCTGTCTCGGGATCCCCTCGTTCATCGTCACGCTGGCCGGGATGCTTCTGTTCCGCGGTGGGACCCAGATCCTCCTTCAGGGCCAGTCGGTGGCGCCGTTCCCCAAGGGCTTCCAGAACATCAGCAGCGGCTTCCTCCCCGCAGTGGGCCCGCACACCGACTACCACAACCTCACGCTGCTGCTGGGCCTATCGGTGCTGGCCGTAGCGATCCTGCAGGAGGTGCGCGGACGGCGGCGGGCCGCCTCATACGGGCTGGAACCGCTTCCGGCCGGGCTGTTCCTGGTGAAGCTCGGCGCGATCACCGCGGCTGTGGTGGCCTTCACGCTGCTGCTGGCCAGCTACCACGGGGTGCCGATCGTCCTGCTGATCCTCGGCGTCCTGCTGGTCGGCTTCGGATACGTGATGCGCAACTCGATCCTCGGCCGGCACACCTACGCCATCGGCGGCAACGCGGCGGCGGCGAGGCTGTCCGGGGTGAAGAGCAAGCGGGTCGTCTTCCTGGCCTTCGTGAACATGGGCGTCCTCGCGGCCCTGGCCGGGCTGGTCTTCGCCGCGCGGCTCAACGCCGGTACGCCGCAGGCCGGCATCAACTTCGAGTTGGAGGCGATCGCCGCCGCGTTCATCGGCGGCGCCTCCGCGAGCGGCGGTGTGGGAACCGTCCTCGGTGCGCTCACCGGCGGTCTGGTGCTGGGCGTGCTGAACAACGGCATGTCGCTGGTCGGCGTGGGTACCGACTACCAGCAGGTGATCAAGGGCCTGGTACTGCTGACGGCCGTCGGCTTCGACGTCTACAACAAGCGCAGGGCCGGAACGTGACGTTGCCCCTCCCCCGGCCACCCCAGGCCCCGGCGGCCGCGGCCGCGTGGGCCATGACGAGCCTCCGGCCCGCCCGCCGTCGGCATCGGCCTGCACGGGCCTGCCAGGCCGACGGGACGTGAACGGCACGGAGCTCGCCATCCGCCCCAGCCTCGTACCGCCGGGCGCCGAGGTGCGAACCACCTGACACGCCTCTTCCGCGCCACGACGGAGGAGACGGTCGTCGGCTGCGTGTGGGCCCGGCGCACGGAACGGGCGGCCACTTCCTGCTGGCCGCCACGCTCTCCGTCCCCGCCGTCGCCGCGTCGGTCGCCAGGGCCGCCCGGCGTCGGCGGTGGCGCCCACGCGTAGCGGTCTCCCTCGACCACGCCGCAGCAGGGGCCGCCCGGCCGGGCCCGGTGATCGGTTTCGTCGCGGCCGTCCTGGTCCTGGCCCAGCCGTGCGACGACGAGGGCCTCTTCCACGCCTGCGGCGCCTGCATGGCGCGCCGGGCGGCCGGCCGGCCCGCCCGCGTGACCAACGAAGAGACCATCGCCGTGCCCGGGTCGACGACCTTGTGCATCCAGCCCCACTCCGTGCCGAAGAAGGTCTCCGAAGCGAAGCTGACAAGCCTGGCTGCCGTGCCAGCGTCTCAGTGACTGGGTTCAGTCGGCTCGTCACTCACCGCATTCGGCGGTGCCCGCGACAGCCGGACCGAGACCAGTGGAAGGGTGAGACACCGCCAAGGCAACGACGCCCCGTGCAGTGGCGGCCTCATCAAAAACGACGGAGTGAGACGGCCGACGGCTCGGGATTCGCGTCCGGCACTCGAGGCCGATCAGTGCCCGGATGCTCTCCCGGATCTGGGCCGCGCGGCGCGCGGGTAGTCTTCGGCGATGCGGTGACCTGGTCTGACTGGGTTGGTCGCCAGGGGGGCATGTGTCCGGTGAACTGCCTGCCGCAGTTCGGGGGGGGGAGAGAAGGCTTGACGGTGTCCGGCAAGCACGATGAAAAACCAGGGTTTCGATTCGGCTGGCGCGGCAGTCATTACCCTGGCCAACCCGTTGAGGAACTGTGGTTGGCGGTCGGCCAGGATCCGGACGGCACCTGGTGCTTCGACGCGTACTTCATCGGACGCACGACACTGCTCGGTGGCGCGCCACGGGCTGCCGCGTTCGCCCAGTGGCTGCTGGCCTCCCCAACCGAAGGCCGGTACGAGAAGGAATTCATGCTGGTTGACGGCGAACCGCAGAGCGGATCGCGGCGGCTCACGGACGGCACACGGCTCACCGTCGAGCTCTTGCTGGGCCGTGAGGAAGCGAGTGGCCCCGAGTACCTCCAGGTGCTCCTGTCCGGCGAGATTCGCAACCTCGCCTTTGAGGTGTGCGCACCGCTGGAATGCCAGCAGCTGCCGCGCGCCGAACTCGAAGCTGCGGCGGCCCGACTCCTCACCTCATGCAACCAGGGTCTGTTCTGAGTTGATCACTGGATCGGTCATTTCCGCTTCAGGCGGGCGCTGGGTGCGGTAGACCGGTTGCGGACTCTTGGCGATCTGAGCGATGCCGAGTGGGAGTTGATCGAGCCGCACCTGCCGCTGGACGCGTTCGGGCCTGTCCCTGACCTGCGCAGCTACTTCAACGCGGTGATCGCCGAGGCGGCGGTCCGCGGCACGATCTCAGCCTGGTCAGCGTGGACTCGACCGTGGCCGACCAGGGCCGCAACCGCAAGCGCCGTGGCCGCTCTGGTGGCCGACCGCCGGCCTTCGACCGGGAGGACTGCAAGGCGCCACGCAGTTGAGTGCGGGATCAGCCGCCTCAAGCAGCACCGGGCGGTCGCGACCCGGTATGACAAGCTTGCCTGCCGCTTTGAGGCGACCGTCCAGATGGCGGCGATCCACCTGTGGCTGTGAACCGGCGGTCGCCCGCACAGCCGTGCCGTCCTGATCACGGCATTGGGCAGCATACGCATGGGGAGGGTTCAGTGGCCGCCAGGTACTACTGCGCCGACAGCGAGAACGGCGACCACGTCGACGACCCGTCCGAGGACGCCCTGTTCCTGCCGATCGGCGACCTGAACGACTCCGAGAACACCTTCGTCGTCGCCCAGCCCGAGTTCGCCTCCGTCGCAGTCCTGGAAGAAGGCGGATACGAGGTCGTAGGCTGCCCGCGCTTTCTAGAACATGGCCTAACGGCGTCGGGGTCGCATCCCGAGGTCTACTTCGCGGAGTGGTCCGAGCTCGCCCCGACTGACCCCGCCTGCGACTTCGCCGTCCCGCTGGCCGGCTGAGCGTTCCGCTCGGGTAGGGGCTCCCCGGCGGGGGGCGGGACACGGACAGCAGCGGCTGCTGGTCACGGTCGACACGACCCTGAACAGCAGCCCGCCCCGTCCGGCAGGCCGGCCGACGGCGCGCATCACGCGAACAGAGCCTCGGCAGCCGCTCAGCGGGGGACGAGCATGTATGTGTTGTCCAGCTCGTCCTGCAGGACGTGGGCCTCTCCATTGACCGTGCGAATGGCCAGGTCCTCCTCCGCGGTGCGGACTCGGTACCGCCAGCCCTGCGGGAGGTGCAGCCGTTCGCCGAGGGCGGCCAGGGAGTCGATCGTCAGGCTGTCGTCCACGATGTGGGAGTACGTCTGCATGACGTAGGTCCGGCTGTCCGGAGCGAGCAGCTCGTGGACGGGTTTGCCGCTGTGCAGGATGTACTCCGTGTCCCGTTCCACCGTGGCATCGACGTAGAAGTTCTTGGATTTCGTGTCGGTGAGGCCGAGCTCCTGGGGGATGCGGAGCTCCGCCACCAAGCGGGCCTCCAGGCCGGTGAACGTTGCCGTGTCCCCCCACGCGAACGCCGTGATCTCGTCGACCACCCAGAAGCGCGGCCCGTTCAGATACACCATCGGTACCTGGAACTCTTCCGCCAGCGCACGCGGGTCGAGCGCCTTCCACCGTTCGAGCGGACAGTCGTTGAGACCGAGAGTGTTGTAGACCTCAGCCTTGAGAGCTCCACCCCCGTCCGGCGAGATGAGCAGAATCTCGCCATAGCGAGCGTCCCGCAGACCGCTCAGGTGCCGGGGTGCCTTCGACGTGTACGGCATGAATCCTCCAGTCCGTGGCTTCGCCACTGTCCCGGGCAAGCTGGCTGAGCGTCCGCTCTCAGCTCTCGGCTGCTCGGCTTCTTCGAGCATGGCTCGATCAGGGACCGCCGGACGTCAGGGGCCAACGGTGGGCGTGTCACGCAGGCACGCCGGAGCGGACGGCGGCGGCCGGGCCGACCGTGCGAGGGCGCAGCCCGCGACGCCGGCCCGAGGTGCCCTACACCGTCGTCCCCGGCACGCCGACGTGTAGCGACTGACGGGCGGCTCTTCTCCCGTTCGCCGAGAGCCGTTGGGCCGGTGGTCCCGTCAGCAGTGAGTTCCGGTCGGCGCCTGCCGATCCGGACGCGGCCCGCGTGGAGGCGCGCGAGGACTTCGTGTGTCAAGCCACACCTTTGGAGTGATCTGCCTCACAGCATGTCACAGCGGCCCATCACGCGGTGTCTTGAGGCCGAACCCCTTGAGACAGAGGAGGAGGAGACATGAAGCACCGCATCGTCGTCCTCGGCGCCGGCCGTGCCGGGGCGTACGCGGCCGGGTCCCTGGCCCGTCGGCTGTCCCCGGCGGACACCGACATCACCGTGGTCAACGCCGAGCCGGACTTCGTCCAGCGGCTGCGCCTGGACCGGCTCGCGGCCGGCCAGGAGATCGTGGCTCCACATCTCGCCGACGTCTCCGTGGGCGCGGGGGTACGGCTGGGACTGGCCCGCGTCACCGCCGTCGAACCCGAGACCCAGGTCGTCGCCGTGGCCGAAAATCTTCCAACGCGCCTTCGAGACCGGGAACCCGCAGGACCTGGTCGAGGCCGCGAGTACCTGGGAGCCCACTGTCGTCAGCGGCAGCCGGCCTCCGCTTCATCCGCAACCCCGAGAAGCTGACCCGCGTCACTCCGAGACCTTGCTCACCCTGTGCTGACGCCAACGGCTCGGAAGCACCCGTCCATCGCCGCACACCACAAGAGGACCCACACCATGACCGGACAGACCGGACAGACGACGGCCGCCGCGCCGCGCGGCCTCACCTTCCTCAGGACCGCGATAGCCCTGCAGACGCTGACCCTCTTCTTCCAGGCGGTCACCGCGGGCATGCTGCTGACCTCCTCCCACGGCTATCTGATGCACGATGTCGGATCGAAGGTGATGTACGCGGCCGCCATGCTGTACGTGCTCGCCGCGGTCCTGGCCTGGCGCCCGGGCGGCGGCTCCCTCCGTCCCGTCCTGTACGCCACCGGCTTCCTCCTCCTCGCCTCGGCACAGGTCGTACTGGGCATCGCCCACCTGCCCTCGTTCCACGTCCCCTTGGGCGTGGTGATGTTCGCCCTCAGCACCCTGGCCCTGGTCCGGACACTGTCCCGGAGCCTGCCGCTGCGCCCTGCCGCCAGCTCGTAGCCGCCTGGTGGACCGCTGTGGACGGCGACCTCGACGGTAAACCAACGGTCAGGGCCCGGGGCCCGCGATCTCAGGAATGACCAGTTCCCACCCGTAGCAGAAAGGCAGGACACCTCATGTCCGTTCGATCCGTGCTCACCGTTGCCGCTGCGGTCCTGATCGGCGGTTTCGCGCTCGTCGAACCGGCCGTCGCGGACCCCTCGGTCCAGCCGGTCGCCGCAAGCGTCTACACCGTGAGCTCCGGCCGGGTCGGCGCCTCCCTGTCGGCACTGGTCGGCCTCCTCGGCGCGGTGACCGGCGGCCTGGCCCTGGCCGGTCCCGCCAGGCAGGGACACATCGTCACCTGGGCCCGGCGGAACGGAGCTGTCACGGCTCTCGTCGCGGGTCTGATCGCCGTGGCCGTCGGCGGGACGGTCGCGGCCACCGCCGACGGCGGTCTCGGCACCGGCAACGGGCTCGGCGGCGCCTACTTCGCCATGCTCCTGGGCCTGATCGCCGTCACCCTCGGCCGGCGGGCCCGCTCCCGTTCCCACCGAACCCTCTGCCCCCCGCACATCCCCGGCGAGGCCAAGCTCGACCCGGTTGGCCACCCCCACCGCAGCCCTGGTCAGCACCCGAGTTGTCGTGGGGCGCCGGACGGCCGATCGATGGACGCCAGGAAGCGGCAGAAGTGGTTCCTCGTTCTCGGGTGCCGCACCTGGCGTTGCGGGACCGAGAAGAGTACGAACGGCTCCTGTCTCGGTGTGAAGTGCCGCGACGATGCGGGCGCCGTACGGCCGGTGGTTGCTCAGGACGACGGGACGAGGGCGGGTACCGGAGGCTGTCGGCTACGACCTCGGCCAGTCCGGATTCGCGTGCATCAGGGCGTCTCGGGTTCGTGACTGCGTAGGTGAAATCCGGCTCTGGCTCAACTTCTGTGGTGCTGGCACGGTGAGTAATCGCAGTTAATCGAATGCGCGAAGGATCAGCTGCACCCTTTGGCGCCACACCGCTGCGTCGGTGCTGTCCACCCAACCCTCCGTGCCACCTCCGACGGCTTGACCTTCTGCTGAACAGCCCGGCTGCCTGCATCCGTACCGATTCGCGGCGCTGACGCCCCGCAGCAGTCAGCCCTCCCCCATCCGCGTACCTCACGCATCACGGGATACAACCGCTACACCAGGCTCATCAGGGTCTTCACGAAAGTTCACCCTGACGAGCCAAAGCGAGACGGTCTACGCGCCCACGTCGAAGACGGTGTCGCATCGGCCGCGGACGTAGTCGTCGTGCGTGGCAATGACGACGGCGCATCCGGCGTCGCTCATCTCGCGGAGGATGTCTACGACCATGACGGTGTTGGTGTGGTCCAGGGCGCCGGTCGGCTCGTCGGCGAGCACGAGCGCCGGCTGCTTGACCATGAGCCGGGCCAGGGCCACCCGCTGCTGTTCCCCGCCGCTGAGCAGGTGGATCTTCTCCTTCTCCCGCCCCGCGAGGCCCACCTGCTCCAGGGCGTCGGAGACTCCGACCCGGCGGCCTCGCTGCGAGGACCGCTTCGGCTTGACTGCGGTCTACAGGTTGTCGGCCACGGTGGCGTTCCCGATCAGTGCGGACGGTGAGCAGGCTCGGCTGATGGCCACGCTGCGGTCCGCCTGCATCGCCGTCCGGCGCCGGATCCGGGCCGGTGAAGAACTTCTGCAACGGTACGAGACCCAGCCATCGGCGCTCAGCGATACGGACCGGTAACTGGGCGCGACCCTCTCTGAGATAGCGGCCACGGGCAGCCCCCCGCGACCGAGGCTGCACACCAGCGTGGTGGAACCAACGGGCACCGAAACTCATCATTGAACATGTTCAGTGATCATCTTCAGGGAGCTCCCTTGTCCGCTCGACGCAGAAACACCGTGATCGCAATCTCGGCCGCCGCAGCAGTGGGCGCGCTGTCCCTGGTCGGCTGGTTCCTCTTCCAGGTCAAGGCGACTTTGGACGGCAAAGCACCCGTCTCCTGCGGCGAGGCCGTCCGGTTCGTGCGTGCCGTCGAACCGCCCGAGGGCACGCAGCACAAGCGGTGCACCAAGGGCCAGTGGCAGACCACCTGGTACAACCTGAGCTTCCAGATCCCGCAAGCCGAGGCAGAAACGTGGTTGCGCGCCTCCTACCCCGACGCCACCGTCCGCCACTGCGCTGACGCCGATCTCTGCTCGGACGGGAGCATCGGCACGGGCAAAGACGGTCTTGCCGACCACGTGCGTGTCGAGATCCGCTTCGGGGAGCGAGGTCTGGCGCACGTGGAAATCTACGGCGGGACGTTGACGTGACCGGGCTCCGGCCCTCAGTCGCAAGGCCCGCACCCCTCAGCCACCACGCGAACCACGTGATGCCGCCATACGAATACCGAGCCTGCTCGTCCTCGTGGGCATCGCCGCCGCACTCGCCGGCTACGCGAACACAGACACGCCGGGCTGCGAACCCCAACAGGAGCCCGACGACAGCCTGCAGAGAGCCCAAGCGGCCGCAAGACGACGAGAGGCCCCCGGCACGATGTCAGGTTCCACGGCCGCCGATCCTAGTGGTCGCCGCCGACAGCGAGTGCCGGGCTGCAGCAGTGCGTCGTCGTGGCCGGAGCCATCCGGCGGCTTCCGCCGTGGCCGCCCCTCTGCCCCAGGGAGCCGGCTCCCCACGTTCCCGTCTCGGAGGATGCTCGGTCGAGTAGGAACTCGTTGCCCTCGATGTCCTGCATCACGATGCACGACTCGTTGTCGTCGTCGGCGGGCAGCAGTCGCACGCGTACCGCCGAGCGAACCAGTGGTGCGCATTCGACCTCCAGCGTGGCCAGGCGCCGGAGGAGCCGAAGCCTGATCCATCGGCCGCCTCCGGCTGGCCGGCCGCACGACACCGGCCGTCGGCTTTCTCCACCACGCCTGGCGTGGACGGTGTTCGCGGGGGGTAGCGACGCCCGTCTGACGCTCTGCCACTGCAGGACGGCACGGACGTCCCGGCAATTGCGGCGTCCGCACCAGGTCCTCAGGCGCACGCGGCGTCGCCGGCCGTGCGGCGGCGTCAGGCGCACATTCGCTCCAGGGCATGCCTGACCGTCCCGCTGGGCTCGCGGGACGCGGCGCGCACCTCTCCGAGGGCGAGTACCGGCCGGACGGTGTCGACCAGGTCGATCAGCAGGTCGGCCGTCGACGCCCACAAGTACGCGCTCCAGTCGCCTCCGTCGGCCCACGGGGACAACAGGAGCAGTCGCTGTTCGTCGCCGGGACCGGCAAAGCGCCGCTGCTCCTCGCGGTCCGTTCTCGTCACAGGACGCGCCTCGAGCCGTCGTCCCAGCGTCTCGAGCTCCGCCGCGGTGACCTGCGTGGCGGTTGCCTGGAGCATGCCGGAGCCGCGGAGGAGCGCGAAGTCCCATACCCGCGTGTAGACCCACTGGGCGAACGTGTCCGCGTGCGGCAGCCAGCCGCCGGGCTGCACGCCGTCCCAGGAGAGCAGCACGGGCGGGTCTTCGGAGCCGTCCAGTTGCACGGCAAGGCAGTAGACGCCCTGGTTCTCCTGCAGGAACGGCAGCAGGTCGTGTGCCAGGGGGGCGAATTCGCGTTCCTCCTGCTCGTCCAGGTCTTCCGGCCATTCCTCGTCGTCGGTCGGCCAGTAGAACGTCTCCGGCCGGCCGAGGCTCTCGACCGGGTAGACGTGATCGGCGTGGCGCGCCGGTTCCAGGATCGTGGTCGCGGCGGCGAGGGCGTACCAGTCGCGTACCGACCGGGGAAGTGCCTGGCCGTGCTGCGCCTCCAGCGCGTCAAGTCGGGCTATGGCGGCATCCGAGCGTTCGGGGCGCGCAGCCGCCAGAGCCAGGGCGGTCGCCAGGTAGTCCATGTCCCTCAACCGTTCGTCGACGTAGCGCGTCTTTCGCACCAGCGGATCTATATCAGGCCTTGCCGACAATCGGACCATTGGATGATGCTGCCGCGCGGCCGCCGGCAGGGGCGTTCGCGTGTCCCGCAGGCGGCCGGGCTCCGGGCCGACTTCCCAGGGACGGGGCAGCGGCTGGGGTGCTGTCCGTGAGGGGCGGGGTCCGTAGGTCCCACTCCGGGGAGGCTGGAAAGGGCTCCTCATTCCTTGTCGCCCCGGTCCCGCACTCCCCGTCGGTGTCCGGTCGGTGGTGACCATCAGCCGGGCGGCGAGGGTCCGCTCGGTCCGGACGGTCCGATCTGCGTGGGGCTTGAGAGGATCACGCCATGGTGGACAAGGACGATCAGCTGACCCAGGTCGCGTTCGGTGTGGCGGAGGCGACGGACGAGGCTCGTGACCAGGCCCTGCGAGAACTCGAAGCCGACAGCGCTCTGCACGCGAAGTGGATCTCGGGGTTGGCCACGAATCGGTCGGCTCCGGATGACATTCTGCGCCGCGTGTTCACGCTGGATCCCTTGCCCGACGGCGTCCTGCACTGGCTCCGTCACTGTTGCCTTGCGCCCGTCGCGGTGAAAGCCGCCGTCACCCACCCAGACCCCCTGCTCCGCAAAAGCGTCACGGAGAACAGCTTCCTGCCGCCGGACGCGCTCGCCCTGCTCACCGAAGACCCGGACCCCGGAGTGCGGTGGAGGGCCGTGATGATGGCGAGCGAGCGCAACGTCACCCTTCCGACGGAGCTTGCGGTACGGCTCGCCACTGGGCCCGACGCCGTCAAGGTCGGCGGCGGCCACCGCGATCCGCAGGTGCGCCTGCTGGGAGTCCTCCGGCCGGAGCCAACTCGGCGGCGCGAAACCGGCATCACGGCGGCATGCGATCCTGACGCCGGCCGCGCCCACCACTTCCACACCGTCCGAGGAGGGGTCGGGCCGGACGTCTGCGCCCAGCAGGTCGGCGTAGAACTGCGCCAGGGCCTTGGGGTCGGCGCAGTCGAGGGCGATTACGGGCATCTTCTGCACGGTCATGCCGCGCGTCTGCCCCGCGTGTCCGCGCGCACACGGCCCCTCGCATCGCGCAAGCTCGCTGCCCCGACCGCCCACCGCCACGGGCTCCGCGACCCAGACTTCGCCGCGCTCGCTGCCTTCGCCGCCCGCTGCGAGGCCGCAGCGGCCTGATGGACGGCCGACCGGGAGGAGAAGCGCCCGGCCGGCATCGGCTTCGAACGAGGGCTCGGCCGGGCCGTTCGAGGCTCGCACGCCAAGCGCCGGCGCCACCCGGCGGCCCCGGTACGGCTCGGACGCACCGGACGGAGCACCGGACCAGCTGTACGCGCCGGCGTACTCCTGCGTCCAGAGGTGACTGCAACCCTTCCGCACGGCCACAGTTCGAGGAGTTTCGAAAGGCTGTCCCCGGCTGAGGCGGTCGCCCCAGACTTCCGGTGCGCGGTGGCGGGAAGTCGGACACCGGCCCTTGCCGCCTCGCCGACGACAGGACCTCGTCAAGGGAGAAACATGACCAAGTTTCGTACAGGGGCGATGAAAGCCGGCCTGGCGGCGCTGGCCCTCGGCGCGTCGCTCGCGCTGACAACGCCCACTGCGTCCGCCGGGGAACTCGCATCCGGCTGTTGGAACACCGGCCGCTGGTACTGCGAGAACGTCTACGGCGCCCCGGTGTACCAGTCGCGGTACGGCGGCGAAATCGTGGGCTACATGTACACGACCACCAGCTGGTTCGAGTGCCGTACCGACTACGGGGACTACGTCGGCGGGCCGCACCCGAACCGGTGGTTGTGGACCCAGGCCGACAACGGCAAGTGGGGCTACATGCGGGACATCGACGTCTACAGCGAGACCGACCCGCTTCCCACCTGCCCGGCGTAGTCCGCTGCTCACCAGGCGGGCGGTGCGGAGCCTCGGTGCGCCGCCCGCCCGTCCCGAGCGCGATCGTCCTTCATGCGGGCGGCCTCCGCTCGCCGGGCTCACAGGCCGTGTGGTGCGGGGGTCCGGAGGGCACATGCCGGCCTCAGAGGCGGCCGGATCCCCGGTCTGCCGGGGGGTGAGGTGCGGCGAGGAGCAAGGTCAGGGCCGTGCCGCGCTCGGTCGGCAGCAGCCGCACCTCCCTGCCGTGGCGTTCGCGGCGCAGCAGTCCGGCCGCCGCCAGGTGCCGGCAGTGGTAGGTCGCGGTGCTGACACCGATGTGGAGGTGGCCGGCGAGGCCGCTGACCGTCGGTGCGTTGGGCAGGTGGCGCAGGATCTCCGCGCGCACCGGCCCCAGAACGAGCGACAGCCCGTCGGCCGGGGCCGGGCCGTCGTGCCTGTCGCGGCGCCCGGTGATATTGCCCAGCCCCGGCACCGGATAGCCGATCCAGAGGACGTCGTCGCGATCGGCCCCGTACATGCTGGCTCTGTGACCGGAGGCCAGCGGCACCAGGACGAGGGGCCGCCGACTGAGGTCGGTGAGGTGACCGGGGCAAGGGTGGGGCAGGCGTAACCTGCCGTCCGCGTAGCGGACCTCGCCGTCCAGACCGGCCAGCAGCCCGTCGAGCCCACCGGTGACCGCAGCGATGCCGATCCGCTCCGTCTCCCGGCCGATGAGCGCGTCCGCCCGCCGCCACACGGGGGCGAAGGCCTCCCAGGCTGATCCGACGAGTTCACGGTACGCGGCGAGGAACCCGGGAGGGTCGTCCAGCAGGCCCCGCCAGCCCGGAGGCGGCGAGGCCCGGTGGAACGCGGCCACCTCGGACGCCACCAGGTCGGGGTCCACCGCCTCCAGCTCCCCGGCCGGCGTCCGGGTGTCCGGGGAACCCACATCGTCCACCAGGGCCAGCCGGTCGGGGATCCAGCAGTGGCGGGAGCCGAGCATGGGCCCGACCACAGCCGCCGCCCGCGGACCGATGGCGCCCCGGACGGCGTCGCGCCACGCGGGGGGCACTGCGTGGGCGTGGCCTCCGAAGACGTCCTTGAGAACGGAGAAGAGGGTTGCCCCGGGATGGCGGCTCACCCTGACGTTGATCTGCTCCACGGCTCCCAGCCGCACCGTTCGATCGGCCGACATGCGCTCCCCCAGGTGTCAGCGGCCCTTCGAGGGTATGCGAGACCGCCCCAAGGGCGGGCCTTCACGGCGGCCGTCGGCTGTCCTCGGCCGCACGGTCCGAGCGGGCCGCCGGCATCGAAGGCGGCCGAGGACGAAGAGCGCGGGTCACGCCCCGGTACGTTCGACGGTGGACAGCACGCGCACCAGTGCCGGCGTTGCGGGGGCCGATCCGAATCCGAAGCGCACGGGCGGGACGACCGGGGTGAGCGGGCCGAGGTCGGCCTCGTCGAAGGACACGTCGGCGGCGATGATCGGCCACAGGTCGGTGGCCGCGTACCACTGCCGGTATCCGGGCCGCGAGCTGCCCCGGGTCCGTACGCCGGCCATCAGGCGTGCGGGCACGTCCGCCACGGCCGCCCACAGCGGCTGCCGGGCCAGCGGCCGCGGGACAGCCCGCAGCGCCAGGCCGAGGGCTCTGCGGCGGCCGACACGGAAGCACAGGACCAGGGGTCCCGCCGCGATGTCCCACACCCTGCCGTTCCTGTGCACCCTCACCGGCCCCGTGCGGACCTCGTCGAAGTGATAGACGCCCGCGATGTACTCGGCGGTCCGGGTGGTGGGCGCCAGCAGCATGCGGTGGCCGTCACGGCACTCCAGCATCACGTCACTGAACGGCCCCAAGGGCGAACGGGGCCAGTGGCCGACGACGACGCGCGTGCCGGACCCCGTTCCGACGGCTGCGATCCAGCCATCGAACGTCAGCCGTTCACATCCCACTCCCCCTGAGTACCCCCTTGCGCGGCTGCCCATACGAGGCGCGGCCGGTGTCATCGGGCCGGTGCGCCCGTGCCGGGCGTTGTGGGGGTATCGCCGAGACAAGCGCCAACCCCGCCAGCAGTTGATCTTGAGGGGCTGCTCGCTCGGCATCGCCGGGAGAAACCGATATCGGCTCGGGCGGCGGACGGCGAGGGTCGCGTTCGGCAAGGTGCCGGGCGACGGTCGACGCCGGGGCGGGCGTAGCGCTCCAGAGAGCGGACGGAGGGCCGGGAGCGGGCCAGCAGCATCGGGTGGAGGTGCCGCCTTCGGCGTCGTGGGTGACCACTCCGACGCGTGACGTCCGGACGGCTCACACCCCGCAGGCAACCACGGTCGTCCAGTGGCAGCCGGCCGGGATGGCGCGGACGCCGCTGCCTGACCGGCAGCAACGGCTTGATCCGCCCCCACAGGTCATCCGGCACCGTCCACGGAGGACCGTTCCCCTTCCCCATGACTCGCTCAACGAGCCAGCCAGGAAGGGTATATGGCTACGACCAGGCTTTCTGTCAGGTGCTCTTCAGCCATCATCCGCGCACGAAGGCAGGCCAAGAGGTCAACGCCTCCTGCACCCCTGCCGGGCACTCCACCGGCCCTGCCCCGGAATTCTCGGAGGCCAAGAGCGCCTCAGGGTGCGGCTGCCCGACGACCCTCGCTGGTGCAGGCGACGGTCGGTCAGGCGAGCAACGCGGGCAGGGTCTGGGTGGTGTGATCGAGAACTCAGCCGTCCGTGGGCGGTGCGTCGTGGTAGGGGTTGCGTGGTGGGGCGACGGGCTTCAGGGACCCGACCTGCATGGTCGGGACGGGGTTCTCGACGGGGACGTGCTTGGCGGTCACGACGCCCGTGACCTCGACCCAGGTGTCGTTGCCGGGCGCCTTCACCCCGTGCATCTCCACGCGCAGGATCCGCGCGTCGGCCGCGCAGCAGCTGAGCTTCAGGCGATTGAGGTACCAGGTGTCCGCGCTCTTACCGGCGGAGGCAAACCCCAGCAGCCGGACCTCGCGGCCGTCCAGGGTCTTCGGCGCGTGCGCGGAGCGTCCGATGAACTCCTCCAGGGCCATGGGGGTGACCGGCGCGTCCGCCAGATCCTCGTAGCCGGTCTGCTCGACGCCGGACGCGGCCCCGTTCCGGGAGGCCGTGTACGAGCCCAGCGCCGGCGGGGCGACGAACATCAGGGTGAGGGCGGGTGCGGCAAGGAGCCAGGCGACGTGCTTGGCACCCCCGTGTCCGTACGCGTGGTGGTCGCACCCTTCCAGGTCGTCGCCCGTCGTCTCCCGCAGGCGGCGCACCAGCTCGACTCCCAGGCCCGCGAAGCCCAGGGCGACCAGCAAGACCCCGGACACGACGAGGTACGGCCACATCCCTTCCTTCACGTACCGGAGGTAGACGTCGCTGGGCACGGTGATGTGGAGCAGGCCCACGCCGGTCAGCACCAGCAGCAGGGGCGAACCGAGTCCGCTCAGCAGGCGCTCGTGTTCCACGTCGGCGGCTGGTCGTCCGGTCACAGGAGTACACCTCCGACAAGTACGCAGCACAAGATCGCCACGACGAACGTGGCGGCGCAGAACCGCACCGCGAACGCCCGCCCGAAGGCCCCCGACTGCAGGGCGATCAGTTTCATGTCGACCATCGGGCCCACCACCATGAAGGCGAGGCGGGCGGTGGGCGAGAAGCCGGTGAGCGAGGCCGCCACGAACGCGTCCGCCTCCGAGCACACCGAGAGGAGGACCGCGAGCGCCGCTGCCACGAGGATGCCCAGCCACGGAGACTCGGAGAAGGCTTCCAGGACGGACGGCGGTACGAGGACGTTGAAGGTTGCGGCGGCCATGGCGCCGATCACCAGGAAGCCGCCCGCCTGCAGGAAGTCGTGCTGCAGCCCGCGCCGGAAGGCCTCCAGCCGGCCCCCGCCGGGCGCGTGCTGCGCGTGCCGCGCCGGCAGCCGCAGCCACTCCTCACGCCCCCACCGGATCCACAGCCATCCCATGACGACAGAGGTGACGAGCGAGGCACCAAACCGCGCTGCCACCATCTCCGGCTTGCCGGGGAACGCGATCGCCGTCGAGACGAGCACCACCGGGTTCACGGCGGGCGCGGCGAGCAGGAACGTCAGGGCCGCGGCGGGAGCCACGCCCCGGCGCATCAGACTGCCCGCGACCGGCACCGAGGCGCACTCGCACCCCGGCAGCACCACTCCGGCGGCGCCGGCCACCGGCACAGCGAGGACGGGGTTGCGAGGCAGGACCTTGGAGAAGACCCGAGCGGGGATGAACGCGCCGATGGCCGCCGAGACGACGGTGCCCAGAAGCAGGAACGGCACGCCCTGCACGACGATGGCCACCAGCAGCGTGCGCCACGCCCCGAACGCCGCGAGCCCGGACAGTCGCTCCGCCCACGGTCCGGCAAGCACCGCGACCACCACGGCCCCGACCAGGACCGAGCCGACCGCCCCGGTCCCCGCCCGGCGCCGCCGCTTCGAGTCGCTCCCACCGCCATCCAGGTCGAAAGGACATGGTGGCGGCGCCGTCGCCGCTCGCGCCGAGCCCTCGACCACGCCGCACCTCTCCGTCTTCGTTCCCCCGGGGCGCGGCGGAACGCGCCCGGCCCGCCCGAGGTGGCCCGGCGGAAGCGGGCACACACTAGCCGACGACAATCATATTCATCTGCCCCTGACGTCCCGGGGCGAGGGTTCGAGGGCCGAGGTAATCCCGTCGCAGACCAGGGCCTCGGGATCCGCCAGCAGGCGGGCCAAGGCCGCTCGCTCGAGCCCACCACCGGACAGCGCGCCGGGGCGGCGCTCGGCCGGGTCCTTGGCCAGCCCCAGCTCCTCCGGTCCGTACGGCGGCCATGCGGGCCGCCTCCCCGTCGGCGCCGCGCAGCCGGACCGCCATGCGGGCGACCCTGGTCGAGTACCGGGCGGTGGTCGTCGAAGGCGGCTCTGGGTCCTGGAACGCGTACTGTACGGCGGCCGGCTCCGTACGGGTGCGAGTGCGCAGGCTGCGTGGCAGCGGGGTCCGGGCCCCGTCGAGCAGCACCGTTCCGTCGTACGCGGCTCGGGGCCCTGTACCTGGCCATCGACCTCATCCGCCGCGGCGGCACCGTTTCCCTGTCGGGCGTGTACGGCAGAACGACGGAACGGCCGACCCGATGCCGCTGCTGACCATGTTCGACAAGGCCAACGTCCGGCGCTGGATCGACGGCCTGATGCCGCTGTCGACCGACGGCGATCCCCTCGGCGTCGAAGGGTTCGCCACCCACCACCTCCCCTTGGACGAGGCCCCCGACACGTACGCGGACTTCCAGAAGAAGCGCGAGAACACCGTCAAGGTCCTCTTCCGCCCCTGCCCCGCGCGGCCGAGGCCGAGGCCGCGGCCGCGGCACGCCTCGAAGCGCCCAGCGGCCCATGCGGTAGTGGGAGGCCTCCCGAGGAGCATCCTGACCTGGCCGCCACCGACCCAGCCGCCACCGAGCCCCCGACCGCGCCGACACCGGCGGCGCTCCCCGGCCCGCGCCCGGGCGCGCCCGGCGTCAAGCGGCTGCTGACGACGCGCGCCCCAGGTCGGCGGTGATGCCGACGACCCGGGGGCGTGCGTGCTCAGTAGCCGGCGCTGCCGTAGACGCGCTGGCCGTTGTACGTGCCACCTTGGCAGTACCAGTAGCCGCTGCTGTGTTTCACGGGGGAACCGCCGCCGTACTTGCAGTCCGCCCAGGACACCTGGGGTGCGGCCGCCGTGGCCGCGGAGGACGCGGTGACGCTCATCCCTGCGAAGGCCAAAGTGGCGAGGGCCAGGCCGAGCAGTCGTCGAACGCGCATGGCTTGCTCCTCTCGGGGTTAACCCGTTCGGGTCTTTCCAGGATGACTACGCGACGCATCCATGAGCACGTGCGCTTACTCCAACCGGGTGAATCCTCAGCTGGGCCCAGCGCTGTTCCTGCAGCCGCCGTGAAAGCCCGGCCGGGCCGGTCCGGGGCAGGTCCGGCCTCACGCGGCACCGAAGCGGTCCCGGACACGGTGGGCCGGCGAGTCGGCCGAAGGCCGCGGGGCCGTCCGTGCGCGGTTCTACGCCCTCTGCGGCGGCGGGGACGCCCGCGACCGCCAGGAGCCGTTCGGCGCCGTTCCAACCAGCCACGGCTTCGCAGTGCCGGTACGCCTCGCTGAGCAGGCGCACCATCCGCAGGTCGGCGCCGTCCGCCTGTGGAACCGCGGCCTTGGCGTCGCGGGCGCCGATCGCGTCCGCCGCTGGTAGCCGGAGACCGGCAGCGCGTCGTACTCGACGGAGCGGGCGGTGACGAAGGCGCACTGGACGGGGAGGGCGCCGTCGCCGCCGGGGCCGACAGCGCCGCCCGCTGGCGCGATGCTGCCCGTGCGCCGAAACCCACCCGGCCCGGCCCCGGCCGGCCACGCGGCTCGAAGAATCGGCAGACCGCCACTCGCTACGACGTCGGACGAGTCTTCGCCACGGGCGAGGCATACAGCCGCCCCGCACACCACAAGAAGGGGACGAAGCCGCGACGAACGGACTGAGCTGCAAGTCAGGTGCCACGGCGCAACCGTCTCTGGCAGGATCACCCCATGACGTTCTACAGAAAGGCCCATGCCGCGTAGACGGCCCGGGCGTGTACGCGCCGAGCAGTGGCCGCGGCACCGGCTCACCTATCAACCCCCTATTGCTGGCCTGTCCCCGCCCGCCCTTGCCGAAGTTTCCAGGGTCGAGAGAAGCCGGAACTACCTGTGGCCTGGCATCACGGCCGAGTCCGTGAGGATTTGGCGAGGGTTCGTGCGGGACCCGTACCGCAACCTTTGGAGTGAGTACGAAGACGGCGGCTGCGGTGTGTGGGAATGCTGCGGCAGCCCCTTCGAAGCACGGGAGTTCCTGGATGCCGTGATACACGGCATGTCCCGGCGCCGAGCTCGCGAGCTTCGATTCCTCGTAGACCAACTCGACAACTCGTACTGAACGAGTTCAGACAGCACGTTAAACGTCAAGCTGAGGCCCGCGTCCGCCCGGCGGGCAGTCCGTGATGAGCGACGGCGCGGGTCCGTCCACCGGCACCAGCCGGCGGGCCCCATCAGGGTGGCCGTCCGCCGTCTGCCTGGTGGGCATGCCCGCCCTCGTCGTCGTAGCCGCCCTGGTTCCCGCCGTCCGCCCACGCCGTCCGCCCACACCGGCTGTCCGCAGCACGCCTGCCGACACCAACGTCCCTCTTGTGCCGCTTTCGTATGCTTTATGGATGGCGGCAGGTGTGGTGCGAGGGCCGGTTGAGCTGACGGACGGAGTGTGGGAACAGCTGCCCGGGACGGTGGGGGAACCAGCGCTGTGGCTGGTTCGGACGGAAGCGTTCAGGGCGGTGGCGGCCCGTCTGGCCGATGCGGTGCTGGACGGGGCGGAGAAGGAGCGTGCGGCGGCCCTCCGGGTGGCCGGGGACAGGGACACGTATCTGGCCGGGCATGTGGGGCTGCGCCTGCTGCTGAGCGCGTACCTGGGTGTTCCGCCGGTGGATGTGCCGCTCGGGCGGCTGCCGTGTCCGTTGTGCGGGCAGCCGCACGGGCGTCCTGTGGTGCGCGACAGCCCGTTGCACTTCTCGCTGTCCCACAGCGGCGGCCTGTGCCTGCTCGCTTTCGCGCCGGCATCGGTGGGGGTGGACATCGAGGTGGTGCCGGCCCTCGAGGTGGCGGAGGACGTCGGAGGGGCTCTTCATCCGCAGGAGACGGCGGAGCTCAGCAGGCTTCGCGCGGAGCACCGGCCTGCCCACTTCGCCCGTGTATGGGCGCGCAAGGAGGCATATCTGAAGGGGCTGGGGGTGGGGCTGGGGCGCTCCATGGCACTGGACTACCTCGGTGCGGGACCGGAGGAGGTGGCGCAGGTACCGGGCTGGACGATCGAGGACGTGGCCGTGGACGACGGCTATGCCGCCGCCGTCGCCCTTCAGGCCGAGAATGCCGTTCCGGGGACGGACGGGTACGCCGGCCGCGGCCGGGAGTGATCGCCGGAGGCATGGCCCCGGGCCCGCGGATCAGGCAGGCGGGCTGGTGGCGGTGACCGTCTGGGGTTCGAGTGCCTCCTCGCCGTAGAGGTCCTGCACCCAGTTGGTCTGGTAGACGGTTTCGAGGTAGCGCTCGCCGAGGTCTGGGGCGATGGCGACCGCGGTCACCTGCTGTTCCTGCCGGGCCAGCCATCGGGCGGCGCCGCTGACGACCGTGCCGGTGGACCCGCCGAAGACGAAACCGTGCCGGGCCATCCGGTGGCACGTGCGAATGGTCTCGGCTTCGCCGACGTGTACCACCTCGTCGACGTACGAGGTGTCGAGGAGTGGGGGCCGGACGCCGCTGCCGAGGCCCGGGATCATACGACGACCGGGGGTGTGCCCGAAGGTGGCGGAGCCGTCGGCATCGACCGCGACGATACGGACCGGGCGGCGCCACGTGCGGAAGTACCTGGCGCACCCCATGAGGGTCCCGGTGGTTCCCGCCCCGACGAAGAGGACATCGAGGTCGGGAAAGGCGAGGGCGATGGCCGGTGCGGTGGAGCGGTAGTGGGCGAGCGGATTGTGGGGGTTGGTGTACTGGTTGAGCCATACGTATCTGCTGTCGGAGGCGCACAGCTCCCTGACGCGGTCGATGCGGGCGCCGAGCAGACCGCCGGTGCGGGAGGGCTCGGTGACGATGACGATCTGGCTGCCGAGGGATTCCATGAGCAGCCGCGTCGGCAGGTTGCAGCGGGAGTCGGTCACGCACACGAACCGGTAGCCCTTGCTGGCAGCGATCATGCTCAGGGCCACTCCGAGGTTGCCGGACGATGACTCGACCAGGATCGAATCAGGGGTGAGAAGGCCGTCACGTTCGGCTGCCTCGACCATGGCGCTCGCGGCTTTGAGCTTGACGGAACCGGCGAAATTGAATCCCTCACATTTGAGGAAAAGTCGGCGCCCGATGATCGCCTTGAGGTCGACGTAGAGGTCGTCCTCATTGAACTCCTGCGGGGTTGATATGACCTTCACGGCGGCCTCCTGGTATGCAATCACGGCGCCTGCTGCCTTCTGCCCGTGCGACAGCGATTTGGACAGGGACCTCGCCTCATGTGACGTCCTTGCAGTCCCTCCAGTACGCGGGCTGGACGCGGCTGTGTCATGCCACTCGATGTCGGGGCTTGACGTCGGCCACGATCACGGACAAGTGGGCGAATCCGTCTGCCGGATGCGGGAACGACGCCCCTCCCGGGCTGGACGACGGCCGGAACTTTCGCTCGCCTACCGCTCCGGGTGCGCGATGTCAAGCTACGAAATTCAGTGGCGTGACGGACATGCGCAGGCGGCATCTACTGGTGGGTGGCATCGTGAATCCGCCCTGAATGCCGGAGGTATTTCGAGGCGGAAACGACATACCCGAAGCACAATCGATTCCGCAAGATATCCGGCAGCAGAATGCCCGCATTTGGAGGTGGATTACACATGTTTTTGTCGACCGGTGACCCGATGAGGACTCGCGGCACTGAGGCCGAGACCGCACGGCTCCTGGCCGAGGTTCTGGCCGAGGTCGTGGGTGTGGAGCGCGTGTCGGGCGACAGTGACTTCTTCGATGATCTGGGCGCTGATTCGATGGTGATGGCGCGATTCTGTGCCCGGATCAGGAAGCGGGCGGACCTGCTGCCCGTATCGATGAGGGACGTCTACCGGTACCGCACGGTCAACGGCCTCGTCTCCGCGCTCACCGCCGCCGCGCCCACGGCTGCGCCCATGCCCGTCCAGCAGTCAGTCCAGCCATCCGCCGCTTCGGCCGTCCCGACGTCGCCGCCCGTGCGCCAGCCCGCGTCCCCTCCGGAGGGCAGGAGGGCGGCGCGGGCGGGCACAGGGCAGTACCTGCTGTGCGGCATGGTGCAGTTCCTGGCGTTCCTCGGCTACTCCTACGTCGCCGCCCTGGCCACGGTCCGCTGCTACGAGTGGGTCGGCGCCGGCAGCGGTGTCCTCGATGGGTACCTGCGATCGGTGCTGGCGGGCGGCATGATGCTCGTCGGCCTGAGCCTGGCGCCGATCGCGGCCAAGTGGATCCTCATCGGCCGTTTCACGCCCCGGGAGTTCCCCGTCTGGAGCCTGGGCTACGTGCGCTGGTGGCTGGTCAAGACCTTGATCCGCATGAGTCCTGCGCGTCTGTTCATCGGGTCGCCGCTGTACGTGGCATACCTCAGGGCGCTGGGCGCACGTATCGGCCGCAACGTTGCGATCTTCTCCAAACATGTCCCCGTCTGTGCCGATCTGCTCACGGTCGGTGATGGCGCGGTGATCCGCAAGGATGTGTCCTTCTCCTGCTACCGGGCGCACGCGGGTCTGCTCCAGACCGGCTCGGTCACCCTCGGCAAGGGCGTGCTCGTCGGCGAACAGACGGTCCTCGACATCAACACATCGATGGGCGACCGGTCCCAGCTCGGGCACGCCTCCAGCCTGCATGCCGGCCAGTCCGTCCCCGCCGGTGAGCGCCGGCACGGGTCGCCGGCCGAACCCACCGGCACGGACTTCCGTACCGTCGGTGCCGTCGAATGCTCCACGGCCAGGAAGGTCCGCTACACCATCGGTCAGCTGCTCGCCCTGCTGCTCGTGCATCTGCCGCTGGCCACCGGCGGTGTCGCCGTGCTGCTGAACGAGCTGCCGCAGCTGAGCACACCGCCCGGGTCCGGAGCACCGGAGTTCACCAGCGGGATCTTCTATCTGAAGACCCTGGCCGTGTCCTTCGTGCTGTTCTTCGGCGCCGCTCTCGCCGGACTGATCATCCAGGGCGTGGTGCCGCGCCTGCTCCGTCTGGCGCTCAAGCCGGGCACGGTCTATCCCCTCTACGGTTTCCACTACGGCCTGCAGAGGGCCATTGCACTCCTGACCAACAGGAAGTTCTTCACAACACTGTTCGGGGACAGCTCCGCGATCGTCCACTACCTGCGCCATCTCGGCTACGACCTGTCCCGCGCCACCCAGACCGGTTCGAACTTCGGCACCGAAGTGAAGCACGACAGCCCGTTCCTCAGCTCGGTGGGCAGCGGGACGATGGTCGCCGACGGCTTGTCACTCATCAATGCCGA
The DNA here is from genome assembly GCF_013401435.1 of Streptomyces sp. BR123. Lineage (GTDB taxonomy): Bacteria > Actinomycetota > Actinomycetes > Streptomycetales > Streptomycetaceae > Streptomyces. The sequence continues at coordinate 32,213 of NZ_JACBGN010000053.1, forward strand.
ATTCTCCAACACGTCCTTCAGGCTGTCCCCCGTCGCGATCGGAGCCCGCAGTTTCCTCGGCAACCGCATCGCCTATCCCTCGCAGGCCAGGACGGGTGACAACTGTCTGCTGGCGACGAAGGTGATGGTCCCGGTCGACGGAGAACTCCGGGAGAACACGGGTCTGCTGGGCTCGCCCCCGTTCGCCATCCCTCGCACGGTGATGCGCGACACCCGGTTCCAGGACCTGGAGAGCGGCAGCGAACTGCGCCGTCGTCTGGCCGCCAAGAACCGGCACAACGCTGCCACAGCGGGGCTGTACCTGATGGCGCGGTGGATCCACGTCTTCGCCGTGACCCTCGTCGTCCTGGGCGCCAAATCCCTCTACCCTGCGCTGGGCGCTGCGTCGATCATGCTGGCCGGTGTGCTGGCACTCCTGTTCAGTGTTGCCTTCTTCGCGCTGATCGAACGGGCGGCCACGGGATTCAAGCCCCAGGCCCCGCTGTACTGCTCGATCTACGAGCCGTCGTTCTGGCGGCACGAGCGCTTCTGGAAACTGGCGTCGTTCGACTACACGCGGGTCTTCGACGGAACCCCGTTCAAGAACGTCGTCTGGCGGTTGCTGGGAGCGCAGATCGGCAAGCGGCTCTTCGACGACGGCTGCGCCTTCCCGGAACGCACCCTCGTCACCATCGGGGACGACTGCACGCTGAACGCAGGCACGGTGGTCCAGTGCCACTCGCAGGAGGACGGCGCCTTCAAGTCCGACCGCACCACGATCGGTGACGGCTGCACCCTCGGAGTGGGCGCGTTCGTCCACTACGGCGTCGTACTGAAGGACGGTGTCGGCCTCGCCTGCGATTCCTTCCTGATGAAGGGCGAGCAGGTCCCGCGAAGGGCCGAATGGGGCGGAAACCCGGCCCGGCAGATGCCCGTCGGCACCACGCTGCCCGCAACGCCGTCGGCACACCTGGCCGGCACCGCACCCGGAACCGCACCCGGAACCGCGCCCACCCACCCCGACCGGCTCGGCGGATCCTGACGCCCGCCCCTATGAGCAGCAGTACCAACGAAGGAGAGACCCCATGGCATTCGAGGCAACCACCAGCAGAGAGTTCTCGCACGGGATCCTGGCCGCCGGCGGCGGCTCCCCGCTCCTCCCGCGATGGACACGGGTACCGGTCGCGGGCGTGGCCGACTACGAGGCACCGGTCCCATCCGACCAGGCCGCAACGGTGCGACGGCTGGCGGACGACCTGGCGGTACCGCTGGATTGTGTGCTGTTGGCCGCGCACGCGAAGGTGCTGGCTGCGCTGAGCAACGAACGAGAGGTCACCACCGGTTACGTCGCCGCCGCCGGCGGCCGGCCACTCCCCTGCCGGCTGACGACCGGTTCCGGCTCATGGAAGAGCCTGCTGTACCGCACCCGCGACACCGTCGCTCACCTGCAGGCACACCGGGAATTTCCCCTCGACCGTCTCCGGCGTGAACTCGGCCCGGCCGAAACACCCTTCGAGACGGTGCTCGATCCCCACGGCACCAATGCCTGCCTCCCTGCAACCGATGACGAGCCGGCCGCCCGGCCGGTCCTGTGGGTGGGCATCTCGCCCCGCGGCGACGACCGGCTGATACTGCGGCTGCGCTACCGCACCGACGTTCTCGACGCGGACTGCGCCGCCCGGATAGCCGGCTACCACCTCACCGCGCTCGCGCTGATCGCTGCCGACCCCGATGCCGATCACACAGGCCGGAGCCTGCTGTCGGCAGAGGAGCTCCGTTTCCAGCTTCACGGCCTCGCCGGGCCGGTCCGAGCCCTGCCCGAGCACCGGGTGCACGAGCTGTTCGAGCAGCGCGTACGGCAGCACCCGGACGCCGTCGCCGCCCAACTCGGCAACCGGAAGTGGACCTACCGGGAGCTCAACGCCCGCTCCAACCGCCTGGCCCGCGCCCTGCGCCCCCGAGGACTGCAGCGTGAAGCGGTGGTGGCGGTGGCAATGGAGCGGGACCTGGACTGGCTGGCCGCGGTCCTGGCCGTCTTCAAAGCCGGAGGCACCTACCTGCCCGTCGAGCCGCACCTGCCCGCCGAACGCATCGGGTCCATGCTGGACCGTGCCGGATGCCGGCTCGTGGTGACACGGCCGACCGCCGCCCCCACCCTCGGGCAGGCTCTCGCAGTCCGGCCCGCAGTCCAGAAGCTGTTCGTGGACACCGCCTACGAACAGGAGCCCTGCGGCACCGATCTCGGGATCGACGTCGCACCCGACCAACTGGCCTACATCTACTTCACCTCCGGCTCGACGGGCGAGCCCAAGGGAGCCATGTGCGAACACGAAGGCATGCTCAACCACCTCTACGCCAAGATCGACGACCTCGGGATCGGTGCAGGCCAGGTGGTTGCCCAGACCGCGCCCCAGTGCTTCGACATCTCGCTGTGGCAACTGCTCGCCGCGCTGCTGGTCGGCGGTCGCACCCTGCTGATCGAGCAGGAAGCGATCCTCGACGCCCGACGGTTCGTCGACACCGTTGCCCGCGGACGGGTCAGCGTGCTGCAGGTCGTCCCCTCCTACCTGGATGTCGTCGTGTCGCATCTCGAGCAGCACCCCCGGACGCTGCCGGACCTGCGCTACGTGTCGGTCACGGGCGAGCCGCTGAAGAAGGAACTCGCCCAGCGCTGGTTCGCCGTCCAGCCCCGCACCAAGCTCGTCAACGCCTACGGGCTGACGGAGACCAGCGACGACACCAACCACGAGGTCATGGACCGTGCACCGGAAGCCGACCGCGTCCCACTCGGACGACCTGTGAACAACGTCCACCTTTATGTCGTCGACGAGCACCTCAATCCGGTGCCGCTCGGCGCGCCCGGAGCGATCGCCTTCTCGGGGGTGTGCGTCGGCCGCGGCTACGTCAACGACCCCGAGCGCACCCGGCCCACCTATCTTGCCGATCCCCACCGTGAGGGCATGCGCCTGTATCTCAGCGCCGACCTCGGCCGCTGGCGGCCCGACGGCAAGCTGGAATTCCTCGGCCGTCGCGACAACCAGGTGAAGATCCGCGGGTTCCGTATCGAAACCGGCGAGATCGAGAACACCCTGCTCCGTGTGCCAGGGGTGCGGGACAGCGCCGTGGTGGTCGCCGAACGGCCCGACCACAGCACTCACCTGGTGGCCTTCTACACCGCCCCGCACCCCCTCGAAACGGACATCCTGCTGGACCGGCTGGGCGCGTCATTGCCCAGCTACATGATCCCCTCGGCCGTCCACTGGCTGGAGGGTCTCCCGCTGACCCCCAACAGCAAGATCGACCGAAAGGTTCTGGCAGCCCTGGCCTCGCAGCTCCACGCAGCCGAGGACGAGATCCAGGTGCCCGGTACGCCCGCCGAACGACAGCTGGCGGCCGCGTGGACGAGCGTGCTCAGCATTCCGCAGGACGGGATCGACCGGCGCGACAACTTCTTCGACCGGGGCGGCACCTCCCTGTCAGCCGTGAAACTCGCCATCGCCCTGGACCGCACCGTGTCCCCGGCAGACGTCACCCGCCACCCCGTTCTCCACGATCTGGCCCGATTCCTGGACGACCCGTCCCCGTGATTCCCCACCGCACGTCCGGCCTCCCTTCGACGACCGGCCAGCCTCTCTTGCCTCCCCTCACCGAAAGGACGAAGACCATGTCGTTCACCACCCCCGCCCCGATC